>JAJUHO010000178.1 GCA_029267825.1 Oscillospiraceae bacterium
AATATGAATTGAAAAAGTTTTTGGCAATGTTTTTAGTCGGCGCGCTTGCCGTCCTTTCTTTTGGTGGATGTTCAAAGGCGCAGGGAGGGTCTTCTTCGGCGGGAGAAACTACCGGCAAGACGGCTGAGTCGGGCGGAGATAGCAATCTTGTAGTTGTCGGATTTTCACAGGTAGGCGCCGAGTCCGATTGGCGGACCGCAAATACCGAATCAATGAAATCGACTTTTACAGAGGCAAACGGATTTTCTCTGATATTTGATGATGCCCAGCAAAAACAGGAAAATCAAATCAAAGCGATACGCAATTTTATTCAGCAGGATGTTGACTACATAGTTCTTGCACCGGTAACGGAAACAGGATGGGATACAGTGCTTAAAGAGGCAAAGGATGCAGGGATACCTGTAATTATTGTTGACAGGATGATTAAAGTTTCAGACGACAGCCTTTTTACAGCATGGGTTGGCTCGAACTTTGAAAAAGAGGGTACGGACGCCGCAAATTGGCTTGCCGATTATTTAAAGAAAAAAGGAAAGGATTCCGAGGATATAAATATTGTAACACTTCAAGGCACCATTGGTTCTTCGGCGCAGATAGGAAGAACCAACGGATTTAACAATGTTGCCAAGGAACATTCCAACTGGAAGATACTTGCTCAGCAGACAGGAGAATTTACTCAGGCAAAGGGACAGGAAGTAATGGAGTCGTTCCTTAAATCCTACCCGGATATAGATGTTGTTGTTGCCGAAAATGACAATATGGCTTTCGGTGCAATTGATGCAATCAAAGCGGCAGGAAAAACTTGCGGACCGAACGGGGATATAACCATTATTTCCTTTGATGCGGTATCGGCTGCGTTTGACGCTATGGAGGCAGGAGATATAAATGTTGATATCGAATGTAATCCGCTGCATGGCCCGCGTGTGGCTGAAATAATTAAAAAGCTTGAAGCCGGAGAAAAAGTTGAAAAGCTGCAATATGTCGCCGAGGGCATATTCCCTGCTGAAACGGCGGCAAAAGACCGTGTGGGTCGCGCATATTGACGAGTGTTTTGTGCTTGCAAGGTAATTTTGCCATAAGAATCGGCCGGAGGAAAAAAGAGGGCTTCCTCCGGCCTTTTTTTCAGAAAGGGGAAACAGAGTTATGCAGCCGGCAATAATCTTAAAAATGAGAAATATAAGAAAAACCTTTCCGGGAGTTGTTGCGCTGGACAATGTCGATTTTACGCTTAGGGCTGGAGAAATACACGCTTTGATGGGGGAAAACGGAGCAGGAAAATCCACGCTTATAAAAGTCTTGACGGGAGCCGTTGACTTTGAATCAGGAGATATATACATAGGGGATAATCCGCAAAGAATCATAAACCGTTCTCCGCAGGAGGCGCAAAAAAACGGTATAAGCACGGTTTATCAAGAAGTTAATCTTTGTCCCAACCTTTCGGTTGCAGAAAATCTTTTCATAGGCATGGAACCTAAAAAGGGCGGATTTGTCGATTGGAAAACTATGAAAAAAAGAGCAAAAGAAATTCTTGAAGGCCTGGATATAAACATTGACGTTTCGGCAAACCTTGAAAACTATTCCATAGCAGTCCAGCAAATGGTTGCTATTGCGCGCGCGGTGAATATGTCGGCAAAAATACTTATTCTTGACGAACCGACTTCATCGCTTGATGATGAAGAAGTGGAAAAGCTTTTCAGCCTTATGAAGAAACTTAAAGCCGGTGGCACGGGAATTATATTCGTAACTCATTTTTTAGAGCAGGTCTATGCGGTGTGCGATAGGATTACGGTTTTGAGAAATGGTGCTCTTGTCGGGGAATATGAAATTCAAAACCTTCCAAGGCTTGAACTTGTTGCAAAAATGCTTGGAAAAAGCTTTGACGACCTTGAAGCCATAAAAAGAGAAAATGTTCAATCTGAAGTGGAGGATATCCCATTGATAGAGGCTAAGGGCCTTGGATGCGATGGGACTATAAAGCCTTTTGACTTGCGGATAAAAAAAGGCGAAGTGATAGGGCTTACCGGACTTTTGGGCTCAGGGCGTTCCGAATTGGCGAGAAGCCTTTATGGGGCCGATAAGGCAGATTGCGGCGAAATCTTTATGAAGGGGGAAAAACTGGCTATAAAGGCTCCCTTGGATGCAATGAAATGCGGGATGGGATATCTTCCTGAAAACCGCAAGGAAGAAGGCATTATCGCAGACCTTTCCGTAAGGGAGAACATAATGATTGCCCTTCAAGCCAAAAGAGGCGTGTTTAAACTCCTTGGCAAAAAAGAGCAGGAAGAGTTTACAAATGAATATATAAAGCTTTTGCAGATTAAGACGTCAAGTCCTGAAACCCCAATAAAACAGTTGAGCGGAGGGAATCAGCAAAAGGTTATTCTTGCCAGATGGCTTTTGACGCATCCTGAATTTTTGATACTTGACGAGCCGACAAGGGGAATTGATGTGGGCACAAAAACCGAAATACAAAAGCTTGTGGCAAAACTTGCCGACGAGGGAATGAGCATAATGTTCATTTCTTCCGAAATAGAGGAAATGCTTAGAGTCTGCGGGCGAATGGCTGTGCTGCGCGACAGAAAAAAAGTCGGGGAAATTTCCGGTGGGGAACTTTCCTCCGAAAACATAATGAGAGCTATTGCCGGAGGTGCGGGAAATGACGAAAATTAAGGAGAAAATTCAAAAAATAACTTCGCACAGGCTTTTTTTGCCGCTTTTGTGCCTTGTGCTTGTTTTGCTTTTTAATATTGCAACCACTCCTGATTTTTTTAAGGTAAGCATAAAAAACGGTATGTTTTATGGTTATACGATTGATATAATCAACCGTGCAAGTGAGCTTGTGATACTTTCGATAGGCATGACGCTTGTTGTGGCCGCATCGGGAGGCACGGATATTTCAGTTGGCGCGGTAATGTCGGTTGCGGCGGCAATATGCTGTTTTATTCTTTCAGGAGGGCAACATTCGGTTTCGCAGTATCAAAATCCATTTGCGCTTGGAATTGTACTTGCACTTGCGGCAAGCGTGCTCTGCGGATGCTTCAATGGATTTTTGGTGGCAAAGCTTAAAATTCAGCCAATGGTGGCA
>JAJUHO010000069.1 GCA_029267825.1 Oscillospiraceae bacterium
AAAGCCGAAAAAACCCGTCTTGCCTGTGCAAAGGCAATTCGGACTGTTCTTGAAAATCCCGAACTTTTGGACCAAATGAAAAAAAGCAAAAATCTTCCCATAAAAAAAATTAGAGAAATCGCAAATATACCCCAAAAAATTTTGGAACGCCATCGAAAATATATAATAGCGGCAATCGAGATACTTTCAGGAGATTATCCCGGAATGTCGGAATATTTGCGGTTTGTCGGAAAGGAGAACAGCAAATGAAAGCTGTTGTAGTTGAAATTAAAAATCCCTTTGTTGCCGCAATGACCGAAGACGGCCGCATAATACGAATTAAAAACAAAAATTATGCGATTGGGGAAGTGATTGAAATGAAAAAAATCAATTTCAGCAAGAAAGCAATCTTTACCGCAGCAGGCATAGCGGCAGTTTTTGCTTTGGGATGCACAGGGGTATGGGCATATAACACTCCACACACTTATGTCAGCCTTGATGTAAACCCGTCAATTGAATATGAACTCAACGTATTCGACCGCGTAATTGACTACAATGCAGTAAATGACGACGGAGAAGCAATACTTGAAAACCTTGACCTCAACAACATGGATATAAACGACGCCATAGACCAAACCATACAGGAAATCGCCTCGCAGGGCTATCTTTCCGATTCTGAACCAGGAGGAATCGTCATAGCCGTATCAGAGGGTGACAACGAGGAAGCCTCACAGGAAATCGCCGACAGCCTTGGAGAAGAAGCACAATCGGCAATTGAAGAAGCCGGAGTAACTGCCGAAATCGAAACCATAGGCATAGGCGCCAAACGTGTTGCCGAAGCAAGAGAACTGGGCGTGACCCCCGGCAAACTGAACCTTGTGCAAAAATTGCAGGCAAGCAATCCGGATGCGGAAATTTCAGTTGAAGAATGGCTCAACCAGCCGGTAAAAAACATTATGAAAGCAATCAAGGAAAACCGCAAGAATTCTGAAAGCAGCACTGAATCCGCCGCTGAAACAACCTCCGCAACAGACGAAACATCGGCTCAAACAACAGAAATAAGCAGCGAAACGACATCAAGCGCTGCCGAAACCTCAGCGGCCGTTCAAGAAACTCAAAGAAACAAAGAAAAGGAAACAAACGCAAATTCCAACAAAAATAAAAAATCTTCAGAAACCACCGCACAAACAACTCAAACAGAAACCACCCAAACCACTGCGGCACCTGTTTCCGAAACAACTAAAAAGGAAGTTCCCGCAAATTCAAATGCTCAAAAACAAACCGAAACTGAAAAAGAAACCGAAACTGAAAAACAAAACAACGGCAATTCAGGCAGCAAAACCAATGAAAATTCAAACAAAAATGCTTCCGGAAATGAAAATTCAAAATCAAATTCCGGAAAGAGCAAAAACAATTAAAATTCAAAGCCTCCGGTGTTTTAAATGCACCGGAGGCTTTAATATTTTAAAAATTTATACGGCCGTATCAATTATAAACAACTTTTCCGCTTTTTATTTTTATCGTTCCATCTGATTGTCTTTCAAACGTATAGAGCATTTTTTGCTTGAAATAAAGATTCATGCCCGAATATTCAGAAGTTTCTCGAAAATCCGAAGAATATTTGCATTCCGCCAACACGTATATCAAATTACCGCTTGCCGTAACCGCAATGGACTTAAAACTATTGCCGCTTCCGCTTCGTGCCTCAAAAGAAATTGCAAACTCGTCTTTTTTGCCCGTTGAATTTTCTATATTGTACGGCCAATCTGTAATATCAGTAAATTTTGCTTTTAATATTTTAACAGCTTGTTCTTTATCCACCCACCCTCTTAACGGGTAGTTAGGGTCATACCCTATTCTTGTCGCTTTTTCAAAATCTTCAAGGTCACCGCTGCAATATCCTATAAAATCACACAGATTTTTAGGAGCTATGTCTTTAATGCTGTTAAAATTATATTCTATATGACTTTCTACCAATGAACCAATTAAGTCAAAAACTTTATGTTCATCATCTTCACTTAATTCTATTGATTTTCCCGGCATCTTTGTGCTTGCATTTGACGAATTTTGACAGGATGCCATGAACAAACATAAAAATATTGTCAAAAAGACAGATAATATTTTATGCATCAATTTTATTAGCATTTTAAAAGCTCCCTTGATTTTTTTGCTTTGGTAAAAAATTCTTTACTTATTATAACACCATGCAATAAAATGTCAATATCTGTAACTAAATTGTAATATTTATACACAAAAAATCCCGGCGGCTTATTATAAACCAAACCGGGATAATATTAAATTGCTATAGAGATATAGTAAATCTTGCTATAATAAAGATTTCATACAATTATTTATGCTGCTTTGTTTAAAACCCAAACCATAAAGTTTAGATATCCTGCAAATGAAACCCATAAGAGATATGGTATTTGAAGATATGCCGCAGTTTTGTCTATACGATAAAAGCTTATTATCATAAGCAAAATCAGCATCCAAAGAATTGCAAGCCAAATAAAGGCAAAAAGATACATCTGCAAGTTGAAAAAAAGTATAGTCCAAAAGAAATTAAAAAAGAGCTGAACGGCAAAAATAGCAAGAGCCGAATTTCTTTTTTCTGAACCGGAAGTAAAAATAATATACGCCGAAATGGCCATAAGAATATAAAGTACCGTCCATACTATTGGAAATAAAAATCCCGGAGGCGAAAGCATCGGCTTTGAAAAGCTTTGATAAATCTTCATGCTTGGCCCAGAAATAAATCCAGCCAACATTCCTGCTCCCAAAGTAAGTGCCAAGAAACCAAACAGCGGCTTTGCTCTTAAAGTCATTGCGGCATCTCCTTTACCATATTCTTCTAACAAATAATTTATCATATTTTTTCTATTTTGTCAATAACAAAAAGCAAAAGCGGCTCGCCTTTGAGCCGCTTTTGCTTTTTACATCATTGAGGAAATGGCGCTGAACACATTTCCAAACGACTGCAACGCTTTTCCTGCATTCTTTTTCAGCTTTCTCATAGTACGGGGCGAAGTGTTGCTCAGCATGTATGCAACTGCTCCGGCTGTAGCGATTGCGGCGGCGCTTCTTACAATGGTTGCAGCTTTCATCTTCATCATCCTTTCTCTTTCTTACAGAAATATTATTGACGGACATTTTTTAAAAATACCTGCGGATTTTTGTTTTTTGAGTAAATATATGGATAAAAATTTAAATTTTCCTTATTGTTTATTGATAGTCTTCAAGGTATAATAAAATATATATGCTTTAAAGGGGAAATTTTTCTTGAAAAATGTTTTGAACAAGGTTGCCGCAATACATGATCTTTCAGGAATAGGCCGCTGTTCGCTGACAGTGATAATACCAATCCTTTCTGCAATGGGGATTCAGGTCTGCCCTGTGCCTACGGCTGTGCTTTCAGCGCATACAGGATTTGCGGATTCTGAAATAAAGGACCTCACCGATTACATACCGCGTGCCCTCGGCCACTACAAAAGGCTTGGCGAAAGCTTTGACTGCGTTTACAGCGGCTTTTTGGCTTCAAATGAGCAAATCGACCACTGCCTTGAATTTTTTGCAAGCTTTCCAAATGCCCTTAAAGTTGTTGACCCTGTAATGGGCGATAACGGCAAGCCTTACAGAACTTACACAAAAGAGCTTTGTTCAAGAATGGGCGAACTTGCAGCCATTGCCGACATAATAACCCCAAATACGACCGAGGCGGCAATGCTGCTTGGAGAAAATCCGACACAAACGGTATTTACAACGCAACAGGCAAAAAGCTTTCTTGCCAGACTTGCCGAAAAAGGCCCTAAAACCGTTGTAATAACCAGCGTTGAGCTTGCCGACGGAACAAGGTGCAATATCGGCTTTGACAAGGAACACTCATCATTTTGGAAAGTGCCCTACCAATACGTTCCCGCAAGCTACAACGGAACCGGCGATGCTTTTGCAAGCGTGCTGACCGGGGCAATTTTAAAGGGCGACAGCCTGCCAATAGCAATGAACAGGGCAACCGGATTCCTTGAACTTGCTGTAAAAACGACATACAGCTATTCTTCTGACCCGCGCTGCGGAGTAATGCTTGAAAGCTGCCTTAACTGGCTTATACAAAATCCCACGCTTTGCTCTTATCAGCCTCTTTAAATTTTATATCAAAGGTGTTAAAATGAATTTGAACATAGTGCTTGTGGAGCCGCAAATCCCTCAAAATACGGGAAATATTTCAAGAACCTGCGCGGTTACAGGGGCAAGGCTTCATATGGTAAAGCCTTTTGGTTTTGAAATAACCGACAAAAATTTAAAACGCGCCGGACTTGATTATTGGGACAGGCTCGACGTAACTTATTATGAAAGCCTTTCAGACTTTTTTTCAAAAAATAAAGGCGAATATTTTTATTTTACAACAAAAGGCAAAAACGTGCACAGCGAAGTAAAGTATCCGGACAACTGCTACCTTTTTTTCGGCAGGGAGGACAAGGGCCTGCCTGAAGAATTGCTTTATGAAAACAAGGAGCATTGCGTAAGAATCCCCATGCGTCCGGAACTGCGCTCTCTCAACCTTTCAAATTCCGTTGCGATTGCCGTTTATGAGGTTTTACGCCAATGGGATTATCCCGACCTTTCAAGAGAAGGAAAGCTTACCCGTTTTGTATGGGAATAAATTTACAAGGGAGGAAATAGCCTTGCAAAAGATAAAAATACTGACCGATTCCGCCAGCGATATTACAAAAGAACAGGAAAATGAGCTTGATATTAAGGTAATGTGCTTTCCCGTTACTGTTGAGGGAGTAGGATACCGCGAAAGAGTGGATTTTACAAACGAACAGTTTTACGAAATGCTTGACAGGAGCGCAAGCATCCCCACCACGGCGCAAATTACTACATTTGAATTTATCGAAGTTTATAAGGAATTCTATGAGGCAGGATATACCGACGTAATCCATGTCACCATTTCATCTACCGGTTCAAATACCTATAATTCCGCCCTTATGGCAAAGGAAAGCTTTTTTGAGGAAAATCCCGATGCAAAAGAAAAATTCAGAATAACAATCATTGACGGCCTTAATTATACCGGAGTTTACGGCTATCCTGTGGTTCAGGCGGCAATAAAGGCGCAAAAAGGAGTTCCCGCCGATGAAATAATAGCGTATATCAACGACTGGGTTGCAAGTGCCGAGGTTTTCTTTGCGCCTTATACACTTGAATATGTTAAAAAATCCGGCAGAGTAAGCTGCGCTGCTGCCTTTGTAGGAGAGGTTTTGGGACTTAGGCCAATTATTAAGATTGTCGATGGGGTTGCTTCAACCGTTGAAAAGGTCCGCGGAGAAAAAAACATCCCTGCAAAGCTTATAGAATGTGCCGTTTCCGAAATGGTGCCGCAAACCCCATATATAATAATAAAAGGCAGCATGGAGGAGCAGTCGTCCGAACTTGCCGCAATGATGACAAAAAAGCTTGGCTATCCGCCGGAGGCTGTTTGGCAGATAGGCGCGGCAATTGCCTGCAATGCGGGACATAAGCTCACCGGAATAATAATAAAGGGCAAAAACAGAAGATAGCTTTGTGCGCTTTGGGGAAAAATAAGCACTTTAAAATTCTAAATTTTACGCATAGCCACTTGATAAAAAGCCCAAAATGTTATAAAATAGTGACAGAGGTTGTTTAGGATTTAACAACTGCAATTTGTCAATTTAAAAGTATGGAAAGGATGTCTGCAAATGGCTGGACTTAACAAAGTAACCGTTGACGATATTAACGTCAAGGGCAAAAGAGTGCTTGTGCGCTGCGATTTCAACGTTCCTCTCAAAGACGGCAAAATCACAAACGACAACAGAATAGTTGCCGCTCTCCCTACAATTAAAAAGCTTATAAACGACGGAGGAAAGATAATACTCTGCTCACACCTCGGCAAACCAAAGAATGGGCCTGAGGAAAAATATTCGCTTGCTCCGGTTGCCGAAAGACTTTCCGAACTTCTCGGAAAGAAGGTTGTTTTCGCAAATGACGACAATGTTGTAGGCGAAAACGCAAAGGCTGCTGTTGCCGCAATGAATGAAGGCGATGTTGTCCTTCTCCAAAATACACGTTTCAGAAAAGAAGAAACCAAAAACCTTGAAGAATTCAGCAAAGACCTTGCTTCCATTGCCGATGTTTTTGTAATGGATGCTTTCGGTTCCGCACACAGGGCTCACTGCTCCACAGCGGGAATTACTGATTATGTAAAGGAAACCGCAGTCGGATACCTTATGCAAAAGGAAATCGAATATCTCGGCAACGCGGTTGAAAATCCTGTGCGCCCGTTTGTTGCTATTCTCGGTGGTGCAAAGGTTGCTGACAAGCTCAACGTTATTTCAAACCTTATCGAAAAGTGTGATACCCTTATAATCGGCGGCGGAATGGCTTATACTTTCCTTGCCGCAAAGGGATATGAAGTTGGAAAGTCGCTTGTTGACCTTGAAAAAATCGACTACTGCAAGGATATGCTTAAAAAAGCTGAAGAAAAGGGCGTAAAGCTTGTACTGCCGGTTGATACGGTTGTGACAAGTGCTTTCCCGGAACCGATTGACGCTGAAATTGCTGTTGAATGCGTTGACTCTGATAAAATTCCCGCCGACAAGATGGGACTTGACATTGGCCCAAAGACCCAGCAGCTTTTTGCTGAAACCGTAAAGAGCGCAAAGACCGTTGTTTGGAACGGACCTATGGGCGTGTTTGAAAACCCCATACTTGCAAAGGGAACAATGGCTGTTGCAAAGGCTCTTGCTGAAACCAATGCAACAACAATTATCGGCGGAGGCGATTCCGCAGCCGCTGTGGTTCAGCTTGGTTTTGCCGACAAGATGAGCCATATCTCAACCGGAGGCGGCGCTTCGCTCGAATACCTCGAAGGCAAAGTTCTTCCCGGCATTGCCGTTATTGCCGACAAGAAGTAATTTTAAAAGGGCGGGCTTTTTGCTTGCCCTTTTGCAATATAAAAACGAAAGGCAGGTATATCCTATGCTTAGATTCCAAAATGAGAAAGCCAAAGCCTGTAACCGTTTCTTTTTTGCAAAGAAAATCACTGAAAGCAAAAGCCTTTGCCATCTCTATGGAATAGCATTTATACCTCCGGACACAAAATTTTTAAGATAACAAGGAGAATATAAAAATGAACAAAGCTCTGCGTCAAGTAATAATTGCTGGAAACTGGAAAATGAATAAGACTCGCCCCGAAGCAAAGGCCCTTATTGAACAGTTGAAGCCTATTGCCGCAAAAGCAACCTGCGACGTTGTAATATGCGTTCCTTTTACAAACCTTGAAACAGCCGTTGAACTTACAAAGGGCACAAACATCAAGGTTGGCGCACAAAACTGCCACTTTGAAAAGAGCGGCGCATTTACAGGAGAAGTTTCCGCCGATATGCTTAAAGAAATCGGCGCCGAATATGTTATAATCGGACACTCTGAAAGAAGACAGTATTTCGGAGAAACCGATGTTACGGTAAATAAAAGGACAAAGGCTGCCCTTGAAGCCGGACTTAAAGTAATTCTTTGCGTAGGCGAGCTGCTCACCGAAAGAGAACAGGGAGTTACTGAAGAAATTGTTGGGCTTCAAACCAAAATCGCTCTCCTTGGAGTAACCGCAGAACAGCTTAAAAACGTTGTGATTGCATATGAACCCGTATGGGCAATCGGCACAGGAAAGACCGCTACTGCCGAACAGGCAAATGAAGTTTGCTCATACATCAGGGGAATTATTGCAAAGCTCTACGGCAAGGCTGCCGCAGATGGAATTACCATTCAATACGGCGGCTCAATGAATCCCAAGAATGCCGAGGAACTGCTTGCACAGCCCGATGTTGACGGCGGCCTTATAGGCGGAGCTTCACTTAAAGCTGAAGATTTTGGCGTGCTTTTGGATGCTGCATCCAAGTAACATAAAGGAGATTTAACATGAGCAAAAAGCCTGTTGCACTTATAATAATGGACGGCTTTGGCATTAACAATTCCGATTACGGGAATGCCATTTCAGCCGCAAAGACACCAAATTTAGACAAAATTTTTAAGACCTGTCCCATGACACAAATAGGGGCAAGCGGAATGGATGTAGGACTTCCAGACGGACAAATGGGCAACTCCGAGGTCGGACACACCAACATAGGCGCAGGAAGAATCGTGTACCAAGAGCTTACAAGGATTACAAAGTCCATAAGGGACGGAGATTTTTTCTCCAAGGATGCCTTTAAGAATGCCGTTGAAAACTGCAAAAAGAATGGTTCGGCACTTCATTTCATGGGGCTTCTTTCCGACGGTGGGGTTCACAGCCACAACGAGCACCTCTATGGCCTTTTGGAGCTTGCAAAAAGAGAAGGTCTTTCAAAAGTATATATTCACTGCTTTATGGATGGCAGAGACGTTCCCCCCACATCCGGAAAGGATTTTATAATCCAGCTTCAAAATAAGATTGCCGAAATTGGTGTCGGAAAAATTGCTTCCGTAATGGGAAGATATTATGCAATGGACAGGGACAACCGTTGGGACAGAGTGGAAAAGGCATATTCCGCAATGGTTTATGGCGAAGGGGTTTACAATGAAAATCCCGTTGATATGATTGAAAAATCATATGCCGAAAATGTAACCGACGAGTTCATCGTTCCCGGGGTCTGCTGCAAGGATGGAAGAATTTCAGCAAATGACAGCGTGATTTTCTTCAACTTCCGCCCAGACCGCGCAAGGGAAATTACCCGTACACTTGTTGATGATTCTTTTGCCGGATTTGACCGCAAAAACGGAAGATTCCCGCTTTATTTTGTATGCATGACGCAATATGACGTGACAATGCCAAACGTTGAGGTTGCGTTCAAACCGGAAAGCCTTACCAATACATTCGGCGAGTACATCAGCAAAAACGGTCTTACACAGTTAAGAATTGCCGAAACCGAAAAATACGCCCATGTTACCTTTTTCTTCAACGGAGGTGTCGAGGCTCCTTTTGAAAACGAGGACAGGGCGCTGATAAATTCGCCAAAGGTTCCGACATATGACCTCCAGCCGGAAATGAGCGCATACCTTGTTACGGATGAAGTCGTAAAGAGGATTGAATCCGGAAAATACGATGTGATTATCCTTAACTATGCAAACTGCGACATGGTTGGGCATACCGGCGTATTTGACGCCGCAGTAAAGGCGGTTGAAGCCGTAGATACCTGCATTGGAAGAACGATTGACGCTGTGCTTTCAAAAGGCGGCGCGGCAATAATTACCGCAGACCATGGAAATGCGGATAAAATGTATGAGGATGACGGTTCACCGTTTACCGCACACACGACAAATCCTGTTCCTTTTGTTGTTGTAGGACTTGATTGTGAATTAAGGCAGGGCGGAGTTCTTGCGGACATAGCTCCGACAATGCTTAAAATGCTTGGGCTTCCCCAGCCGCCCGAAATGACCGGAACCTCAATAATAACCTCAATAAAATAGTTGCAATAGCATAAAAATCCCGGTTTGGCTTAAAATAAGCCTCCGGGATTTTTTGTGTATAAATATTACAATTTAGTTACAGATATTGACATTTTATTGCATGGTGTTATAATAAAGAAAAAATTTTTTACAAAAGCAAAAAAATAAGGGAGCTTTTAAAATGCTAATAAAATTTAAAAAATATAAATCTTGTTTTTTGATGACAATACTATCAAATTTGGTAATATCTTGCTAAAAAACAATATGGAGAGATAGAAAATGATGAATAAGGTAGGTTTATTTATTTTAATTTTGTTTACATCATTTGCATTTATGTTGTCAGGTTGTAGTTCAAATTTGCAGTCTTCTGTGTCCGTAGAAAAAGACAGCATAAATGGAAATGTGTCAATTAGCCCAATGAAATTTGATAAATTAACTGCTTATTTTGGTATAAGCAAAAATAGTGATATTGGATACAGTCGCTATATATTTTTTTATGGGACTGTTGGAACAAAT
>JAJUHO010000102.1 GCA_029267825.1 Oscillospiraceae bacterium
AGGAATGGATACCGTAAAGCTTGAAGGCAAATATTTTAGCCCTAAAGTAAAAGAAGGCGACAGCGTTTCCAAAGGACAGATACTCATAGAGTTTGACATGGAAGGCATAAAGAAAGACGGATATTCTCTTATCACTCCTGTTGTTGTGACAAATCAAGACAATTTTGCCGATGTTGTTTTCCAAACAGGAATGACCGTAAATAACGGCGACCCCCTTATGACACTAATAAAATAAACTTTGCCATAAAAAATCCCCGCACCGGAAAAAGGTGCGGGGATTTCTAATTAAAATGCATCGTTTGAACTGTTTTGCCCTTCCGGTTCTTTTATTGAGGAGAGGACGTATGAGTTTCCGCTTTTGGTAAGGATGTATTCCATGTATTTGTCAGGTTTTATTTCATTGTTTTTGCCTTTTTGGATAAGCCATTCTGGGCTTGGCGAAACATACCCCACGGTCAAGGTATAGGTATCTCCGTTCCGCGTTATATTTTCAATTAAAGGCGAATACGGGAAGTACTTTGGCGAAACGGGGACGTTATAAGATTTTGTATCTTCGATGTAATAAAAGCTCAACGCCGCGTCGCCTATCGTCTTGTGCTCAAATGAAAGTCCCTGCCCGAAAAGCTTTGTTGCGTGCAGCTCCACATCAAGCTGCGGAACGGTCATAGTGCCGTACTCCTGAGGATATTTTGATGTGTCCTCGTGCAAAATTATGTCCCATATCGCAGCGCCGATTATCGTTTCGGATGAAAGCTGCGAGGCCTTGTCAAAAGCCGGCGGGTCAACGATAACCGCAGGATAGATAAGCTGGGCAAATTCTTCTTTTTGCTTTGTATTGTTGGTTATATTTGAAACCGCATCCGACACAAAGCCAATAGTTGAGATAAAGCCTATCAGCGAAAGGAAAGAAACCACAATTCCTATAAAGAAATAAGCGCTTCGCTTAAAGCCCGCCTTTTTCTTTGGCAAAGCAGCCACTTCAACCTCGCTTGCATTTGTTACTTTTGTAAGAGAAGCCTCTGCAATTTCGGCTATGTCCTCATCAAGGGCGCTGCCTATTGCATTTTTTATCGACTTTATTGTTTCGCCCGGCTTTTTTTCTTTTGCCGCCTTTGAATTTTTTGAAAAAAGATATTTTTCATAGTCAAAAAGCGCTTTTTTTTCGTTTTGAGAAGTATTTTCGGTTTTTTTCAATTTTTTGTCCACCTACCTTACCTGCCCGTTTCCGTTGACAAGATATTTTACCGACGTCAATTCGCAAAGCCCCATGGGGCCTCTTGCGTGAAGCTTTTGGGTTGAAATCCCTATTTCGGCGCCAAAGCCGAATTCTCCACCATCCGTAAACCTTGTTGAAGCGTTTACATAAACGGCGGCGGCATCCACTTCCCTCTGGAACTTTTCTGCATTTAAAAGACTTGATGTTATTATCGCCTCGGAATGTTTTGTCGAATATTTTGAAATGTGCTCTATTGCCTCGTCAATCGAATCAACGACCTTGACTGCAAGGATATAATCATTGAATTCCGTTGCATAATCCTCTTGCGTTGCGGGAATTACCGCCCCGCCAAGTATTTTTCTTGTCGCCTCGCAGCCCCTTATTTCAACGCGGTGCACATCCAAACGCCTTTTAACCTCCGGCAGAAATTTTTCGGCAATGTTTTTGTGCACAAGCAATGTTTCTATTGCGTTGCATACCGACGGGCGCGAAGTTTTTGCGTTGTCGGTTATGTTTACGGCCATTTCAATGTCAGCGCTTTCGTCAACAAAAAGATGGCAGTTTCCCGCGCCGGTTTCAATAACAGGAACGGTTGCATTTGAAACGACAGCCTTTATAAGTCCCGCACCGCCCCTTGGTATCAGCACATCGATGTACTTGTTGCATTTCATAAGCTCAAGCGTTGTTTCCCTTGAAGTATCCCCCACATACTGCACCGCATCGGCAGGAAGCCCCACGCTTTCAAGGGCCTCACGCATTATGTCCGCAAGGCATTTGTTGGAATTGAAAGCTTCCTTTCCGCCTTTAAGTATAACTGCGTTGCCTGTTTTAAGGCAAAGCGCCGCCGCATCCACGGTAACATTCGGTCGGGATTCGTAAATAATTCCTATCGTGCCAATCGGGACTCTTATTTTGGTAATTCTAAGCCCGTTTGGACGGACAGTTCCTCCCACAGGCGCGCCAATCGGGTCCTCCAGCTTTGCAATCTGCAAAACCGCATCCGCAATAGATTTTATCCTTGCCTCGTTAAGCAGCAGCCTGTCCTGCATGGAAACCGACATATCGTTTTTAATGGCATTTTTTATATCAATTGAATTTTGCGCCATAATAAGCTGTGCTTTTTCCCTTATTGCTTGCGCTATTGCCAAAAGCGCATCGTTTTTAATCTTTGTCGAGGCTGTGCCTATAATTTTTTCGGCTTTTTTTGCCCTTTCGCCAAGTTCGTTTATCAAGCTCATTCCAATCATTCCTTTTCAGACGATTTAAATGCCGTTTGCGCCTTAAATATTGTTCCCACCGGAACATCCTCAAACAAATCGTAAAGCTTTTCCGGATTTGCCCCGTTCATTATTACCATGTCAAAGCCTGCGGCCGCGGCAATTTGAGCCGCATGGATTTTAGTAACCATTCCGCCGGTTCCAAGTGATGAGCCTGCATCTCCGGCAAGCGTGGTTATCCTGTCATCTATTTTTTCGACCACAGGAATCAGCCTTGCATCGGGATTGCTTCTCGGGTCGGAATCATAAAGCCCGTCAATGTCAGAGAGTATGATAAGCAAATCCGCCCCGATAATATCTCCGACTATTGCCGAAAGCGTGTCATTGTCGCCAAATTCTATTTCTTCAAAAGAAACCGTATCATTTTCGTTTATAACGGGTATGCAGCCAAGCTCAAGCAGTTTTGAAAGCGTATTTATTACATTTTGCTTTCTTGCCTTGACTTCAACAACATCCTTTGTAAGCAGCACCTGTGCAACGGTATGGTTATAGATTGAGAACTGCTTGTCGTAAATATACATAAGCTCGCACTGTCCTATTGCCGCAACAGCCTGCTTTGTGGGCATATCGGACGGCTTTTGGGAAAGCCCTATTTTGCCGATTCCCACAGCTTGGGCGCCTGATGAAACAAGTATGATTTCCCTGCCGCTGTTTTTAAGGTCGGAGAGCACCTTTACAAAATTTTCAATTTTCCTTATATTTATAAGTCCCGTCGGATGAGTAAGCGAAGAGCTTCCCACCTTAATGACTATCCTCTTTTTTTCAGAAATTTTCGACATAAAAACATTCCCCTAACAAATTAAGGTTCGGTGACCGTATTTATCGGATGCCCGTCAATAAAAGCCTTTAAATTCTTTGCCGCAAGAGAAACCAGCCTTTTTCTTGTTTCCAGCGGCGCCCAAGCTATATGAGGTGTTATTATGCAGTTTTTCGCGCCATAAAGGGGATTTTCTTCCCGCATAGGCTCCTTTGAGAGCACATCAAGCCCCGCCCCTGCAATCCTTCCGGAATTCAGCGCATCCGCCAAGGCCTTCTCGTCCACAAGCCCTCCTCTGGAAGTGTTTATTATCACCGCGGATTTTTTCATAAGCGAAAGCGTTCTTTCGTTTACGATTTCCTTTGTGTCATCATTTAGCGGACAATGCAAACTTAAAACATCCGCGCGTGAAAAAACCTCATCCAAGCCGACGAAATCATAATTAGTGAACCCCTCCGGAACGGTACGCGTATGCACGACAACCCTCATTCCAAAGGCTTCTCCTATTTTTGCGGCAGCCTTTCCTATGTTTCCAAATCCTATTATGCCCAAAACAAGCCCGTCAAGCTCATATGTGGGATAATCAAAATACGCAAATGTGGGGGATTTTATCCATCCTCCCTGCGCAACGGAGCGTGAGAAATCCCCGACTCTTGAAAAGAGCTCAAGGATAAGCGCAAAAGTATGCTGCGCCACAGCTTTTGTGGAATAATCCGGCACATTGCAGACAGTTATTCCAAGCTCTTTGGCGGTTTTAATGTCAACGTTGTTGTATCCGGTCGCCAAAAGGCCTATGTATTTAAGGTTTTTGCAAGCTTTAAGCACATCAGCCGTAAAAAGGGATTTGTTGCATATGACTGCCTCGGCGTCGCCTATATTTTGCAGCATTTTGTCATGTGGTGTAAAGTCATAAAAAACAGTTTCCCCCAGCGCCGAAATCTCGTCAAATGAAATGCCGCCGGTGGAAACGGTCTGTTTGTCAAGAAGGACTATTTTCATCAGAATTCTCCCCAAGAAGGTTTTGTGAGTTTTCCTCTTCTTTAGCCGTTTTTTTCTTTGTAAGAAAAATAGAAACCAATATCAGTATATAAAGTACAAGCTGTTCAAATCCAAAGACCGTAAAAGCCCAATCCGAAGAACAGGCGTAAATAAGCAAGGTTGACGGCACGGCAAAGCTGAGCAGCAGGTGGTAGGTATATTTTTTCCTCAAATACTGCGCTCCGAAGAACAAAAAGCTTATAATGCAAAAAGCTATATGCAGAGGCAGAGGCAGAGGAAAAAGGTAATTTGTTGCCATTTTGGTATATCCTTTCAAAATCTTTATCTTTTGTTGCAGGCAAAAGCCCTGCAAATCTTTGCTAAATAATTATAGCACAATTAAAAGTCAACATCAACTGTTTAGATATTATAAATTAGGTATAGGGGAGATGCAAAATAAATTGAATTTGTTAAAATTTTGTGTTATAATAATAAAATAACGCCAAATAGCAGCGGAAAGGCTTGGGGATTATGAACAGCATCGTTTTTGTCGTAAAAAACAACAATAATTTTTACAAACTGGAGCTTGCCAAAACCATAATAGGCTTTATTGAATATGATTTCACCTATTTTTGGGAGCAGTGCATGGATCTCGGACGGACATTAAGAAATACCGGACGCATAATTCCGGGGCAGTTTTCAGTGATAAGGAATTTGATTTTAAAATGCCACCCTTATTATGAGGCGGGAGCAAATTCCGAATTTGACGAAATAGTGCTTGACTGCATAATAGAGTACATCTGCCGAAGCGAAGACATAGGGCTTGAAGAGCTTTGGGCAAGGTGCATATCCCCAAAAAACGCTTATGAAAAGGCAATTTTCCATAGAATTTCGGAATACAAGACCAACCGTGCCATAAACGAATGGGCAAATCTTATGCGTGTGCAGGAGTATGCAAGGAAAAAGCTTGCGTTCATATTTGACGGGGACAGGGCAAAGGAAGAAATATATCGTGCAAGAAAGGGATATTTTGACCTTGCTTTTTCCGTAGCCGCAAAGGAGCTTGGCTTTCCCTCGTCAGAACTTCCATGTGCAAAGCGTTCATCGCCATCCCTTTTGCCTGACGCCCCGTTTATGATAAGCAAGGTTTCAAAGGGCATTTTAAAGCGTATTTCCGAGGCAATAGATTCGGCAAACGAACCGGCATACAATCGCGTTTCCGACTGCATGAGGGACCAAATAGCCCTTAACGCCTTTTCGCATATTAAAAATCTTTCCCGTCCGGAGGACAGCGAGCTTGCTGCGGCGGCGGAGATTTTTTCCGTTCTTCCGCATGAGGTTTACATGCCGGAGAGCTTTAAAGCGGCAATCGACCTTGAAATAGACAAAATGCTTGAAAACGGGATTTTTCTGCAAAAATGCGAAAATTGCGGAAAGTATTTTGTTTCGGAAACAGGATATAAGGGAAAATTCTGCAACCGCGTAAATGCCTCCGGCCTTACCTGCCGTGAACAGGCTGATGCGCAGAATGCGGAGGAAAAAGAATCACCCATCCCGCAAGAAATGGATGAAAGGTGTCAAAAAATCCGAGAAAAGCTTGAAGCGCGTGTGGGAATGGGCTTTGAAGAAGCGGAATTCAACGAATGGAACCAGTATTTGAACAACATGATTCAAAACATCCAAAACGGATACTCCTCAACGGAGGATTTGGAAGGATTTCTTGACTATTCTGAAAAGATGTACGGGGAATTAAAGCAAAAGGCAAAACAATTCTCCTCCGCGGTTGAGTCAAATCCCCGTCCGGCGGAAATTCCAAAAACAGAGCCTGTTTCTCCATCTCCGGAGCCGAAAAAATACCGTTTCCCAACGCTTGCGGAGCTTGAAGAAAGGGAAAGGAATTTAAAATCCTAAGGAGGAAATGTTTGTGAACATCATCAAATATCCTTCCATGCAGGCGGTTGATGAGGCAATACGCAGTCATGAACCGCTTCTTGCCCTTATATCGTTTGACGGCCAAACAATGCTGATAAGCCATATTGACGAGGCTATGGAGCATCATGTGCTGCTTTCAAAGGCAGGGTTCAGCAGTTTGGATATAGATAAGTATTTCCGCATAGTTTTGGATGAAAACGGAGCGGACTGGACTTTCATTTGTCCGCCGGATTATAAAAACATTTTTGACAAATCAAGACGCATAAGCGAATTTTACAAAGACGGATTTAACGTAATTTCGTCAGCTTTGCTTGAAATTGGGATGCCTGTCGGCATAAATATTCCTAAGCGTTATAAACGACATTTAGAGATTAAAGGTTAGAAATTAGAATTGGCTATTTTTTACATTACAGGTCTTTTCTTAATTTACCGGCATCTAACTTCTAATTTCTAATCTCTAACATCTAAGAGGGGGCTTTGCCCCCTCTCCTTATTTACAAAGCAGATTTAGTCTGCTTTA
>JAJUHO010000181.1 GCA_029267825.1 Oscillospiraceae bacterium
GCTTTTTTAACCCTTGAGCGTGTTTTTTGCCACTCGGTTGAAGAAAGCTTATTGAGCTTTACAGCCCCGTCATCCCTTGGGCCTATATATCTTGAAACCAAATCAAGCTGTGTTACGGGAACGTAAAGCACATCCGTACCGGCATATTTTATTGTTATATAGTCCTTTGTTATTCCCTCAAGCTCAAGCTTTTTGATGCCTTCAAAACGCCCTATTCCGTGAAGGGCATGAACAACCAAATCCCCCTGCGAAATATCAGAAAGGGATTTTATTTCTTCACCTTTTTTGCGCTTTTTAAGGCTTCTTTTTGAAGAAAGCGCCTTTGCTTGGGTAATAAGCGCGGTTTTTATTTCAGGATAATCATATCCTCCGGAAACGCAGCCGGTCATGAGCAAGACTTTGCCAGCCGAAAGAGTGCTGTCCTCCCTTGCCATCTCACAGCTTATGCCGCTTTCGGTCAAATCGGAAAGAAGTATGGGCAAAGTCTTTTCGCTGCCTGCCATAACAATTACTGAGTATCCCCTGCCGCAAAAGCTTTGCAGGTCCTCAATAAGCTGGCGGATTTCCCCGCCCCATGGCGCAGTTTGAAAAGCCGTAAGATTTATAAGCTTTTTAAAGCTTATTTCAGGCGCCTGACGCACAAACGAATCAAGGCATGCAAGAGGGCGCTTTTGCGCAAGGTGCATAAACTCGGAAAATTCAATGCAATACCCGTCAAGTCCTTTGCAAAGTTCTCCGCTTTCAAGCAAAATCTTTATATCCTCGTTATGCTGTGAAAGAAACGCCCTTGCCTTTTCCATGGTGTTCCTATACTCGCTTATGCAAACAAGTCCGCCCGCATAATCAAAAACAGTTGCCGGACTTTCATAGGCAAGCGTGATATATTTGTCTATGTTTGCAAGAAAAACTCCATTTTCAAGCTTTTCTACATCCCTTAAAAGACTTTCCTTTGCAAGTTCGGCACGCTTGCCCTTTAAAGACGAAACAAGGGTTTTTATTTTTTCCGCAAAATCTTCCGCACTTTCAAAAAGCACTTCAAGCGCCGGAGAAACTGAAATTTCATTTATATTTTCCGTTCTTCTTTGTGTTTCCGGGTCAAAATATGAAATGCTGTCAACCTCGTCGCCCCAAAGCTCAAGTCTGACCGGCAGGGACGACTGCACCGGAAAAATGTCAACAATTGAACCCCTTATCGAAAACTGGGAAACCCCCTCAACCTGTTCGGCCCTTGAATATCCGGCCGCCAAAAGGCGTTTTGAAAGTTCGGCAGTTGAAATTTCATCACCGGTTTTTATGCAAAAAATCCTCGCCCTAAGCACATCCGGCGGAATTGTCTTTTGAAGTGCTGCTTCTATTCCCGCAACGACTATCCTGCACTCGCCGGACAAAAGCTTTGAAAGCACCTCAAGCCTTGCGTGCTCATATTCCCTTGAAACGCCTTCAACCGGCGCAAGGGTAAAATCCTTGGCCGGGTAGGCATAAGCTATTTTTTCACGCGCCATTTCATTTATGTCGTCTGCAAGGCGTCTTGCGGATGCCTCATCATCGGTTACCGCAAGAACTGTATCATCCCTTGAAAGCGCCAAAAGAAACTGCGCCTTGTGTATTCCTGAAACACCGCTGACCGAACATGGAAAATCGCCGGAATTAAGTGCGTTTTTTAACTCCTTAAATCCGCTTAAATCTTCTACAACCCTATAAAAAAAGTCCATACAAAAATCCTTGTTTAACTGTTATATTTATTCATTGCCTCATCAATTTTGCCTTCGACAATAAGTTCAACGCTTGCAGCAGTTTTTTCAAGCGCCTCTCTTATTTTCGGATACTCCTCAGGCTTGAAATTTGAAAGCACCCAATCGGCAAGGTCGTAATCGGGATGCGGTTTCTTTCCAACCCCTATTTTAACTCTTGGAAACGTATCCTTGCCGGTAAGATATATTATGTTTTTTATCCCGTTGTGGCCACCATCGCTGCCCTTCCGTCTTATCCTTATATGCGACGGTTCAAGGCTTATGTCGTCATAAAGCACTATTATCCGCTCTGCCGGAATTTTATAAAAATTCATTGCCTCGACGACCGCCTCTCCGCTATTATTCATAAATGTTGACGGTTTCATCAGCAGGCATTTTTTCTCGCTTATAATTGCTTCCCCAACAAGAGATTTGAATTTTATCCTATCAACTTTAACCCCATACTTTGAAGAAATTGCATCTATTGCCATAAATCCGGCATTATGCCTTGTATCCTCGTATTTTGAACCAATATTTCCTAGTCCGACTATTATAAAATCAACCGGTCCGGTTTGATTTTTTGATGAAATTTCCTTGAGCTTTGCAAAAATATCCATAACTTAATCCTTTTTTATTCTTCCCTTTAATTTCCTTAAACCGTAGCCCTCTTTAATTTTCATTTCCCCGCGCTCTATTGCAAGCGCGTTTGCGGGAACATCCTTTGTAATCGTTGAGCCTGCCGCAGTATATGCCGCCTCGCCCACCGTAACTGGGGCCACAAGATTTGTATTGCAGCCGATAAAAGCGTTATCGCCTATGGTTGTCCTTGATTTTTTTGCCCCATCGTAATTTACCGTAACCACTCCGCAGCCAAAGTTTACGTTTTTGCCCACGTCGCTGTCGCCAACATAAGTAAGATGTGCTATTGCGGTTCCCTCGCCTATATTTGAATTTTTAACCTCTACAAAATCCCCTATTTTAACTCCGCTCTTTATATTGCTGTCAGGCCTTATATGCACAAACGGACCGATTTTTACATTGTCACCTATCACAGACTGATATGCCTGAACATAATTAAGTTTAGTATTAAATCCGATTATACAATCATCTATAAGGCAATTAGGGCCTATGGTGCAGTTTTCCGAAATAATTGTTTTGCCTGTAATTATTGTTCCCTGCAAAATCTTTGTCCCTGCGCCTATTATAACATCACGCCCTATTGTTACGCCATCCGTGCAAAGAAATTCCACACCGTTTTCCATATGTTTTTCGATTATATCCATCCTTGCAACATTGTTA
>JAJUHO010000082.1 GCA_029267825.1 Oscillospiraceae bacterium
GGAAAGCTTTGAAGCTGATGAACTTGAAAAATATTCGGACATTGCAGTAAATGCAAAAAATGTAAAAAACGGAATAGTTGTCCCGACAAAAGAGGAGATTTTAAATATTTATAAAAACAGCCTTATGAGATGATTTTGAAAGCGGGTGGGATTTTGAAAGACAGGGTTTATGCCGAGGCGCCGGTCGTTAGATTGGAGGAATATATTCCCGCGGATGGATTTAGGACGGTTATGGAGGCCCAGCTTGACATACCGCCGGGCTATTCCGAAACGAGGGTTGTTATTGAAATAGGAAAAGATTCGCCCAACAGAAAACTTTTTCCGGAGATATTCGGATATTCCATGTTTGTTTTTGGATATGCAAGGGAAAACCAAAATATAAAGGATGTTTTTGCCGGAGAAATGGCAAAAGAATATAAAAACAGGAAAATTTCGCTTATAGACTGGGGCGATAAGTTTCTTTTGCTTTTTGAAAACGGGACAAGAACCATGGAAAAGGCTTTTTGGGTAAGCGTTGAAGATGTAAAATTCCTTATGGAACATTGCCGTCACCCGAATGTAAAGAGAGTTTAAATTGCATAAGTGCCGCTTTTTTTTGGCGGTACTTATGTTTTGTTTTGTAAAAAATAGGAAAGGATTTGTTTTAATGCCTCTGCATGTGCTTTTGACTTTAATGGGAAAAATTGTTGTAATGATACTTATAGGATTTGCTCTGAAAAAAACCGGCATTATAACCGATGACGGGCAAAAGGCTTTTTCAAAATTTTTGCTTAAAGCTACTCTTCCGGCAAGCATACTTGCTTCTTCGGGCGAGGAACTTTCCGGAGAGCTTTCGTCCGGACTTGCAATAACCGCCGTTGTAGCCTTTTTTTACTATGTTTTTGCAATAATAATTTCAACTCTTGCCTCAAAAAGGCTTAATGTTGAAAATAAAACAAAAAAGATATTTATAACCATGTCAGTATTTGCAAATACCGGATTTCTTGGCTTCCCCTTGTGCCTTGAACTGTACGGAAACGAGGGGATGCTTTATGCCGTGATATATAATTCATTCTATCAACTGTTTATGTTCACATATGGAATATATCTTATAAGCAGCAGCGGAAAACTTAATTTAAAGGAACTTTTTAAAAATCCCGTGACGATAGCATCATTTGTGTCAATCGCCATTTTTTTATCCCCTTTCAGATTTCCTGAATTTTTGCAGTCGGCTCTTGAATCTGTGGGAGGGATAACGACTCCGCTTTCAATGGTTATAATAGGCTGCACGCTTTGCGGCATGGATTTAAAAGAGCTTTTCAAGGATAAGTACTCTTATTTTGTTTCGGCGTTAAGACTTGTAATTTTCCCGGCGGCAATGATTTTTGTGCTTTCGTTTTTAGGGCTTCCCAAAACGGTTGCGGCAACTTGTGCTGTTATAACGGCACTGCCATGCGGTTCACTTAATGTCATTTTGGCGGAAGAATATGACTGCAATCCTGAATTTGCGGCAAGAACTGTGGTACAAAGCATGGTACTAATGGCAATTACCGTTCCTTGCACAATTTACATAAGCAATTTGGTGCTTTAATTCTTGACAATTTAAACATAAATTGCTATACTTATAACGTTTTATTAGTAAAAAGCTTTAAAGCATTTTGAATGAAAAGCTTTAAAGCACAAAAGCGGAGAGGGTAGCATTTTATGGAAAGTTTAATTATTTTGGCCATATATCTGCTTGCTATGGTGGGTATAGGCCTTTATTCATGGAGAAGGACAAAAAACGTGTCTGATTTTGTCCTTGGGGGAAGGAATGTCGGCTCATGGCTGACTGCTTTTGCATATGGCACATCATATTTTTCGGCGGTTGTTTTTATAGGCTATGCGGGACAGTTTGGATGGAACTACGGCCTTTCCGCAACATGGATAGGCATAGGCAATGCGCTTATAGGCAGCCTGCTTGCATGGCTTGTGCTTGGAAGACGGACAAGGGTCATGACAAAGCATCTTGAAAGCGCGACTATGCCGGATTTTTTTGGCAAAAGATATGACAGCAAAAAGCTTAAAATTGTTTCATCGGCGATAATTTTTATTTTCCTTGTGCCGTACAGCGCATCGGTTTATAAGGGACTTGGAAACCTTTTTTCGCTTGCTTTTGATATTGATTTGAACGTTTGCCTGATAATAATGGCGGCAATAACAGGTTTTTACGTTATTGCGGGAGGCTATCTTGCCACTGCGATAAGCGATTTTGTTCAGGGGATTATAATGCTTGCCGGGATAGTGCTTGTAATAGCTTCTGTGCTTTCGGGGAAGGGCGGATTTACCGAGGCGGCAAGACAGCTTTCACAAATTCCGGCGGCAAATGGAGAGACGGGGGTTTATACATCGCTTTTCGGTCCTGACCCGATGGGGCTTTTTGGGGTAATAGTGCTTACTTCGCTTGGAACATGGGGACTTCCTCAAATGATACATAAGTTTTATACAATAAGGGATGACAAGGCAATTAAGAAAGGTACGGTAATTTCAACGATTTTTGCGCTTGTGATTTCCGGCGGTTCTTATTTTATGGGAAGCTTTGGAAGACTTTACGTTGAGGCGGGAGAAAACGGCAAGCCTGCGGCGGGATATGATATGATAGTTCCGCAAATGCTAAAAGGCAATGTTTCGGATATTTTGCTTGGGGTAGTGGTTGTGCTTGTCTTTTCGGCGTCAATGTCTACGCTCTCATCGCTTGTAATGGCTTCAAGCTCAACTTTTACACTGGATTTTCTTAAAGGAAACATAGTAAAGAATATGTCGGTTAAGGCTCAAATGCTTGCGATAAGGATTTTATGCGCCTTTTTCGTAATTCTTTCGGTAGTGATTGCCATAAATCCAAATAATCTTATTACTGCGCTGATGTCCCTTTCATGGGGAGCGCTTGCGGGTTCATTCCTTGCGCCGTTCCTTTATGGGCTTTATTGGAGAGGCGTAACAAAGGCTGCGGTTTGGGCAAGCTTTGCTTCCGGGATAGGAATTACCGGTTCAAATTACATAATAAGCCTTGCGCTTGGCAAGGCGGGCGGAGTTGGATTTGCAACGCCTCCGATGGCAGGGGCCATTGCAATGCTTGTTTCGCTTGCGATTGTTCCGGCGGTCAGCCTTTTGACAAAAAAAGTTGACGAAAAAGTTGTTCAAACGGCTTTTGAGTGCTATAATGAAAAGAAGTAATTAAAAATAATAAAAATGCGGGCAGATTTATGCGCCTTGGCGCAAGTCTGCCCATTGAGCGTTTAATAAAGGGGATAGCAAAGAATGTTTTTCCAAAAGGAAATTGAAACCATGCCGCGCCAAAAAATAGAGGAGCTGCAGCTTGAAAGGCTTAAATGGCTTGTAAAATACTGCTTTGACAATGTGCCGTTTTACAATAAAAGGCTTTCTGAGGCGGGAGTTCTGCCGGAAAAAATAAAGAGCCTTTCGGATATAAAATACATTCCTTATACAACAAAGGATGATATAAGGGATACATATCCGTTTGGACTTTTCGGACAGCCTATGAAAAAAATCGTAAGGATACATGCTTCGTCAGGGACAACGGGAAAGCCTACGGTTGTGGGATATACCAAAAACGACCTTGAAAATTGGAGCGATTGCGTGGCAAGACTTTGCGCCGCAGCGGGTGCTACCGATGACGACATAGTGCAGATTGCTTTCGGGTACGGTCTTTTTACGGGAGCCCTCGGACTTCACTACGGACTTGAAAAAATAGGTGCAACGGTTGTTCCGACATCCAGCGGCAATACGGAAAAGCAAATTATGCTCATGCAGGATTTTAAAACGACCGCCCTTGTTTCAACACCATCCTATGCCCAGTATATAGGCGAAATGGCAAGGGAAATGGGTGTTATCCAAAATATGAATTTAAGGCTTGGACTTTTTGGTTCGGAGGGATGCACCGAAGAAATGCGCGGGCAGATTGAAAAAACGCTTGGGCTTTTTGCAACGGACAATTACGGCATGAGCGAACTTATGGGCCCCGGTGTTTCCGGCGAATGTGAATTCAGGTGCGGGATGCATATAGCAGAGGACCATTTCCTTGCGGAAGTGATTGATTCTAAAACGGGAGAAGTCCTTCCGAAAGGCGAACAGGGAGAGCTTGTGATAACGACTCTTACCAAAGAGGGAATTCCAATGCTTAGATACAGGACAAAGGATATAACCCAAATAAATTACGAGCCTTGCGCCTGCGGCAGGACTCATGCAAGAATGGCAAAAATAAAGGGCAGAAGCGACGATATGCTTAAAATCCGCGGGGTAAACGTGTTCCCGTCACAGATTGAAAGCGTGCTCATGGGCTTTGACCAGATTGCCCCGCACTATCAGCTTGTAGTCACAAGGGAAAATTTTTCGGATGCACTTGAAGTAAAAGTTGAGCTTGCCGACAGCAGCTTGCTTGAAAATTATGGAGAACTTGAGAATTTGCAGAAAAAGATACACCATAATTTGAAAACAGTTTTGGGAATTGATACAAAAGTTTCTCTTGTCGAGCATAAATCTCTTGAAAGATTTCAAGGCAAGGCAAAAAGGATAGTGGATTTGAGGAAAAGCTGAGAAAAACGGCAAAATCCCCTTAACAATCAGCAGAATTCGTGCTAAAATTAAAATATAACAGCTTGAAAGGAATGTATGTATGAAGAAATTGATGCTTGGGAACGAGGCCTTTGCAAGGGGCCTTTACGAAGCCGGCTGCAAGGTTGCTTCAAGCTATCCCGGAACGCCGTCTACGGAAATAACCGAAGAAGCGGCAAAATATAATGAGATTTATTGCGAATGGGCACCTAACGAAAAGGTTGCAATGGAGGTTGCAATTGGCGCGTCAATTGCCGGAGCAAGAGCTTTTTGCGGCATGAAGCACGTTGGACTTAACGTTGCGGCGGACCCGCTTTATACAGCTTCTTATACCGGAGTAAACGGAGGCCTTGTAATTGCCGTTGCCGACGACCCGGGAATGCATTCGTCGCAAAACGAGCAGGATTCGCGCCACCATGCCATAGCTTCAAAGGTTTTAATGCTTGAACCTTCCGATTCGCAGGAATGCAGGGATTATGTGAAAGAAGGATTTAAGCTTTCTGAAGAATTTGACACTCCGGTAATAGTAAGGCTTTCCACAAGAGTTTCACATTCACAATCAATTGTGGAGGTTTTGGAAAGGGAAGAAGTCGCACTTAAAGATTATTCCAAAAACATTCCCAAATATGTTATGATGCCTGCAATGGCAAGGGGAAGACATGTTTTTGTAGAAGAAAGAACAAAAAGGCTTGTTGAGTTTGCGGAAAAATCCCCACTTAATAAAATTGAGGATAATGGCGGCAAAATAGGGGTAATCACAAGCGGAATCTGCTACCAGTATGCAAAGGAAGCTCTTGGCGATAGCGTTTCTTATCTAAAGCTTGGAATTGTAAATCCGCTTCCGGTGGAGCTTGTAAAGAATTTTGCGGCTAAATTTGAAACGGTTTATGTTATTGAGGAACTTGATGACATAATTGAAACGCATTGCAAAAAACATGGCATAAGTGTAAAGGGCAAGGAGATTTTTGGATTTATAGGGGAACTTTCACAGTCGATAATCGCAGAAAAGCTTCTTGGCAAAACAAATGAATTTGCGACTCTTGATGAAAATATTCCCGTGCGTCCACCGGTTATGTGCGCAGGCTGCCCTCATAGAGGGGTTTTCTATGCGCTTTCCAAAAACAATATAACCGTAAGCGGCGATATTGGCTGCTATACACTTGGCGCGGCAGCCCCGCTTTCGGCAATGGATACCACTGTGTGCATGGGGGCGTCGGTTTCAGGACTTCATGGCTTTAACAAGGCAAGGGGAGAAGAGGCTGAAAAGAAATCCGTTGCGGTAATAGGCGATTCAACATTTATTCATTCGGGAATAACCGGACTTATAAATATTGCCTATAATGCTACAAATTCAACGGTTATAATACTTGACAACTCCATTACCGGAATGACCGGACATCAGCATAATCCTACGACGGGATACAATATAAAGGGCGACCCGGCGGCAAAGATTGACCTTGAAAAGCTTTGTCATGCCGTTGGAATTGAACGCGTAAGGGTGGTTGACCCGTACAGCCTTGCCCAGACAGAGGCAGCAATAAAGGAAGAACTTGCGGCAAGCGAACCATCAGTGATAATCGCACGCAGACCTTGCGCGCTCCTTAAAAATGTAAAGCATAAGGCTCCGCTTTATGTTGACAAGGACAAATGCAAATCCTGCAAGGCATGCCTTAAAATCGGCTGCCCCTGCATAAGCATGAAGGACGGCAAGGCTGAAATCGAACAAACCCAATGCACCGGGTGCGGAATTTGCATGGAACTTTGCAAATTTGGAGCAATTAAGGAAAACGGAGGAAAAGAGTAATGGGAACAAAGTCAATAATGATAGTGGGAGTCGGAGGACAAGGTTCCCTGCTTGCGTCAAGGCTTCTTGGAAACGTTCTGCTTTCGCAAGGCTTTGACGTAAAGGTTTCGGAAGTGCATGGGATGTCGCAAAGAGGCGGTTCCGTTGTAACCTATGTAAAATATGGAGATAGGGTTTATTCTCCGGTGATAGAAAAAGGCGAGGCGGATGCAATTATTGCCTTTGAACAGCTTGAAGCGGCAAGATGGCTGCCATATCTTAAAAAAGGCGGACATTTGATAGTTTCGTCGCAAAAATTAAACCCAATGCCGGTAATTACGGGAGCGGCAAGCTATCCTGAAAACATACCGGAAAAGCTTAAGGCCATTGGCGTTGATGTTATTTTGGTCGATGCGCTTTCGCTTGCAAAAGAGGCCGGTTCGCCAAAAGCGTCAAATGTTGTGCTTATGGGTGTGCTTTCCACAAAAATGGGTTTTCCTGAACAGGTTTGGCAGGATGCCCTTGAAAAATGCGTTCCTGAAAAATTCCTTGAAATGAACAGAAAAGCTTTTGACCTTGGAAAAAATGCTCAGACTGTAAAAGATTGAAAATACTTGTGCTGATATAAAAATGAAGGGGATACTTTTATGCCTAAATATTGGAACGAATCAATTGAATGCGCAACTCCTTATGAAATGCAGGCGCTGCAAAGCTTCAGGCTTTCGCAGACAGTAAGGCGTGTTTATGAAAATGTCCCTTATTACAGAAAGAGAATGGATGAAAATGGAGTGAAGCCGGAGGATATAAAATCCGTTGCCGACCTTTCAAAGCTTCCATTTACCGTAAAGCAGGATTTGAGGGATACATACCCATATGGACTTTTTGCTGTTCCGATGAGTGAAGTAGTAAGGCTTCACGCTTCTTCCGGAACGACAGGAAAGCAAATCGTAGTTGGATATACCGAAAACGACATAGAAATTTGGAAAGAGGTAATAGCAAGGGCAATTACCGCTGCGGGCGGCGGAAAAGATGATTTCATCCACGTTTCTTATGGGTACGGCCTTTTTACCGGCGGACTTGGATTGCATTATGGAGCTGAAAAAGTCGGCGCGACCACCATTCCTGTTTCGGTTGGAAATACCGCAAGACAAATTACCATAATGAGGGATTTCGGTTCGACAATACTTTGCTCCACACCGTCCTATGCGCTTTATCTTGCGGAAACATTAAAGGAAATGGGCGTTGATAAATCCGAGCTTAAATTAAAGGCGGGAATTTTCGGGGCAGAGCCTTGGAGCGAGGAAATGCGTGTGGAAATACAGGAAAAGCTTGGCATAAAGGCTTATGATATTTATGGCTTATCTGAAATCATGGGGCCCGGGGTTGCGTTTGAATGTGAGGACCAAAGCGGAATGCATATTTCAGAAGACCATTTCATTCCTGAAATCATTGACCCTGATACAGGAGAAGTGCTCCCCGACGGAGTGCAGGGCGAACTTGTTTTTACCTGCATAACAAAAGAAGCATTCCCTCTCATAAGATACAGGACAAGGGATATTGCTGTGCTTGAAAGGGGAAAGTGCAAGTGCGGAAGAACCCTTGTAAAAATGCTTAAACCACGTGGAAGAACTGATGATATGCTCATAATAAAGGGCGTAAACGTGTTCCCGTCGCAAATTGAAAGCGTGCTGCTTTCGCTTGGCAATACCAGTCCGCATTATCAGCTTATTGTTGACAGGGTAAACAATAACGATACGCTTGAAATTCAAATTGAGATTTCACCGGAAATGTTTTCAGATACCGTTAAAAATCTTGAAGAACAAGAAAATATTATTAAGACGGCAGTAGAGTCCACTCTTGGCATTTCCGCTAAAATCCGTTTGGTAGAACCTAAGACGATAGCACGAAGCGAAGGTAAGGCAGTAAGGGTTATAGACAAGCGCAAAAAGTAATATACTTAAAGTATATTAAAATATATTTTTACAGGAGGGATTTAAATGTTGATTAAA
>JAJUHO010000071.1 GCA_029267825.1 Oscillospiraceae bacterium
AACCAAACTCTTGTTGAAAAACTTAAAACAGGAGTGCAGGTTTCCGCAAAAGAGTTTCAAAGAGGCAGTGTAAATATTCGAAAAAGCGTTTTGAAGCAACTTAATTTGCCAGACATGGACTTGCCAATGCTTTCCGAGTCACAGTATGACGAATTTCTTGGGTACATGAAAAGCTTAATATAATCTATGTCAATTTAAAAATTCAACTTATATTTTAATTTATCAAAAAATGCAATCCATTGTCTTTTGACTCTTGCAGATAAAAAGGTAGAACCAGCAGAAACTTTACCACAGCAACAAACCATATAAAAAAATCAGCATAACCGTTTTAATTAACGGATTATGCCGATTTTTATATTTATTAAAATCAATTTATCTTAGCAAAAGCCTGCTCTAAGTCGGCAATTATGTCATCAATACTTTCAAGTCCCACCGACAGCCTTATCATCCCAGGATTTATGCCGGCAGCAACAAGCTGTTCATCGGTAAGCTGGCGATGTGTCGCCGATGCCGGATGCAGCACGCAGGTGCGTATATCCGCAACATGGACAACATTTGAGGCAAGCTTTAAGCTATCCATAAACTTAACGGCATTTTCCCTGCCTCCTTTGATTGAAAACGAAATAACCCCGCTGCATCCAAGTGGAAGATATTTTTTTGCCAAATCATAATACTTATCCCCTTCAAGCCCGGGATAATTTACAATTTCAACTTTGTCAGACTTGCTTAAATATTCCGCAACAGTCTTTGCATTGGAACAATATCTTTCCATTCTGATATGAAGCGTTTCAAGTCCAAGATTTAAAAGAAATGCCGAATGTGCCGAAGGAGAACAGCCTAAATCCCTCATAAGCTGCATCCTTGCTTTGATTATATACGCAAGTTTTCCAAATTCTCTTGTATAAACCACACCGTGATAGCTTTCGTCAGGCTCTGTAAATTCAGGAAATTTCCCATTTGACCAGTCAAAATTTCCGCTGTCTACAATTACCCCTCCAACCTGAACGGCATGCCCGTCCATGTATTTTGTAGTTGAATGCACCACGATGTCCGCGCCATATTCTATCGGCCGGCAAAGTATTGGCGTTGCAAATGTATTGTCAATTATAAGCGGAACGCCATTTTTATGAGCTATCCTTGCAAATTTCTCTATATCAAGCACTGAAAGTGCCGGATTTGCAAGAGTTTCTCCAAAAACAGCCTTTGTATTAGCTTTAAAAGCCTTTTGGATTTCCTCTTCAGGTGCGTCGGCATCCACAAAAATACATTCTATTCCAAACTTTTTAAGTGTTACGGCAAAAAGATTTATTGTCCCTCCATAAATGGTGGAAGTGGAAATAAAGCTGTCCCCCGCAGAACAAATATTAAGTATTGACAAAAGAGATGCAGCTTGTCCGCTTGATGTGCATATCGCGCCAACTCCGCCTTCAAGTGCAGCAATCTTTTTCTCCACAGCCTCAACCGTAGGATTTGAAATCCTTGAATACATATGCTCGGTAGGCATATTAAAAAGCTGTCCTATATGCTCTGTTGAATCAAAAACATAAGTAGTGCTTTGCACTATCGGAACCACTCTTGGTTCGCCGTTTTTAGGAATATAACCCTCATGCAGGCATTTTGTTTCAATATTCATTTAAATTTTACCTCCGCAAATAAAAATCCGTATTTTAAAATTATATCACGCCACATTCTTGCCGTCAAACTATTCTTTTGCCTTTTGAAAATCGTATGTAAGCTTAAGCAAGAGTTTTTCAGGCGCAAGCCTTCTCAAAAAAGCCCCTGCTTTTGTTTTTGCCCCGGGGAAAATCATAAGCTTTCCCTTAAACATTGAGTCTACGGCATACTTTGCCACATCAAGGCTGTTCATGCCCTTTACTGCAAACCTCACTCCTGCTCTTTCATTAAAATTAGTATCAACCGGCCCCGGGCACAAAATGCTTATTGAAACATTGCTTCCCTTTCTTCTTAATTCCTCGTAAATCGCCTGCGAAAGCCTTACAACATATGCCTTTGAGGCATAATACGAAGAAAGCAATGGCCCTCCACCTAACACTCCAGCAACGGATGCAACATTTAAAATATATCCCTTATCTTTTGCCATAAAATCCTTTAAAAACAATTTTGAAATAATATGCACGGCTTTTATATTAAGGTCTATCAAATTAAGCTCGGTTTCAAGCGGTGTTTGACAGAACTCCCCAAATGCGGCATATCCCGCATTGTTTACAAGTATGTCTATCCCATCGTCTTTTATCATCTCATAAAGTTCAAAACAGGCATTCGGATTTGACAAATCCAATGGAATAATTTTAACATTTCCTTTTAAACTTTTGCTCAATTCCCGCAGCTTATCGCCGCTTCTTGAAACAAGCACCAAATCATGCCCCATTTTATTCAAAACAATTGCAATATCCCTTCCTATACCGGAGCTTGCCCCTGTTATCAATGCTTTCATAAACACACCTCGTTTTTTTAAAATTAACCCTTGATAATTGCCGCATAAAATATTATACTTGTTTTATAAAAAAATCAAGGAGGCATCTTTTGATGAAAAAAGAAATTTTCGACATTAAAGTTCCCTATGACAAGGCAGGACTTCCATCCGAGGGCTTAAATCCAACGCTTGCGGCGTATACGATAGATGTTTCGCCGGAGATAGGCAAAAAAAGCCGCCCGGCTGTAATCGTTTGCCCGGGAGGCGGATATGAATTTGTATCTGACCGTGAAGCTGAGCCGATAGCTTTAAGATTTGCCGCTTTTGGCATACATGCCTTTGTTCTAAGGTACAGCGTAGTAAATAAGCCGTTCCCCACAGCCTTGCTTGAAGCGGCATCAGCCCTTGCTTTCGTGCGCAAAAATGCACAGCAATGGGATATAAACCCCGATAAAATCTTCATTTGTGGTTTTTCGGCAGGAGGACATCTTGCAGCAAGCCTTGCAACCCTTTGGGACAAGGATTTTGTAAAAAATCCTCTTGGCTTTACCGATGAACATAAGCCTAACGGTGCAATCCTTGCCTACCCTGTTATTGTCAGCGGCGAATATGCACACGAAGGCTCAATCCGCAACATCATAGGCGAAAACCCAAGCAAAGACAAGCTTGACCTTGTTTCTCTTGAAAAACAAGTAAGCCCCAAAACTCCTCCGGTATTTATTTGGCATGCCGCTGATGACGGATGCGTACCCGTTGAAAACACACTTTTCTTTACCGAAGCACTAAGCAAAAATAAAATTCCGTTTGAAAGCCATATTTATCCGCAAGGCGGACATGGAATATCGCTTTGTGATGATACAACTTCAGGTGCCGAATGTCAATACAACGAAGTTTGTGCCGAATGGTTTGCAAAAGCGGTAAGATTTGTTAAAAGCTTTTAATTATATAACTTCTTTAATTGTAATATTCATTGCATTGCGGTCTTTTAAAAGGTCAATGATTTCCGACGTCCCGTTTATTTTTACAACAGGACGAAGCGGATGCTCCGGATTATTTTTCACCACCGTCGCTATCCTGCCGTCGCTTAGCCTTACTTTTTTGCCGGCAGGATAGGGCGCTATTTTTTTAAGGAAAACCTTTACTATATCCACATCAAAAATAGAACCGCAGCCCCCCATTATGTATTCTATTGCCTCGGATGGCTGCATCGGCGTTCTGTAAGGTCTGTTTGAGGTAAGGGCATCGTAAACGTCCGCAACTGTTATAATCCTTGCAAAAAGCGGAATCTTATCCCCGTCAAGCCCGTTTGGGTACCCTGTTCCGTCCCATCTCTCATGATGGAAAACAATCCCCTTAAAAGTATTTTCATTTACAAAATTCCTTTTTACAAGATGAACTCCGGCATTTATAGGGTGCGTCTTTATTACGTCAAATTCACGGTTTGTAAGTCTTGCGGGCTTGTTTATTATCTCTACCGGAATAGTAACCTTTCCTATATCATGCAACATTCCGCTGAGGGCAAGGTCACGCAGGGTTTTTTCATCAAACCCAAGCTCCATGCCAATTGCGACAGCAATAACGGCAACGCTTACCGAATGGTGGTAAGTGTATTCATCATGTTTTTTCAGGTTAAAAATGTTCACAAGTGCACTTTTATCCTGAGAAAGGCTTTCCACAAGCATGGAAGAAATTTTGGAAAGCGACTGTATATGCAGCGCCTGAATACTTTCGGGAGTATTCAAAAAATTGTCTGCAAGAGTTCTAAGCGCTGCTACTGCATCGTCTTTAAGCCCGTCATCAATGTTTGAAACAGTTTCCAAATCGTCAGGTATGTAGTCCACATACACGCCATTGATGTTTGAAGCTTTAAATCCACGTATGTGTTCGCTTGTAAGATCGGTTCCTTTTTTCAGCTCAATCATTTTTCTTTTAGAAGTGTCATAGTAGTGTATATCTCTTGCCAGCCTCATGCCGGGAAAGAGCTCATTTACGTCCAGAAAAAGCAATCCTCATCGACCTTTCAGCAATAAATTTTGTCTTTACTATTATAATATATTTTGTACAAAAATACAACAAAAAAACAAAAAATTCCTTTCAACATTTAAAGCGAGAAAGGAATTTTTTGATATGTATTAAGCTGAAACTAATTCTGAATTCTTACTTTTTAAGCTGGGTAAGGCAGTCTGCGCAAACATTTTTGCCTTTGAAATCTATGAGATTTTCTTGATTTCCGCAAAAAACACAGCTTGTCTTGTATTTTTTGAGAATAATCGTGTCTTGGTCAACATAAATTTCAACAGGGTCCCTTTCGGCAATATCCAAAGTTCTCCTAAGTTCGATAGGAAGCACTATTCTTCCAAGTTCGTCAATTTTTCTAACCATTCCGGTTGCTTTCATTTTAGAATTCCTCCTGTAAAATCTTTGTGTTAAAATAAAATTCATCTTGTAAAAAGCAAAAATATTTTTTTGCTTTACAGCTATATTATAACTATCTTGTATAAAATTGTCAATTTATTTTATATGGAAATAATATGGGAAAGTTGTGAACATCAAAAAATAATAGATTTTAAGCATTAAAAATCAGTAACCGGCAAAATAAAATTTATATAATTCCCATAAAGGTGAGTATTGTTATGATGAAGTGGGTTTTCGGAATAATGATAATTTTATCCGTTATTTTTGGAATAAGCACAGGCCGGATTGACGAGGTTTCAAACGCCGCACTTGAAGAAGGTGCAAAGGCAATAGAGCTTTTCCTTTATTTGCTGGGAGGAATGTGCGTTTGGGGAGGAATTATGAGGATTGCCGACAAATCCGGTCTTACAAGCAAATTAAGTTCTCTTTTCAAACCGGTTGCTAAATTGATTTTTAAAAACCTTGATTTTAACGGAAAGGCTTTTAAGGCAATTTCCATGAATGTGGCGGCAAATCTTTTGGGGCTTGGAAACGCAGCAACTCCGCTTGGAATAGAGGCAATGCACGCGCTTGAAAAAGAGGACCATACAAAAGACAGCGCAAGTGAAAATATGATAGTATTTACGGTTCTAAATACCGCCTCAATAACACTCATTCCAACAACGGTCGCTTCATTAAGGTTAAAGCATGGTTCTTTGCAGCCGTTTGACATCCTCCCCTGCGTATGGATAACCTCATTTTTAAGTGTCGGTACAGGGCTTATTTTAGCGCTTGTGCTTAACAAGGCAAGGAGGAAAAAATGAAATTTACCGATTTTATTATTCCCTGCATAATAGGCGGAGTGCTTATATTCGGCCTTATAAAAGACGTTGATGTTTTTAATGAATTTATTGAGGGAGCAAAGGAAACCCTTAAAACAGGCATAAGCATACTTCCGGCAATAATAGCACTTATGACAGCGGTGGGAATGTTTAAAGCATCAGGAGCTTTTGACATACTTTCTTATGCGGTTTCGCCAGTAGCATCATTTTTTCACTTCCCTGCCGAATGTATGCCGCTTGCATTAGTCCGGCCCATCTCAGGCAGCGGTGCACTTGCTGTATATGAAGGGATTTTAAATTCGGTCCATCCGGACAGCTTTGCCGGCAGGGTGGCAAGTGTTATGCTTGGCTCTACGGAAACGACGTTTTATACCATAGCAGTTTATTTTGGCTCGACAAAAATAAAAAAAATAAGGCATACGCTGTTTTGTGCCCTTATGGCGGACTTGACCGGATTTATTGTCAGCGCTATAACAGTATGTTTTTTCTTTTAAATTGTTATTATTGCATAAAAATCAAAATCAAATAACAAAAAAGTTGTAATTAAAGTAAAAAATAAAAAAACTTGTTGACAGCGGTATCCCTTTTTGTTATAATAATTAAGCGTTCTGCAAATGAGACATTAGCTCAGCTGGCAGAGCATTTGGCTTTTAATCAAAGGGTCCGGGGTTCGAACCCCCGATGTCTCACCAAAGCAAAACGCTTTGAAGTCCGCATTTCAGGTTTGAAATGCGGATTTTTTATTTTCCGGCCCGTAAAATATGAAAACACGAGATTTAACGAGAAAAACAGAGAAAACATGAGAAAACACAGGATTTTATTCAAATTGAAAAATATGTGCGCAAAATGCTGCTAATGCCTTAAAACCGCCTTGCATGGCTTGTTAAAAAAATATTTTGCATTTTTAAAAAACAGGCTTTTTAATTGCTTTTATGTCAAAAACAAACTTGTATATATATCCAAACTGTGATAATATAATGTCAAGGGAAAAATCCCAAAGCTTTTTTAAAAAAGCATTTTGCTGATTTTGGCGCCAAATGAAGCGGAAAGGAGAAAAATTATGACAGGATTTTCAGGTGAAGTTATCTTCTGGCTGGCGGCTTTTGTTATTTTCGTTATAGCCGAACTTGCCACAATGCAGCTCGTTTCAATATGGTTTGCAGCGGGCGCTATTGCCGCGGCTGTAATTGCCGCATTGCCGATGCCTCTTTTTATCCAAATATCAGTTTTCGCTGGAGTTTCCCTTTTGCTGCTGATATTTACCCGCCCGGTGCTCAAAAAGCTTTTTTCAAGACCTCCAGTTCCCACAAACACTGAAATGGACATAGGCAAAAAAGCTTTGGTTATCGAAAACATAGACAATCTTAAAATGACAGGCAGAGTCAGACTCAACGAAGTGGATTGGATGGCACTCTCAAGCGGCGGAGAAATAATTCCGGCCGGAGAAACAGTTGTCGTGGATAAAATTGAAGGCGCAAAGCTTTATGTTTCCGTCGCAAAAGAAGAATGATTTTAAAAAAGGAGTTTTATTAATATGAGATTAGAGGGGTTGTCTTATATGCAATTAGTTATTTTAGGCATCATTATTGTTTTGCTTTTAATCATTGTTTCATGCATTAAAATCGTACCGCAAGCTCAAGTTTATGTTGTTGAAAGACTTGGCACATATTATCAATCTTGGGGTACCGGTCCGCATTTTCTTGTTCCGTTTATCGACAAGGTTGCAAAAAAGGTTTCCATCAAGGAACAGGTTGTTGATTTTAAGCCGCAGCCGGTTATTACAAAGGACAACGTAACAATGCAAATCGACACGGTGGTTTTCTATCAGGTTACAGATGCAAAGCAATATACTTATGGAGTTGAAAGGCCTCTTTCTGCAATTGAAAATCTTTCCGCAACAACGCTTAGAAATATCATAGGCGAAATGGAACTTGATACCACCCTTACTTCAAGAGATGTAATAAACACAAAAATAACATCCATCCTTGACATGGCAACAGACCGCTGGGGAATTAAGGTAAACCGCGTGGAGCTTAAAAACATCCTTCCCCCAAGAGAAATACAAGACGCCATGGAAAAGCAGATGAAGGCAGAACGTGAAAGACGTGAGAAAATCCTTCAAGCAGAGGGTGACAAAAAGTCGCAAATCCTTGTTGCCGAAGGTGAAAAGGAATCAAAAATCCTGCGCGCCGAAGCTGAAAAGCAAGCGGAAATTTTAAAGGCAGAAGCAGAACAGCAGGCAATGATTTTACGCGCTGACGGTATAAGACAGCAAAAAATCCTTGAAGCACAAGGTGAAGCCGAAGCTATTGCACTTGTTCAACAGGCAATTGCAGACAGCATTGTAAAGCTCAACAACGCAAATCCGAATTCTCAGGTTATTGCGCTTAAGAGCCTTGAAGCCTTTGCAAAAGCAGCCGACGGAAAAGCCACAAAAATTATTATCCCGTCCGAAATCCAAGGAATTGCCGGACTTGCATCATCCGTCAAAGAAATTGTTTCCGAAAAATAACATCACTAAAAAACCGCCGTACTTTTGCGGCGGTTTTTCTTTATATAAGCCGTATGATAAACACTTCACTGCCGGTTGCAACAAGCCCATACGGTGTTTTAACCAAAGGATATTCAGGCAAATCCGGCAGAATTTCATATATGGTTCCAATAATGCCATCGGAAAGCAATACGTCCATGCCTACCAAATACTTTGGCATTCTGCTTAAAAACGGCTTTAAAATTTTGGCGTCAAAAATTTCACGTCCTTCGTTTTTAAACATCCCGAACGCAGCAAAGGGGCTTTTTCGTTTCTTATACACCCTATCGGAGCACATTGCATCGTAAACATCCGCAACGGCAATTATTTTTGCATAAACATTCACATTTGCGGGATGAGAGTTAAAAGGATATCCGGACCTGTCCGCCCTTTCATGGTGAAGCAGAACTGCCTGCCTTACAGCATCGTTAATTCCCCTGATTTCCCTTATTAAATTAAAGCCATATATGGTATGGTTTTTTATTAGCCCGTATTCATAGTCCGTAATTTTTTCTTTTTTATTGAGCACATCCAGTGGGATTTTAAGCTTTCCTATATCGTGCAAAAGTCCGGCAGTTATTATTTCTTTTACCTGCTTTTCAGGAAATCTAAGCCATTTTGCAATAAGCATTGCATAAAAGGCCGTATTTAAAGAATGTTTGTAAGTATACTCATCATAATTTTTAATTTTTTCAAGCGATGTTTTTATATCCGGATTTTCCGCAAAAAGGCTTTTAAACAAAGCTATATTTTGTATCTTTTCCCAAGCACAATCTCTGCCTGCGGCAAGAGATTGCACTATGATTTTTATTTCTTTTCCCGAAAGCCTGCTTTTATTTTGCTGTTTTATATCGGCAAAATCTTTTGCAAGCATATAAAAGCTTATCCCGCGGCATAAATCATCCTCACCTAATTCGTTTAATTTTATAATTTCTCCCATACATTGCTCCGTTTCCATAATGCCGAAAGGTTTAAAATATTAAAATTACAAAAATTAAATGGGGCTAATGCGTCAAAATTTTCAGCATATATAATTATACTCTGATAAATATATTTTTTAGGGCGGCAAAAATAAAAATCAGGTAAAAATTTAAACATAAAGCAATATGCGGCATAGCGCTCCCTCTTAAAGCGCTATGCCGCATAAATTTTATCTTGTTTTAAATTCGTAAACTGTAATGCTGTGATAAGTTTGCTCTTTTTTCAAAACCGGCGATGGAAAATTCTTATGCTTCATAGAATTGGGGAAAAATTGAGTTTCAAGGCAAAGTCCGCTTCTAAATCCATAAACCGCACCATCTTTGCCGATTGGCTTTCCATTCATATAATTTCCGCTGTAAAACTGTATTCCCGGCAAATCGGTATATGTGTTCATAACTATACCCGTACTTTCGCTGAAAAGCTCCGCCGCAAGCCTAAATCCATTGCCATCGACAACCCAGTTATGGTCATAGCCCTTTGCATATTTAAGCTGGTCA
>JAJUHO010000053.1 GCA_029267825.1 Oscillospiraceae bacterium
AAATGCCCTTAAAGGTGAAGGCGGACTTGAAATTCAAATGGACGAACAGACAATCCAAAAAGCATCAAAATGCATCAACGCAATGATTGAGCTTGGAAAATAAAATTTGCCGGACAAACTTCAAAACCGTTTGTCCGGCAATTTTCATTCTTAACATTTCATTTGGAATTTTTAGCTCAAGCATTTTCAAGAAGCAGTTTTTGAGAATAAGCCATCATAAAGGCACCAACGCCCTTGGAATCATCCGAAACAATTTTTTCACTAAGATAATACTCTATGCTTCCGTCACGCTCTTTTCCGGGGCCAAGTCCTGCAACGCTGCATATATCAGATAGTTTTAAGCTGCCGTTTTCAAGAATAAGCTTATATTTTACAATGGAATCAAAAATTTCAATTCCTTTCACAGCATATTTTTCTCTATCAAGAACTCCAATAGCACATGCTTTCATAATTGAATATGCAATCATTGCAGAACCTGAAGTTTCAGTATAATTGCCCTGCACTTCAGGATGGTCGACAACTTGATAAAAAAGCTTCGTTTCATTATCTTGATACCTTAATATGCCGGAAACCGCTTCTTCAAAAAGGCTGCAAAAATAATTGCAGTATTCGGTCATTTCCTTTGACATTGCGTCAATGACATCTATAAGCGACATCATGTACCAGCCTATTGACCTTAACCAAAAATTTTTTGAAAGTCCGGTTTCTTTATCCGCCCAAAGCTGAATTCTTGCATCGTCATAGCCATGATAATAAAGGCCTTTTTCTTTATTAAACATATATTTCCTGACATTTTTAAACTGATTTAAAATATCATCATAATTTTTTTTATCATTAAATAAAGTTTCATACTCCATATACAGCGGCTGTGCCATATAAAGTCCGTCAAGCCATACCTGATTTGGATAATTATCTTTATGCCAAAAATTTCCCGACTTTATTCTCGGATGTGCCATAAGTCTTTTAATAAGGAATTCTATTGCTTTCCTATATTTTTCATCTCCGGTCTCTTTATACGCAATAAAAAGTGCCTTCCCCGAATTGAAGCTATCAATATTATCCTTATCGGTTTCATAGTTTTTTATCGTTCCGTCATTATCAATAACAGGTTCAAGATACCTTATTATAAAATCAAGGTATTTTTTCTCGCCGGTTACCTCATAAAGTCTCCTGCAACCCATTAAAACGCAGCCATCTTCATAATTCCAATGAGGCTTATAGTTTTGGTAATTTTTAAGGTAATTATCTATGTACTCCGATACCAGCATTTTTGCACACTCCCATACAAATTTATTTACAGTAAATGCTTACAAAAAAATTATATATCAACAAATTAAATTAGTCAATGAATTATAATAAATTTTATACAATTCAAATAATATAATTGCTGTTTTTTAGTGCTATTTAACATTATTTATTTTGCCTGCTTGCTTTTTGTTTGATGTTATTATATAATTATTTACGAAATTAAAGAAAGTGCTTACATATTTGCTAAAGCTTTAAACATTAGGGCAATTATAAGCAAAACAGGTCAAGCTTTGCTTAAAAATAAAACGGGGGAATTATAATGAAACCATTTATGGACAATGATTTTTTGCTTTCAAGCGAGACCGCAAAATCTCTTTATCACAATTATGCCAAAAATCTGCCTATAATCGACTACCACTGCCATATAAATCCTGAGGAAATCGCAAAAGACAAACGCTTTGAAAACATCACCAGATTATGGCTTGGCGGCGACCACTACAAATGGAGGTTAATGCGTGCTGCGGGAGTGGATGAAGCTTACATAACAGGTTCCGCTTCAGACCATGATAAATTTTTAAAATATGCCGAAGTTTTAGGAAAGGCTATAGGCAATCCACTTTATCATTGGAGCCATCTTGAATTGAGAAGGTATTTTGGATACAACGGCATACTTAATTCCGAAACAGCCGAAACAGTATGGAACATCTGCAATGAAAAGCTTGCTGACCCTGAAATGAGCGTAAGAAATATAATCAAAAAATCAAATGTTGAAGTAATTTGCACAACTGATGACCCTGCTGACTCTCTTGAATGGCACAGGCTCATAGCCGAAGACAAAAGCTTTAATACTGTCGTTTATCCTACATGGCGTCCTGACAAATACATGAACATAGAGTCAAAAGATTTTTTAAATTGTCTATCAAGGCTTTCAGATGTCTGCAAAACTAAAATTGAAAGCTACAATGATTTAAAAAATGCACTTAAAAATAGAATGGAGTTTTTTGCAAAAAACGGATGTAAAATCTCCGACCATGCCCTTGAATACATTGCTTATTGTCCGGCAAATGACGAAGAAATTGAAAATATATTTTTAAAAAGGAGAAACAACTCCCCCGTTACTGCCGAAGAAATACAAAAATACAAAACATCATTCATGCTTTTCTGCGCGGCTGAATACAAAAAACTTGGTTGGGCAATGCAGCTGCATTACGGCTGCAAACGCAACAATAACAGCAGGATGTTTGAAAGTTTAGGACCAGATACAGGCTACGACTGCATAAACAATTATGCGCCTGCATCTGAAATGGCAGATTTTTTCAATGCGCTTGAAAAAGAAAATTCTTTGCCAAAAACAATAGTTTACAGCTTAAATCCCAATGACAACCAGGTTATAGATACAATTATAGGTTGTTTCCAAGGGGGAGGAGAAATCTGCAAAATCCAGCATGGCTCGGCATGGTGGTTCAATGACAATCTGCCGGGTATGAGGGAACATCTCGTTTCACTTGCCAATTACGGATACCTTGCGGGATTTATAGGAATGCTGACCGATTCAAGAAGTTTTCTTTCATATCCAAGGCATGAATATTTCAGGCGTATACTTTGCGACCTTTTGGGCAAATGGGTGGAAAACGGAGAATTTCCCGAAGATACAAAGCTTTTAGGCGAAATCACAAGCGGCATTTGCTATAAAAACGCAAAAGAATATTTTAATTTTTAACAGCACGATAAAAAGTCCGGATTCCCGGGCTTTTTTATTATCCCCTGACAAACGCTGTTTGCTCCAAAAACAAATTATTAAATCAAAATTCGAACATCTGCTAAAATTAATAAATTCGTTGACAGCTGTTAAAAAATGATATATAATATAGTTTGAGTAATTGTGAGAGGTATAAATTGTAAAACAATAATTTATGCTTTTTAAAAATATTTGTTACCAAAAACAGTAAAGGCGGAAAATCCAATGAGTATACTTGATACCATATTCGGCAGTTACAGCAAAAGGGAACTTTCAAGAATAGAACCCATTAAGCAGCGCGTTCTAGATCTTGAAGATGAATATAAAGCAATGAGCGAGCAAACTCTGCGCTCCCAGACAAAAATTTTAAAAGAAAGACTCCAAAACGGCGAAACTCTTGATGATATCCTTCCGGAAGCACTTGCAACGTGCCGTGAAGCAGCGGACAGAGTGCTTGGAAAGCGCCCGTTCCCCGTTCAGATTTTGGGAGCTATCGTGCTTCACCAAGGCAGAATAGCCGAAATGAAAACCGGTGAAGGAAAAACTCTTGTGGCATGTCTTGCATCTTACTTAAATGCACTTGAAGGAAAAGGCGTGCATGTCGTTACGGTAAATGACTACCTTGCAAAATTCCAATCCGAAGAAATGGGAAAAATCTATCGCTATCTCGGCCTTTCAATAGGCGTGATACTCCATGACATGGACAATACACAAAGACGTGCGGCATATGGCTGTGACATAACATATGGAACAAACAACGAATTCGGATTTGACTACCTGCGCGACAACATGGTTACCTACAAAGAAGACCGCGTGCAGAGAGGACATAATTTTGCCATCGTGGACGAAGTCGATTCAATACTTATAGACGAAGCAAGAACTCCTCTCATAATTTCTGGAAGAGGCGACAAATCTACAGATTTGTATGTACAGGTTGACAAATTTGCAAGAACCCTCGTTCCTAAAAAAGTCGTTGAACTTGACGACAAGGCGGACCAAGAGGAAATTAACGAAGATTGCGACTACATTATAGATGAAAAGGCAAAAACTGCTACAATTACAAGGCGTGGGGTTAAAAAGGCTGAAAAATACTTCAATGTGATAAATCTTATGGATGCTGACAATATTACCCTGCTCCACCATATAAACCAGGCAATTAAGGCTCATGGCGTAATGCACAGGGACATTGATTATGTTGTCAACGACGGACAGGTAATAATAGTTGATGAATTTACCGGTCGTCTTATGTTTGGAAGACGCTTCAACGATGGGCTTCATCAGGCTATCGAAGCAAAAGAAGGCGTTGAGGTTGCACATGAAAGCAAAACTCTTGCAACAATAACTTTCCAAAATTACTTCCGTCTGTACTCAAAACTCTCCGGCATGACCGGAACAGCTATGACCGAAGAAGATGAATTCAAGGAAATATATAAGCTTGACGTTATAGAAGTTCCTACAAATAAACCGGTTATAAGAAAAGACCATCCCGATGTTGTATATAAAACCGAAAATGCAAAATTCAATGCAGTAATTGAACAAGTGCTTGAATGCCATCAAAAAGGACAACCTGTACTTGTTGGAACAATTTCAATCGAAAAATCTGAACATTTGAGCGAAATGCTCAAACGCAAAGGAGTAAAGCACAATGTCCTCAATGCAAAGCACCATCAAAAAGAAGCTGAAATAGTTGCCCAGGCAGGACAGTTTGGAGCTGTTACCATAGCCACAAACATGGCAGGACGCGGTACCGATATTCTTTTAGGCGGAAATGCAGAATTCCTTGCAAAGGCTGAAATGCGCAAGCTTGGAATCCCAGAAGAAGTTATAAGCGAAGCAGTAGGTTTTTCCGAAACAGAGGATGAGGAAATCCTTGCAGCAAGGGAAAAATATCGCGAACTTTATGAAAAATTCAAGGCCGAGGTTGACGAAAAGGCTATTGCCGTAAGAGAAGCCGGCGGACTTTTTATAATCGGTACGGAAAGGCATGAATCGCGAAGAATAGACAACCAGTTGAGAGGACGTTCCGGACGTCAGGGTGACCCGGGAGAAAGCAGATTCTTCCTTTCACTTGAAGATGACCTTATGAGGCTGTTTGGCGGCGAAAGGCTGCAAAACATGATGACAAGCTTGAATGTTGACGAAAATATGCCAATAGAAAGCAAAATGCTCACAAGGGTAATTGAATCGTCCCAAAAGAAAATTGAGGGCAGAAATTTCAGCATAAGAAAGAACGTCCTCAACTACGACGATGTAATGAGCAAACAGCGTGAAATTATTTACAAGCAGCGTTCAATGGTGCTTGACGGCGAAGATATTCACGAATATATCGTTAAGATGATAAAGGATTTGATTTCCGAAACAGTATTAAAATACCTGCTTGATGAAAATATTCACGACGATTGGAACTTAAAGGGATTGCGTGAGCATTTTATGGGAGTGCTGACCGTTCCGACAGATTTTGATTATACAACCGAAGAATTGCAAAAAATTACACGCGACGAAATTATAACACATCTTACCGACCGCGCACTTGAATATTACAAGATACGCGAGGAGGAATTCGGTTCCGATGTGCTTAGGGAAATCGAAAGAATCGTTCTGCTTAAAATCGTTGATACCAAGTGGATGGACCATATTGATGATATGGAGGAACTCAAAAAAGGTATAGGACTCAGAGCTTACGGACAGAAAAATCCTGTTGTTGAATACAGATATGAAGGCTTTGAAATGTTTGACGCAATGATTGAGTCCATACGCGAGGATACTGTAAGGCTGCTGTTTACCATCCAATTGAAGAAAAATCAACCTCTTCCCAAGCGTGAACAGGTTGCAAAGCCGGAAGAACCAAATGCTGGAACACCCGGCGGGGACTTATCTGCACCAAGAACCGTGCACAAGGTCGGCAGGAATGACCCCTGCCCTTGCGGAAGCGGGAAAAAGTACAAAAAATGCTGTGGAGCAAATGAGCAATAATTTTTGAGAGGAGCGCATAAATGGCAACAATAAGAGGATTTCGCGGACTTCGTTTTAAAAGCGGGGATTTAAACACTCTTGTATGCCCACCTTATGATATTATTTCTGAAGAACAAAGAAAAGAATTTATAAGCAAAAATCCGCATAATATAGTAAGGCTGGAGCTTCCGTCCGGCGGCGAAAACCGCTACAAGGAGGCCGGAGAAACTTTAGAAAAATGGATGAGCGAAGGCATACTTGAAAAAGACTCAAAAGACGGAATTTACGTTTACGAAATGGAATTTAGTGTCGGCGTGGTAAAAAAATCCGTAAAAGGTTTCGTTTGTCTTGTAAAGCTTGAAGAATTTTCAAAAGGAATTATACTTCCGCATGAGGAAACGCTTTCCAAAGCAAAAACCGACCGCTTTAATCTAATGTCCGAAACCTTTTGCAATTTTAGCCAAATTTATTCGCTCTATATGGATGAAGATTCCGGAGCTTATTCGCTGATTGATTCCTGTTCTTCCGGAAAACCTGATATGGAAGTCGTTGATGGCGACGGCACAATCCACAGAATGTGGTGCGTTTTTGATGAAAACGTAATTTCAAAGCTTTCACAAATATTTGAGCAAAAAAAGCTTTATATTGCCGATGGACATCACAGGTACGAAACCGCACTTAACTTCCACAAACATCTATGCGAAAAAGGAATCTCAAACGAGCTTAGCGGATATGCCTGCATGATGCTTGTAAACATGGAAAACGAAGGACTTGAAGTATTTCCTACACACAGGATAGTAAGAGGTCTTGCGGATTTTAATCCGCAAAAGCTTCTTGAAGCATGCGCGGAATATTTTGATGTCATCAATGAAAGCGGAATCCAAAATATAGAACGCCGTTTGCGTGAATTTTATAAAAACGGCGACAAGGCTTTTGCTTTTTATGCCGGAGGGAATAATTACTCCCTTTTAGTGCTTAAAGATAAAAATGCTGTAAAAAAAATACTTCCATCTATGTCGGAAGCGTATTGCAATTTGGATGTAAGCATACTCCATACGCTTGTCCTTGAAAAGCTTTTAGGCATAGATAAAGAAAATATGGCAAACCAAAAAAATCTCATTTATACACGAAATTTTGACGAAGCAATTTCTGCCGCAGAAAAAGACGACGTAAACTGCGTATTCATACTTAATCCAACACGAGTAAGCGAAATTAAAGATGTAGCACTTGCAGGAGAAAAAATGCCACAAAAATCAACCTATTTCTATCCAAAGTTGATAACCGGGCTGGTTATGAATAAATTTTAAAAATTAGAAAAGGTGGTTAATTTAATGGCACTTATGAACATGACGGAAATTATCGTAAAGGAAAGGCTTGAAGAGCTCCTGAAAGAGTATGATTGCTGCAAGTGCGAAACATGCTTTATGGATATGCTTGCATTAGCTCTCAACCAAATAAAACCACAGTATGTAAACACGAAAAAGGGAGAACTCCTAAAAAGAATTGACGCGGTTTCAAAGCAAAATTCGGTGGACATAGACATTGCCATTGTAAAAGCAATAGAAATCGTCCGCAATTCCCCACATCATGAAAATAAAGAAGAGGAATGAACAGCCGGAAGAATTCGTCCGGTTTTAACCAGCCTAAAAATCAATAATAAAAAATGACCTGACGTTTAATTTCGCGTCAGGTCTTTTTTTGCCTTTTTAAAGTATAAAGCAAATCAGTCCGCTGCACCCTTCATTGATTATTCTTTCAAGCGTTTCCTGCAATTTCATGCGTGCCTCAACCGGCATATGATGCAGCTTATTATGCAGTCCCTCATTTACAAGCGCATGCAGGCTTTTGCCGAATATATTGGATTCCCAAATTTTTTGGGGATTTTCCTCAAATTCCTTTAAAAGGTACATTACAAGCTCTTCCGACTGCTTTTCTGAACCTACTATCGGGCTTACCTCCGTATTTATTGTTGCTTTCATCATATGTATCGATGGAGCACTTGCCCTAAGCCTTACACCATATCTTCCGCCCTGTTTCATTATTTCGGGTTCTTCAAGCGAAAGCTCGTCGATGCTTGGCATAACTATTCCATAACCGGTTGCCTCAACTTCTTCAAGCGCACTTTTTATCTTGCCAAATTCTTTTTTGATTGCCGTAAGTTCACGCAAAAGCGGAAGAAGGTCGCTCTCTCCCGTAATCTCTATGCCTGTTTCTTCTCCAAGCACCTTAAAGAACAAATCACCATTCAGGCTTACAGAAATATCCGCGCTGCCCTTGCCTAAATCTATCCCATCAATTTGCGCATCCGAAACTTCCTTACATTCACATATTTCCTCGGCCACGCCCTTAACTTCTCGCACATGATTTACTCCCATTGCGGCGGCTTTTATGGAGGAAAATATTTCTTCTTTAAGCCAATGCCCTTTCTTTAAGTTGGTTATCCATCTCGGCATAACTATATTGATTTCTTTGACCGGAAAAGCAAACAGCACTTGCGTTATTATATCCCTAATATCATTTTCATCAAGGTCAAGGCAATTTACAGGAATAACCGGAGTTTGATATTTCTCCTGCAAGCTTTGGCACAGTTCCTTAACTTGCTTGGTATTCGGCTCAACTGAATTCATCAAAATCACAAACGGTTTATTTATCGCCTGCAACTCTGATATTACCCTTTCCTCACACTCCTCATATTCCTCCCTTGGAATATCGGAAATACTGCCATCGGTAGTAACAACAAGCCCTATTGTCGAATGTTCTGAAATCACCTTTTGCGTGCCAACCTCCGCCGCCATATTAAAGGGAATTTCATCTTCAAACCAAGGCGTCATTACCATACGCGGGGCTTCGTTTTCAATATATCCAAGCGAACTTGGAACGATGTATCCCACACAGTCAATCATCCTTACGTTGAATTTGGCTTTATCTCCAAGCCTTACTTCAACTGCTTCTTCCGGAATAAATTTGGGTTCGGTCGTCATTATGGTTTTGCCGGCGGCAGACTGCGGCAATTCGTCAATTGCCCTGCCCCTCATATACTCGCTTTGTATATTTGGTATTACAAGGGTTTCCATAAATCTTTTTATAAACGTGGATTTGCCTGTTCTTACCGGACCGACAACGCCTATGTAAATGTCGCCGTCCGTTCTTTTGGCTATATCGCTGTAAATATCATTGCTTGGCATATTATACCTCCAAAAACATATTTGCCTTTTGGGCTTTAAATTTTTACCGGACTAATCAACTATCGGAATTAAAATCATTCCATGCTGAGAAAGCACTTCGCTTTCAAGTTCATTTTCCTCCATTATTGCGCTTACGGAGGTGCTATATTTCTTTGCAATATCCCAAACCTCTTCGCCCTCATCGGCAAAATAAAGCTTTAAGGCATAATCCCCTTCCCTTGCTTTGGATTTTGTACTGTCAACGCTTATTTCAGAAACAATTTTTGCTTCAGTTATTTCCCTTAACATTCCGGTTATTTTTATTTCGGACTTAAGTTCAACAATATTTGTAGAAACAAGATTATACGAACACGACACAACCGCCGCCTTTGCGTCAAAAATACTGTAAGGAGAAACTTTGCCAACATCTATCATATGCTCAAAGGGAATTTCGCTTTCAAGCATAACCGGCACGCCTTGGTCATTCTTTGCAAGCACAAGATAAAGCACGCTGCCCATTATTTCAATATGACCTTTATCAGCTGAAATTCTGGAAGTTATGTTGTTTATTTTGCTCCAAACGTCGTATATGCGCTCTATATTTCCATCTTTGTATTCAACGCTTGCTTTTGACAAATGGCTTTCGCAGAATTGTCTTGGAAATCTTTCTATCCTTGCGCTTGAAAATTCACATTCACAAGGATATGTAGTAGAATAAGCATCAGTCACTATGTCGACAATGGAGTTCCTGGCCGCAATACAGTTTATCAGAAGCATCAATTCACATTCAAGAAGTTTGTTTTCACCATCTGCATTTGTTTTTGGAATGATTTCACAGCTAACCGGAGAAACATCGGCAATGCTTTCAAAGCGGTCATCTATGCCATTCATATCCATGATTTGGCTGAAAGGTATGGTAAACTGCATTGCCTCCAAACTATCAGCCCCATCCTTTTGACAGGAATAAAGCAGATTGACCTGAGCTTCTCCTTTTACCATAATTTTATTTGCAATTATTTTTTTGTCAAAGCTTGGAATTACAGCATCACTTCTTATAATGCTTATAACCTCGGGTTTTGAATATCCAAGGTCAATTTCCTCAGTTACTGTTATGCGCTTTTCGGCAAATATTTTCTTTGAGGCATATTCAAAAGGAGTCTTTTTAAGCTGCAAATTCATCCCATAAGCATCGCATATGATATTTTGCTTTTGCTCATGGCATACTCTGATTTTTACCGAAATCGCTCCTCTTAAATCAAGTCTGCGCTGATTTACAGCCCTGCAATTTACATAATCGGTCTTAGGTCTTAAAACAATTTCAGGATTTTCAACAGATTTGCCTAAATCCACGGTTTTTGAATAGCTCATCTTTTGCTCAATACAGTTGACGGCACTGCTTCCCTCTGAGCAATAAAGTATTTTTATGCATACTGCCAAATCATAGCACAATTTGTCCCCCGATACTGAACATGAAACAATCATAGGCTCCAAACGGCATTTTATCAGCCTGAATATATCGGGATAATAATCCGGCAAAATGCAGTCCAATTCAACCGCTTGCTCCTGTACACTGTCAAATATCACCTCGTTTGCCGCCAATATTTCACGGTTAACTTTAAAATCCATATTTTCCTCCTATCGCCTTTAAGGCTAAATAAAAATTTTTAACGCAAGGGCTTATACCACCGGCTTTGCTAAAACATTTATATTCATCTTGAAACGCTTGTATGCACACAGGCAATTTTTAAAAAACAAATTTATTTTTAAAAAAGCCCTTGATATTTTTTTGAATTTATTATACAATGTAATCAATTACACAAGGAGGTTTAAGCTATATGAAATTTTCAGACGGCTTTTGGTTAAATCAAAAAGGCTTTGAAGTAAACTATGCAAGCGAAGCCTATGAAACTGTTGCAAACGAAGATTCCATTTCAATTCTTGCAACCCCATATCACATTTCAAACCGCGGACAAACCCTTGCCGGCCCTATTCTTGACATCAATTTTTCGTCCAAAAATGAAAACGTTATCAAAGTCACGATTGACCACTACAAGGGTGTTTTGAACAAAGGCCCGCACTTTGAAATCAACGAAGATAAAAATTTTAAACCGCAAATTGTAAACAATGAAGATTATGCTGAACTTATATCCGGAAAAACACGCGTTAGGATTAACAAAAAAGGTGGTTGGCTTGTCGAATACTTTTATGGTGACAAAAAGCTTACCTCATCCGGATGGAGAACGACTTCCGTAATAAAAGAAAGCAAATTCAGAATGCAAAAACGTCTTGAACTTGCAGCGGAAGATGAGTTTTGGTCTTACCCGCAAGAAGCCGAAACATCATACATACGCGAACAGCTTTCCCTTTCCGTCGGCGAATGTATTTACGGCTTTGGCGAAAAATTTTCAACCTTTGTAAAAAACGGGCAAACAGTTGAAGTTTGGAATTCCGATGGCGGAACCTGCTCGGAACAAAGCTACAAATCTATCCCTTTTTATGTTTCTTCAAGGGAATACGGTGTATTTGTAAATCATCCGGAAAAGGTTTCGTTTGAAGTGGCTTCCGAAACTGTTTCAAGGGTATCTTTTTCAGTTCCCGGAGAACATCTTGAATATTTTATAATCGGTGGAGAAAATCTTACCGAAGTAATTTCCAATTACACAACTCTCACAGGAAAGCCTGCGCTCCCTCCTGCTTTTACTTTCGGACTCTGGCTTACAACTTCATTTACCACAAAATATGACGAGGAAACCGTAACATCTTTCATTGACGGAATGGCTGAAAGAAAAATTCCATTGCAGGTGTTCCATTTTGATTGCTTCTGGATGAAAGAATACGAATGGTGCAATTTTGAATGGGACACAAGGCAATTCCCAGACCCTAAGGGAATGCTTTCAAGACTAAAACAAAAGGGACTTTCAATATGCGTTTGGATAAATCCATATATTGCACAGCGCTCAAAGCTTTTTGACGAAGGAGTAAAGGGAGGATATTTTATTAAAAATCCGGACGGCAGCGTTTTCCAAACCGATATGTGGCAGCCGGGAATGGCAATAGTTGATTTCACAAATCCTGATGCGTGCACATGGTATGCCTCAAAGCTTCGTGTGCTCTGCGAAATGGGTGTTGATTGCTTTAAAACCGATTTCGGCGAAAGAATACCGACAAAGGCAGTTTACTTTGACGGCTCGGACCCGGTTAAAATGCATAATTACTACACATACCTTTACAATCAAACAGTATTCAATGTCCTCAAAGAATATTATGGCGAAAACAAGGCTTGTCTTTTTGCAAGAAGTGCAACGGCCGGAAGCCAAAAATTCCCCGTTCACTGGGGCGGCGACTGCACAGCCGAATATTCCTCAATGGCAGAAACCATCCGCGGAGGGCTTTCGCTTTGTCTTTCAGGCTTTGGATATTTCAGCCATGACATAAGCGGCTTTGAATCTACTGCAACTCCTGATATTTACAAGCGCTGGGCTGCATTCGGCCTGTTTTCATCACACAGCAGGCTGCACGGAAATTCATCTTATCGTGTTCCGTGGCTTTTTGATGAAGAATCCTGCGATGTTTTAAGATTCTTTACCGAGCTCAAAGGAAAGCTGATGCCTTACATTTTTGCACAGGCAGTAAAAACTTCAACAGTTGGAATCCCTATGATGAGAGCAATGGTCATGGAATATGCAAGCGACCCTGCTTGCCTCTATCTTGACAGGCAGTATATGTTTGGCGACAACATACTTGTTGCTCCTATTTTAAATGAAACCGGTGATGC
>JAJUHO010000096.1 GCA_029267825.1 Oscillospiraceae bacterium
CCGGAATAAGCTGCGCCTGTTTTATGCGCCATGGAATGAACTATTCCAAGCAAAGCATTTGAAAAGGCCATTCCTGCAAGGCACTGGGCATTGTGCATCTTTGCGCGGGCATTCATATCCTCATTATATGATGGAACAAGATATTCACTTATCATCTTTATTGCGTGAAGCGCAAGAGGATCGGTATAATCGCAATTAAGCGTTGAAACATACGCCTCTATCGCATGCGTCATAGCATCCATTCCGGTATGCGCGGTAAGTTTCTTTGGCATTGTTTCTGCAAGGTCCGGGTCTACTATTGCAACATCAGGAGTAATGTTGAAATCCGCAAGAGGATACTTTATACCCTTTTGATAATCAGTGATTACCGAAAATGCAGTAACCTCTGTCGCCGTGCCTGATGTGGACGGTATCGCGCAGAACTTAGCCTTTGTCCTAAGCGTAGGAAAATTAAAAGGAATGCAGAGCTGTTCAAAAGTTGTTTCGGGATATTCATAAAATGCCCACATTGCTTTTGCGGCATCAATCGGTGAACCGCCTCCGATTGAAATAATCCAATCCGGCTCAAACTCGCGCATTGCTTGTGCGCCCTTCATAACTGTTTCTACCGAAGGATCAGGTTCAACCCCCTCAAAAAGCCTTACTTCCATTCCGGCCTCTTTAAGATTTTCCACAACCTTGTCAAGGAATCCGAAGCGTTTCATGCTTCCTCCGCCGACAACCACGATTGCCCTTTTGCCTTTAAGCGTTTTAAGCGCATCAATAGCTCCTTTTCCGTGGTACAAATCCCTTGGTACTGTAAATCTTGCCATGTTTAAAACCTCCAATGTTTGTTTTATATAATACGGTCGTTTTTACGGCCAGGTATCGGCATTAAAATTTTTCTTTCATTTTTTCTTTTAAGTGCTTGGAAAGCATAGCAAGCGATGCCGCAAGATTTTCGTTCTTTACCAAAACATTTTCAGGAACCGACAAATGCACAGGCGCAAAATTCCATATCGCAAGCACACCGCCCGCAACAAGCTGGTCGCATACTTTTTGGGCCTGCTCCTCTGGAACGGTTATTATTCCTATATGTATCCCCATCCTAAGGCACATTTCGCTTATTCTTTCCGAAGGCAGGACACTTTTCCCGCTTATTTCCATACCTATGAATTCGGGATTTGAGTCAAAAGCCGCAACAATATTAAGCCCATACTCCTCAAAGCCTTTATATGCCAAAAAGGCATGGCCAAGCGAGCCGACTCCGACAAGAACCGCGTCATCGGTATTGTTGAACCCCAAAAGTTCCTCCATTTGACGTATCAGTTCCGAAACAGAAAATCCGGCCTTTGGTTTCCCTTTAATTTCGCTGACAGCAGCAAAATCCTTTCTGACCTGAACTTCATTCAAATTCAGCATTTGGGCTATTTTGGGCGCTGAAACCACATCAACACCGTCATTTTTAAGTTCTTTAAGCTTTTGCAGATAATACGGCATTCTGTGCAGCGCTTGTATTGTTATATGCTTTTCATTATTTTCAGACATTTCATCATCCCGACAACATATCAGTATCCTGTTATCGATATTATAATACTGATATGTTGTGTTTGTCAAGAACTTAACAAAAAAAAAATCCCCTCAAAAACTATTGACAAGGGGATTTTTTAGTGGTATTTTGTTTGTAACCGGTATTACATTTAATTGAGGTGGTTTTATGGATGAGAATAATTGGGCTGCTATAAACTATACATTGCCGAGAGAACCTTCGAGAGCACGAGTGTCAATATGGAGAAAGCTGAAAAAAATCGGAGCGGTAAACATTCAACAATCAATGTGGATATTGCCTTCAAACGAGGAAAATTTCGCTTTATTTGGCAATATTAAAAACGAGGTTTTTCAAAACAACGGCGAAGCATTTGTTATGACGCTTTCTGTTGATGAAGAAGGTAAAAAAATAATTATTGAAAAATTTAAAGCGGCAAGAAATGAGGAATATGGTGAACTGATTGAACAATGCGAAGAATTTTTCAAGGAAATCGAGAAGGAAACGGCCAGAAAGAATTTTACGTTTGCTGAAATTGAAGAAAATGAAGAAGAACTTTTAAAGCTTAAGCAATGGTATGAAAAAATAGCCGCAAGGGATTCCTTTGGCGCGCCTCTTCAAGAAAAAGCAAAGTTAATGTTGGCTGAATGCGAAAAGGTTCTGGATGGGTTCTGCAACAAAGTATATGAATTTAACGAAAAAGCGTAGGTAATTAAAGTGGAAAAGAAAAAAATTGTATCTAATATTGTATTACTTGGACTTGTAAGCATGTTTATCGACATGAGCACTGAAATGGTTTACCCTCTGGTTCCTCTCTTTTTAACCGCAACTCTTGGCGCATCGCCTGCCATTGTTGGGGTAATTGAAGGAATTGCCGAAAGCATTGCATCACTTCTCAAAGTATTCAGCGGGTACATCGGAGATGTACGCCATAATAAAAAGCGTCTCATTTTTGCCGGATATTCTGCATCTGTTTTTTATAAGATACTTCTTATATTTTCCACTTCATGGTTTGGGGTTTTAGTGGCAAGAATTATCGACCGCACCGGAAAAGGTGTGCGTACTGCGCCCCGTGATGCGCTCGTTGCCCAATCAAGCGACGTCAAAAAACTTGGCGGGTCATTTGGGCTGCATAAGATGTTTGACATGGCCGGTTCATCACTTGGCGTGATTTTTGCCTATATCTTTGTTGCTGACAATTTTGGGTTTCATAAAACGTTTCTTTTTTCTATTATTCCCGCGGTCATTGGAATTTTAATCATTTTAGCAGTCAGGGAAGACAAATGTCATGATGTTCCATGTGAAAAGCTCAAATTGAAAGGATTTAAGCTGAATTGGGATATTAAAGCTTATCTTGCCGTAATATTTGTTTTCTGCCTTGGAAATTCATCCAATACATTTTTGCTTTTGAAAGCACAAGAAAAAGGTTTTTCAGCATCGCAGGTCATTTTGCTTTATTTGATTTTCAATATTGCCGCATCAGCACTTGCAATTCCGGCAGGAAAATTTTCCGATAGGTTTGGAAGAAGCAAAATTCTTGTCCCGGGATATCTAATCTATGGCCTTGTGTATCTTGGTTTTGCGTTTTTATCGTCAAAATCGGCAATTTTTATGCTATTTATTGCTTATGGCGCTTACAATGCTTTCATAAGCGGTGCGGAAAGGGCGTTTATTGCAGAAAACTCACCGGCAGGTCTAAAAGGCACGATTCTTGGACTTTATGGAATGCTGCAAGGAATTGGTCTGCTGTTGTCTTCAATCATAGCCGGCCTTATGTGGGATAATATCAATTCCAATGCGCCGTTTTTATTTGGAGGAATACTTGGCATTGTTTCAGCTGCAACAATAGGAATCATTCTTGGAAACAGCCATAAACAAAAATTATCAACCCAAAATAACTGAACAGGATTTCATATGCAAATCTTAAACAAAAATATCGGCATAGCCAACAAATACTGGCTATGCCGATATTTTTAATTATAAAAATTTTACAAGAAAAATATTCAGGCGGTTTTTTGTCAACGTTCTACGGCCTCATATCTTATGCGTATTTTAGGCAGCTTTTCAAGTTTATAATAGTAGTTTACATCCCAATCGTCACCTTGTGTGGGATCGTTTTCACCGCTTGCCGGAGGTGCAAAAATTTTAAGTGTCATTTCCTTGCTGCCTTCAAGAGGCTTTTCAAAGAATGCAGGCATAAGGTCGACAAACTTTGCTTTAGGGGATTTATAGAACCATTTTCCGTTAAGTTCAATCATAAGATTGCTGTCATCTTCAAAATAAAGCTCACAAAATACCGGATTCTTTTCAAAATTCACTGCAAGCGCAATCCCGTCTGCATCTTCGGAGCCGCCCCATCTTAAAGTTGCCGGAAGGATTGTTTCCGAACCTGTTTTTATTTCAGGCATGAACCATTCGTCATGGATAATTTCTTTATATCCCGCAAGAGCAGGCTGCTCTATTCCCACATCAGGATTATTTGGATCTTCAATTTCAAGACCAAGTCTTCCCCTATCCCTAAATTGGTAAAAAGTAAACCCGCTGAACCAAAGGGCATTTTCTTCCTTTATTTTATTGCAAAATCCCTTTATCATTTCAACTTGTTCATAAGGGCCGGTAACATCGCCGTCGGCATTAAATTCGGACATAACCATTGGCTTTGCCTGTCCTTGATTTAAAAACTTAAAGCGTTCAAAGCTTCTTCTTGTCATTTCAAATGTTTTTTCAACAGTATCGCGCTTATGGGTATTGCCTCCCCTTTCGGCGACATCATAAGGCCAGCCCCAATGAAGTGCCATATACTTATCAACGCTCCATATATCGGCAACTCTTACAGTCTGAGCAAACTCATCTTCCCTTTCCATTTCCTCTTTGCTTAAATCTTCTATGCCGCCTATACATATGATTGTGGAAATATTAGGTGCATGTTCCTTTATAATTTTATGTGCGCGAACAAAAAAATCGGCAACCTCTTGGTAAGTACATCTTTTATTGAATGAAAACCAATTTCCGGTAGCCTCATGGTTTATCCTTAGCATAAGTCTTCCAAAAGGGCGCAAGTCTTTTGCTATCTGGACCAAATGCTCATCAGAAACATGAGGGTCAATGGTAAGAGTAAGTATAACATCCTGCCCGTGGCGTCTTACATCACGCATGCAGGTAAAAGGCTCGCCTTCAGTATTTCCGCCTATTCCGCCGCCATATGTAAAATAATCGTCATAAGGATAATCCCATGCAAAAGAAACATCCGGACTTGCGTGCACCACGCTCGCCCTTCCTGGCCATCCCTTATCCAAAGGATAATAGCAATACATTAAATTTATTGCACGATGAGGTCTTCCCATTTTATGAAGGATATAATCCTGATTTACATATTCCCCTCTTTCACTGCCGTCTCCCAAATCGACGGAGCACTTTGCTTTTCCCATGTGCACAGAAAGCATTTTTCCCTGATATTCGTCCATATTTACCTCCGATAAGTAATCGTTTTCTAAATAATTATACAACGTGCCATGCTGCATGTCAATATTTTTTTGAAAACGTTTGCAATTCTATAAAATGCACATTTTTAAATGCGTATTTTTTACTGCTTGTCCAAATTGCAGGATGCATTTTCAAGCACACAAACAAGCTTTTTAAGGATGCCCAAAAGTTCAAGAGCCTCGCTGGGGCTGAAATTTTCTCCGGAAATGGATGAAATAAGGCTTGAAGGAACACAGATTGCTTTCTCTTTAAGCTGCATCCCCTTTTCAGTCAAAACTATTTTTACCGTTCTTTCATCCTTTTTCCATCTGCGCCGCTCAATATATCCTAAAGCTTCAAGCTTTTTAAGCACCGGCGTAAGCGTGCCGGAGTCAAGATAAAGCTTTTCACCAAGTTCTTTTACGGTGGAATTATCCTTTTCCCAAAGCGCGAGCAAAGTTATATATCCAGTATAAGTAAGTCCCAATGGTTCAAGCAATGGTTTATACTTTTTTATCACTTCTTTAGAACAAACATAAAGCGCAAAACAAAGCTGGTTATCAAGTTTTAAAAGCTGGTCGTTTTCCATAACAAACACCTCAATTTAATTTTGTACAATTATATTTTACAAAATAATTTTTGAAAAGTCAATTTTAGCCCTTGACTTTTTGAATTTAATTGTGTACAATTTAATTGTAAAAAATATTTTTAAGGAGTGCATTTAAATGAGTTTGTATGATATTACGGTAAAAGATATGGAAGGAAAGCAGGTTTCGCTGAGCGAATATGCAGGCAAGGTGCTTTTAATTGTCAACACCGCCACCGGATGCGGCTTTACTCCACAATACAGAGGACTTGAAGAACTATATGAAAAATACCGTGACAAAGGTTTTGAAATACTTGATTTCCCATGCAATCAATTTGGAAACCAAGCTCCCGGAACAGAATCAGAAATCCATGAATTCTGCCAGCTTAAATACAATGTAAGCTTTAAGCAATTTGCAAAAATCGATGTGAACGGAGAAAATGAATCGCCTCTCTTTACTTATCTTAAATCCCAAAAAAGCGGAATTTTAGGGCCACAAATAAAATGGAATTTTACCAAATTCTTAGTGGACCGCAAAGGAAACGTGGTTGAGAGATATGCTCCAAACGCCACACCTGAATACCTTGAAAAAATCATATTAAAATATCTTTAAAATCAAATAAAAGCCTCCTGAATATGCTGTTTAATATTTTCTATATTTTTGATAAAAAAAGCAAAGATTTTGCATTTATCAAATGGTATAATGTTATTGCAAAATAAAAATTCAGGAGGTTTTTAATATGCTTAACAAGTTTTCGCTTGATGGCAAAGTTGCAATGATTACCGGATGCGAACAAGGTCTCGGCATGGGTATGGCAATAGGTCTTGCCCAAGCAGGAGCGGATATTTTCGGCGTGGGCATAGGTGATATGTCGGCAGTAAAAGCAGAAGTTGAAAAAGCCGGAAGAAAATTTTCATCCATAAAAGCAAACCTTATACAGCAAGATAAAATTGACGAAATAGTTGAAACCTGCCTTAAAGAAATGGGACATATAGATATCCTTGTAAATAACGCCGGAATTATAAGAAGGGAAGATTCTATAAACTTTTCTGAAAAAGATTGGGACGATGTAATAAACATAAACTTAAAGACCGTCTTTTTCCTCTGCCAAAGAGCAGCAAAGGAATTTATAAAACAAGGCAAAGGCAAAATAATAAACATCGCCTCCATGCTCTCTTTCCAAGGTGGGATAAGAGTTCCTTCATATACTGCAAGCAAAAGCGGAATTAAAGGAATTACTATGCTCATGGCAAACGAATGGGCAAAATACAACATAAACGTAAATGCCATTGCCCCCGGATACATGGCAACAGACAATACCGCAAATCTTCGTGCGGATGAAAACAGAAGCAGCGAAATTCTTGCAAGAATTCCGGCAGGAAGATGGGGTACTCCGGACGATGTGGCAGGAGCTGCAGTTTTTCTTGCCAGCGAAGCAAGCGATTATGTCAACGGCTTTACCCTTGCAGTTGACGGCGGATGGCTTGCAAGATAAGGAGGTTCTTAAATGGAAATAAGATATTCAACGCACCCTGAAGATTCAAAGCATTATGACACTGAAACTTTAAGAAA
>JAJUHO010000085.1 GCA_029267825.1 Oscillospiraceae bacterium
AAGCCTGATGTTTCAATGACACTTAACGGCTCGCTTGCAGGACTTGTTGCAATTACTGCTCCCTGCGACCTTGTATCGCCAATGGGTGCGGCAATAATAGGTGTTCTTGCAGGATTTGTGGTTGTTTTCGGCATTGAATTTGTAGATAAGGTGCTTAAAATAGACGACCCTGTTGGAGCAATAGGCGTTCACTGCCTTAACGGTGCATTCGGTACTCTTGCGGTTGGACTTTTCTCAACTGAAAACGGGCTTTTCTACGGCGGAGGCTTTAAACAGCTTGGAATTCAGGCGCTTGGAGTTGTTTCTGTTGCCGCATATGTTGCAATCGTAATGTTTGTGGTATTTAAAATCATCCAAAAAACAGTTGGGCTTAGGGTTTCAAGACACGAGGAAATTGTCGGCCTTGACATTGAGGAACATGGAATTACATCCAGCTATGCTGACTTTATGCCTATGGTAAGCACTGCCGACATGATTTCGGAAGAATACGGCACAAAGCCTGTAAGCGTTGACAAGGCTGTTCCTGTTGAGATTGTTTCAAGCGACAAGCCGATAGCTTCGGATGTTAAGATTACAAAGGTTGATATAATCTGCAAGCAAAATAAGTTTGAAGAACTTAAAGAAAGCCTTAACGCAATCGGCATTACGGGAATAACTGTTACACAGGTTCTTGGCTGCGGCGCTCAAAAGGGCAAGACCGAATACTACCGCGGTGTTGCTGTTGAAATGACGCTTCTTCCAAAGATAAAAGTGGAAGTAGTGGTATGCAAGGTTCCTGTAAGGGCGGTTATCGAAACGGCAAAGAAGGCTCTTTACACAGGCCACATTGGCGACGGAAAGATTTTCGTATACGATGTTGAAAACGTAATAAAGGTAAGAACCGGCGAAGAAGGCTACGATGCTTTGCAGGACAGCGCCGAATAAGCCGATTTTTATAAATGTCTGCGAGCGCAATTAAAGCCGCTTTGCGGCGGAATGGTTTGATTGGCTGGCATTTAAAAAAATTTTCCCCCCTTAAAATCTTTTGTTGTGCCGCGGCGTTATGCCGCGGCTTTTTTGTCGTAAGGGGCGTGGAAATTGTTCATAAAAAGTATAAAATGGCATGCGAAAATCGTTGACAAAGGGCTTTAAAAGATGTATTATTATAAAGAGTATATGGTGCGCAAAATGGGGATTTGCGTGCTTTGACAATATGAGGAGTGGTTCGATGTATTTTGGCAGCGTTAGATTTTTTAAGGACCTTATTCTTTCTTTAATCGCTTTGATTATTGTCATTTTGCTTTCCCTTGCGGTCTTTTTCGGCATAAAAAGCTCTGTTGAGCATAAAAAAGCCGTTCAGGCAATGGCAAAGTATGAGGAAGTTCTTTCGCAGGACAAGCTTAATATTCCTGATGGCGCAAGCTTTGACGAAATATATTCAGCACTTAAGGAAAAAGGATATTCCGCGCAAAAAATTGTGGAGGAGCTTAATAAAATCGACTCATCCGCTATGGGGGAAGTTTATAAAAGCAACTTTGCCTTTGATGGGACATCGGCTTCTTATGCCTCGCTTTATCCGGATTTATACGTTGCCCCTCCGACGGAATTTAAGTACAGCCCCAAAACAGTGTATCTTACTTTTGATGACGGGCCAAGCGATTATACGCTTGATATTTTAAACATACTTCAAAAATATGATATAAAAGCAACATTTTTCATGTGCGGAAGCAAGACCGAAAAAGACAAGGAAATAATGAAAAAAGTCGCAGAGGCCGGACATTCGATAGGAATTCATTCGCTGGCTCATAAATACGATGAGATTTATTCCAGTCCGGAGGCTTTTCTTAAAGACTTTAACGCCACATATCAAAATATTTATGAGGCGACCGGCATAAAGCCAAACATATACCGCTTTCCGGGAGGAAGCATAAACAATTCCAACCGATTTATTTATAGGCAGCTTATAGCGGAAGTTACCCGCAGGGGCTTTGTCTATTACGATTGGAATGTTAGCGCCGAGGATGCGGATAATGCCGCCACATGGACTTCTGTTTACAAAAGCGTGACAAAGGGAATGGAAAATAAGGACAGAGCTGTAATACTAATGCATGATTCAAGGGAAGTTTCTGTTTTGACGCTTGAGGATTTAATAATTTACCTTAAAGATAAGGGATATTCATTTGACAAAATAACAAATGAAACAAGACCCGAAATTTTCGGGTATAAATAAAAAATATAGAACAAATCGGCGGGTTTGCCGCGGAATGGAGAAATCAAAATGAGTTTAAAAGACAATTTTAACCAAGCGGTTAAGGAGCTTTTAAAGCGAGACGGGCTTGTCGGCTCGGATTTATCAAAAAATTCAAGACAAAAGTCCGAACTTGACAGATATTTGGACACACCTCCGCAGCCTGCCAAGGAGGAACCTTTAAGGGCGGCGGATGAAATTCCGGAAACGGAAAATCTTTCTTACGCAAAGGAGAGGCCTCAAAGGGCATATGCTCCCGAAAATGATTACGGCATGGCGCAGGGGTCGACAGTTTCAAATGCCGCCGGAGGCGGCTTTGGAGGGGGAAACAATCCTCCGCCTCCTGCAAGCGAGCCAAGGGCTATGGGCAGGCAGCCGGAAACCCCATATTTTGAGACCGAGGAAACGACGGTTATTTCAAGAAATACCATAATCGACGGCAATATACGTTCCTTTGCAAATATCACTATTGAGGGAAGCGTAAAGGGAGATGTGCAGATTACAAAAAATGCTGCCGTTTCAGGTAAAATCGTCGGGGACCTTGCATGCAACAATGCTACGATGACAGGTTCTTCAATGCAGGGCAACATTGTTTCCAAGGGCCAGGTAAAGCTTGACAGGGACAGCCTTATACTTGGCGACATTAGCGCTCAATATCTTGACATGAACGGAAAGATAAAGGGCAATGTTGACATAGGCGGAAAAGCTGAATTCAAATCCGACGCAATTATTTTCGGCAACATCAATGCTTCTACTATTACAGTGCTTGACGGGGCAACAATTCAAGGTTTCGTCAACACAACATTTTTGCAGGAAACCGCATCAAATGTGTTTCCGGATGCAATAGCTGTATCGGATACATAAAAAATAAAATGCCGCACCTAAAATGGTGCGGCATTTTTTATTTGGTCTTTTTTATTTTCATTGAAATATCAAAGCATTTTACTGAGTGGGTCAGCGCGCCAAGAGATATTATGTCCACTCCGGTTTCGGCAACCTCTCTTATATTTTCATGGGTTATGTTTCCGCTTGCCTCAAAAAGCGCCCGACCGCCTGCGATTTCTACAGCCTTTTTCATGGTTTCAGTATCCATGTTGTCAAGCATGATAATGTCCGCCTTGGCTGCAAGGGCCTCCTCGACTTCTTTGAGATTTCTTGTTTCGACTTCAATTTTTATCATGTGGCCTACTTTTGAGCGAAGCGTTTCAACGGCTTTGGTTATTGAACCGCAGGCGTCTATGTGGTTGTCCTTAATCATTGCCCCGTCGGAAAGGTTGAACCTGTGGTTTTTACCTCCGCCTGCAACTACCGCATATTTTTGCAGCGCCCTAAGCCCCGGCAGGGTTTTCCTTGTGTCAGTGACGGAGGCTTTTGTGCCGGACACAAGCTTTACACATTTGTTTGTTTCGGTTGCTATGCCGGAAAGGTGCTGCACAATGTTGAGAGCCGTGCGTTCGCCGTTTAAAAGCGCTCTTGTACGACCGCTTATGTTTGCAATGACCTCGCCTTTTTCAACCGTTTCGCCGTCGTGAACAAGAACTTCGGTTTTGACATTCGGGTCAAGCAATTCAAATACCCTCATGGCAAAATTTATTCCGGCGACTACACCGTTGTCCTTTGCCACAAATGATGCCTTTGAAACCGAATCGTCAGCTATAAGGTAATCTGAGGTCATGTCAATGTAGTTTATGTCCTCTTCGATTGCTTTTTTTATAATATCGTCAATGTAAAACTGAGGCAGAACCATTTTCATCATTCCTTTTTAAATTACTTCTTTTAAAATAAGATATGCCACGGTAGCAAGTGACTTTGCTTCTATATAATCGGAAGTTACTTCAAAATTGCCTGTTTCAAGCAGCTTTTTGATTTCGCAAATTCGCTCAAAGCCTTCAAGCGAGGCTTTTTTGTCCGGAACGACAAAATATCCCTTTTGCATGATATGCCTTATTTCAGTCCTAAGCCCCGTCGGCATTTCTTTGGGATTTTTAGGCAGAGCAAAAGGATAATCCTCAAAGCTTGAATTGCTGTTTTTTGCTTTTTCGGAAATATCTTCCGCAGCAATCCTTGAAAATACAAGCGCTTCCAAAAGGGAATTGCTTGCAAGCCTGTTGTTTCCGTGAACTCCCGTATGGGCGCATTCGCCTATGGCATAAAGCCCTTCAAGGTCGGTCATGGCCTTTGTGTCGACGTTTATCCCGCCCATAAGATAGTGCTGGCATGGGAAAATAGGTATGTGGTCCTTTGCCATATTAAAGCCGTGCTCTTTTAAATGACCATAAATCATGGGGAAGCGGTTTTGCAGAAATTCTGAGCCCTTGTGTGTTATGTCAAGGTAAAAGTCCTCTGAACCGGTTTCCTTGCTTTCGGCAATTATTGCATTGGAAACCACATCACGCGGGGCAAGCTCAAGCCTTTCGTCATATTTGTGCATAAAGCGCTCTCCATGGCAGTTTAAAAGGTAAGCGCCCTCTCCGCGTACAGCCTCGGAAATAAGAAAGCATTCTCTTGTTTTTTTGTTGTTGAAAGCTGTAGGATGAAACTGCACAAGGCTTAAATTTTTAATGCAAACACCCATTTCATAAGCAAAAGCTATGCCGTCGCCGGTAGCAATTGCAGAATTTGTGGTGTATTCGTAAACCCTTCCGATTCCTCCGGTTGCAAGCACGCAATAATGGGAGTTGTAATAATTATGCCCGCCGTTTTGTAAAATATCAAACGAAAAGCCGGAAGATGTCTTTTTTATCCCGCAAAGCAGAGCATTTTCAAGTATGTCCACATTTGGCAGGGTTTGCACCTTTTTTATAAGCTTTGTAACGATTTCATCGCCTGTGGAATCCTTGTAATGAAAAATCCTGTGTCTGCTGTGGCCGCCCTCAAGCGTGCGATGAAAGCTGCCGTCAGGGTTGCGGTCAAATTCAACGCCGATTTCTATAAGCTTTTGTATTTCTCTTGCGGCGTTTTCAACAAGGACCTTTATTGCCTTTGGATTGTTTTTAAATCCACCTGCAATAAGGGTGTCGTTTGCGTGAAGCTGGGTGTTGTCGTTGGGGCTTTCGTAAACTGCTGCGACTCCGCCTTGGGCAAGGGAAGAATTGCAAAGCTTTAAATTCCGCTTTGAAATAAGAAGCACTTTTAAGTCCGGTGACAGGTTAAGTGCGCAATATAGTCCCGCAACGCCTGTTCCTGCAATAACCACGTCATAGTTTTTAAACATTTATAAGATTCCTTTCGGTATTAGGTTTCAACAGGATATACTTATTCAAGTATATCACAATCGGCAAAAATTTTCACTATCAAATTGTTAGATAATTTCGGTATATTTATAAGATTTATTCTCAAAACTGCACAAAAACTTGCTTTTATTTTGACATATGTATAAAATACAAAGCGTATATATTATACGATGCGTTGAAAACTCTGTGGAAAACGTTGAAAACTTCGTGGAAAGGATGTTGACGAAATTTTTTAAGTTGAAAACTTTTGAAAAATAAGTCGTATTATAGGGAGGAAAGGAAGTTTTCAACACTTTCAACAGCAAAAAAGGCAAAAATGTTGAAAAGTTAAAAACCAAAGAAACATATACAAATAGTTTTTTAATTACGTACATTTTACCAAAATATGCTTTGAGATTGCTTTTTATTTTACTTTTAGGATATATAATAACGCTGTTCGAAAGACAAATTTTATATGGAAAAGGAGAAAGAAAATGGTGAAAAAATTTTCGGCACTTGCATTAAGCCTTGTTATGGCGGCTTCACTTTTTGCAGGATGCACAGGTTCCGCCTCAGGAAAGGTTGAAGACGGTAAAAAATCGGCGGAAATTTCCGCAAATATCGAACAGCTCTCCACAAATGAACAAAAATCGCCTAAGTACATATTCCTCTTTATAGGCGATGGAATGTCAAGCACTCAAATTAATGCGGCACAGGTTTATCTCGGCAGCAACAAGTCCGGGGAAGTGGCAACAAAAAGCCTTAATTTTACCCAGTTCCCGGTAACAGGACTTGCGACAACATATGATTCAACTTCGTTCTGCCCCGATTCGGCCTCAACAGCAACATCAATTTCATGCGGAATTAAAACCCACAGCGGAGTAATCGGCCTGAAAGTCGACAAAAAAACACCGGTTGAAAGCATTACGGAAAAATTAAAGGCAAAGGGTATGAAGATAGGCATAGTTTCAAGCGTTACAATCAACCATGCAACACCGGCAGCTTTTTATGCCCATGTTCCGTCAAGAGAAGATTATTATGACATCGCCCTTCAGCTTGCAAAAAGCAATGTGGATTACTTAGGCGGAGGAACGATAAATCAGCCAAAGGGCAAAAACGGCGACCAGAAAGACGCTTATGAAATACTTAAAGAAAACGGCTATTATATTGCCGATACAAAGCAGGAAATTCTTGCAATTAACAGCGCCTGCGGAAAGACTTATGCGGTTACTCCGGCAGTTCAGGATTCCGGCGCAATGCCATATGCTCTTGACGCAAAGCAGGACGATTTAAAGCTTGCCGATTTTGTGCAAAAGGGAATTGATAACCTCTATAATACTGATAAGGGCTTCTTTATGATGTGTGAATCAGGCAAAATTGACTGGGCCTGCCATGCAAACGATGCGTTTACAACTATTGCCGAAGTAGTTGATTTCACAAATGCAATTCAAAAAGCAATGAGCTTTGCTTATGAGCATCCGAACGACACTTTGATTCTTGTGACCGGCGACCATGAAACGGGTGGTATGACAATAGGGTATTCGATAACCGGATATTCAACCGCATTCAACCTTTTGGGAAGACAGAATATGTCCTTTACGGCATTTGATTCGCTTATTTCAGGAATGAAAAAGCAAAATCCGAACCTTGCTTTGACGGATGTTCTTCCCGTAATTAAAGCTCATTTCGGACTTATTGCCCCAAATGACCCGGATGCAAAGATTGAAGCAAACAAGGATTATGTCCTCAGCGATTATGAATACGCAAAGCTTGAAGCGGCTTTTGCCGAGTCGATGAAATCCTCCAAGGAACGCTCTGCAACAACTGAAGCTAAAATCCTTTACGGTTCATATGACCCGCTTTCAGTAACGCTTACCCATATCCTCAATAATAAGGCAGGCATAGGCTGGACATCGTATTCGCATACCGGCACACCGGTTCCGGTTTATGCGGCAGGCGTCGGAGCCGAAAAATTCAGCGGATTTTACGACAACACCGATATTTTCAAAAAGCTTGTAGAGCTTACCAAAGCATAATTCTTCCTCTTATAATAAATTATAAAAACAGGCCGGATATTTTGAATCCGGTCTGTTTTTTCGGAGGCAAAAATGGAAAACATTTTAAAAAAGATAAATAAAAAAGAAGCTGTTTTTATTCTGGCATTTATTTGCGCAATGATATTTTTGATTTTTCTGCCGACCGGCTTTGAAAAGCAAATTTATGTAAATGCCGAGGGAGTAAAGGCAAAAGTGCTTGAAGTCAATGATTCGGCAGTTTACAGCAACGGGCTTATAAAACAGGGCGCGCAGAATTGCAGGATACTTGTTCTTACCGGTAGCCATAAGGGTGAAACGGTCGATGCGCAAAATCTTTATGTAGGGAAGCTTGAATTTGATAAGACCTTTTCCGTCGGGGATATTGCATGGGTTTTGCTTGATAAGGACGAGGGCAATAATATAATTTATGCCAACATGGTTGAGCATTACCGGATAGACAAAGAAATAGCGCTTATTGCAATATTTGCGGTTTTAATAATCATTTTTTCCGGTTTTACCGGAGTAAGGACGTTGCTTTCGTTTGCCTTTGCGCTTTTGTGCATATGGAAGCTGCTGATTCCGGGGCTGCTGCACGACATAAATCCTATGCTGGTGGCACTTTTGGTTGGAAATATGATTACCGTGGCGACGCTTTTGCTTGTTGCGGGATTTACGCCAAAGGCGTTTTGCGCAATAACAGGAGCAGTTTGCTGTTCGCTTTTAACCTGTCTTGCGGCGGAAATATGG
>JAJUHO010000020.1 GCA_029267825.1 Oscillospiraceae bacterium
CCAAGCTCCTTTTTCTTTTGGGTAAGAAAATCCACAACCTGGGTGCACCTTAAAATCTGGTTGTCAAGCTCCGCCAGCCGCTTTAAGGCTTCGGATTTTTCTTCAAGCATTATTGCATTGTCGCCGACTATTATGGTTGTAGGCACATAGGACTTGGTTCCTATGGTATTGGCAGTAAGGTTTTTAAGAGAAGTATATTTTCCCCCCATAAGAGTTCCCATCCTGCCCTGCGCAGAAAGTTCCCCGCCGCAATAAACCGTTGATGTTACAAAAGCATCCGCCTTTAAGTCCCCATCACAGGTTATACTTGAATTTTCAACAAAATCAATCGTCACGTTCCCATGCGAAACAACCTTGCTGTTTATGCAGCCCTTTTTGATGACAACATTTCCGCCCGCCTCAATAGTGGCTCCCATAACGTTTTCGTAAACGGTTACGCTTTTTTGAGAGGTAATTTTGAATCCTTCAAACACCTCTCCCCTGATGATTATGTCGCCTATGAAATCAAGGTTTCCAATAGAAGCATCCACGTTCCCACGAAGGTTGAACACGGTTTCTATTGCAAATTTGCCGCCCACCGACTTTAAGTTCCCGTCGGCAAGTGCAATAAGCTGGCTCCCGTCCGCAGAAAGCCCTATGTTTTCACCATGAGCGGCATTGGCCGGCTTGCCCTTGCGCTGGTTTACCGTATGCCCCCTCAAATCAATTCCCGGTTCGCCATCCGTCGGGGGAGTAATTGTCGCAATAACAGTGCCTGCCTTGATGTTGCGTATGTAGCCTAAATCCCTGTAATCCACAAAGCCCTTGGCATCCTCCTTAGGCTTGTGTTCCACCTGCTGCTCGAAATGGTATGTTATTGTCCCGTCAATTCCGTCTTTTGGAGGGAGCCACTTTGCAATCCTGAAAGGACTGCCGAATCTTCCCTCGGAAATTATTGTCTTTATTTCCTCGTTGTCAATGCCGTAAACCACACCCTTTTCGGCAAGAGCTTTTAAAATCTGCTCCTCTGTCACCGGCTTTCCGCCAAAATACGGCGGCGTAATTATCAATGTCGCCTCCGAAAAGCTTGCGTTTACGTTAAGTTCAAATTTTCCGTCTATCGGGTCGTGCTCCAAATCCTGATTTTTCTGTTGGGTATCCAGTTCAGTATCCATTACGACTCCCCCTTTGCGTCGTGACTTATATTAAATTTAAAAATTAAACCACTATTACGTTTTTTGATGCTGATTTAACCTGCATAAGACCGGTAGATGAATCAAAGAAAACCGTACGTCCGTAATTTGCGCCTGTCTGCTCGGCAATAATCGGTATCTTGTAGCTTTCAAGAACTTTTTTTACCGCGTTTACATTTCTTTCCCCTATATTGAATACATTTGAGTTTGTTGCAAACATCTGCGCCCCACCAGCAATCTTTGCAACAAGCGCCTGTACATTTGCCCCTTTTGATTTCATAAGCGCCAGAAGCTCCGCTATTCCGGTATCGGCATATCTTCTTTTGTTTTCACTTGGATTAGCCGCCTCCGTGCTGAGCGGAAGCATTATATGCGCAAGCCCTCCTATGCTTTTGGCTTTGTCATAAAGGCATATCCCCACACAAGAGCCAAGCGCATAAGTGGCAAGTATATCGGGAGCCAAAGCAACATTCAAATCTGCTATTCCTACGTTGATAACTTTGCTCATATTTCTACTCCCAATTTATTAAACAATAAGGACAAAGATTCCATTTCCGGAATTAAAATCATGTTGCTCTTTATTTCATCATTGGATATCTTAAAATTGTCGTCTATGAAAATAACTTTGTCGCCAACCTGTGCAAATTCAATTGCCGGAACTGAAAGGATTGCTCCTACCATATCCACGCAGAACGATGGCGGAGAAATATCAATCGTAAGTCCGGTAAGCCCTGCAATTGCATTCACATAAGAGCCTGCCATAATATTTCCTATCTCGCTTATTGCCGATTTGTCCATTTCGTCAACATTCAAGATGTCATCAAGCTGCTTGCCGTAAAAGGTATTAAGCACAACGTTTGCAAATGATTTTTGTATTATGTACATCATCATGCCCTTTATGTCGCCGGAAAGCCTTATCAAAAGCCCGATAACCACGTTTTCCGGCCCGCCGAGGAAATCCACGACTTCCTCATATTCAAGAGTCTTAACCATTGGCACACCTATGTCAATGGAACTGCTAAGCATTCCGGAAAGCGATGTTGCCGCATTTCCGGAGCCAATATTTCCTATTTCGCGCAAAACGTCTATTTGTATGGGGTTAAGCTCTTCCAAATTTTTAACACTCATGCCTCTACCGCCTATCTGAGATTATTGATTATGTTTTCAAGGTCATCGGAAGTCTGAACCATTTTTGCGTTGAAAGAAAACGCTCTTTGCAGCTGTATAATATTTACCATCTGGTCCGATATGTTTGCGGATGAAGGTTCAAGGTATCCCTGCATTTTCATGGCATTTGCGTCGGCCGCCGCCTCTCCGGAGCTTGCCGTCGCCGAAAAATAATTATCCCCCTCATTTGAAAGCCCGTACGGATTTTCAAACGTAAAAACTCCTATTTTTTCTAAAAGCCCTTCTTTGTCAAGGGTTCCGTCTTCTTTTGCGGCAAGTATAATGGGGTTCCCATCCATTCCAAGCACATTTGCTCCTTTTGCGTCAACAAGATGCCATTGCCCGTTTTCCTCGCTTAAAGAGAACTGCCCGTTTTTAGTGTAATATGTATCCCCGTCCGCTGTTTTTACGGCAAAGAGCCCCTCGCCGCGCACTGCAAAATCAAGGTCCCCTCCGGTGCTTACCACCCCGTTTGAATCAAACATAAGGTCCGTTTTGTTTAACTTTGAGCCATGGCCTGTTTCGGCATCATCGTTTTTCTCATTCCTGACCGTATATAAAAGGTCTGAAAAAGAAGCCCTTCTTGCCTTGTATCCATAAGTTGAAACATTGGACATGTTGTTTGCAACAACGTCCATGCCTTTCTGCGAAGCAATCAGCCCCATTTCGGCCGTGTAAAACGATACTGACATTTATTTTGTCCCCCTTATACTCTGCCTATTTCAGTTGCAGTTTTTTGATTTATGGCGTCAAATATTTTAAGCATCTGGCTGCAAGCGGTAAAATTGCTCTGTGCCGCTATTGCCGCTGTTGTTTCGTGCGTCACATCCACATTTGAGCGTTCATACGCCCCCTGCAAAACCGCATACTCCTCGCCCTCCGGGATTTCCCCTGCTCCCTCGGCATTTTCGGAAAGCGCAAAAAGATTATCGCCTTTTTTAATGACATCCGTACCTGCGGGAACATAAGTCAGTGCAAGTTGAAATGCCTGCCCGTCGTCCGTTGTTATAAGGCCCGTTTCGTCAACGGTAAAATCAGCAGTACCTATTTGTATAGGTCCGTTTTCGCCCATAACCCTTCCTGCGCCTTCAAGCACAAGATATCCCTCGTCGTCTATTGAAAACTGCCCGTTTCTTGTAAGCAGCGTTTCGCCTTCTTTGGCATAAAGATTATTCGTTGGCTGGACGTTGAAGAACACATTGCCTTTAAGCGCCATGTCAAGCCGTCTGCCTGTTTGGCTGAAAGTTCCCTGTTCAAGCGAAGTGCTCAAATAATCAATCGTGCGGTACTGTATGGTCCCCGTTTTGTTTTTTTGTCCCCTTATAAGGAGAAGCCTTTCGTCAAAAGTAGTGGGAATTACCGTATCCGCCTTGTATCCCGCCGTCTGGGAGTTTGAAATATTGTTGCTTATTGTTTCGATAATCCTCTGCTGGTTTAGAATTCCGTTTGCGGAAATATAAAATCCTCTAAGCATCCTTTTTCCTCCGTTTCAGCCTTTGATGTACTGCTCCATGTTGTATTTAAGTTTCAGCATTGCCTTTGAATGTATTTGGCATACTCTTGATTCGCTTACATCCAAAACTTTTGCAATATCCGAAAATTTCAGCTTTTCATAGTAATAAAGGGTAATTACAAGTCTTTGCTGCTCTTTTAATTCCTCTATTGCCTTTGCAAGCATTTTAGCGCGTTCTTTAAGATACAAATTCTTTTCAACGTTCCATATCCCGCCGCCCTCATCGGAAACAAAAATTTCGCTGCCATCCTCATACAAAAGCTCCTCAAACGAAAGCGAAGAGGCCGCCGCGGCATCCGCCATATTTTTAAGCAGCTTTTCTTTTGGAACGCCCATTTCCTCGGCAATCTCATCTGTTGAAGGCTCTCTTGAAAGCTTTGCATAAAGCTTTGAATAAACATTTTCAAGCTCCTTTGCAAAAGCCCTCACGCTTCTTGGAATTATGTCCTGCCGCCTTATGTAATCTATAATGGCGCCCCTCATTTTCATAGAGGCATAGCTTTCAAACTTTACGTTTTTGTCCGGGTCAAAGGTTTCGACCGCCGAAATAAGGGCAAGATAAGCCTCATTTGTTATATCCTCGGCATCCGCATACTTTTGGTACATGTTTCTTGTCGAAAAAACCGCATACTTTATCAGGCTTTGGTAAAAAAGGACTATTTCATTTCTAAGCGCCTTGTCCTTTGTGGCATGATATTTGCGGAGCATTTCTTCCCCGCTTATAATTTTGTCCTCAGCAGCTTTTACCGGCATTCCTCATACCCCCTTTGCGCGGATTTCCCCAAAAGGGCTACCCAAGCGAAATATTCCCCAAAGATTGTATCTGCACGGTATTATCTATTTCATTAAAGGAAAGCACAATTACATTTGGCACAAACTGGTCGATAAGCCTTTTGAAATAAATCCTCACTATCGGCGATGAAAGCACTATCGGCGAGGGAATTACCTCCTTCACCTTTTCGTACTGCGATTGGAAAGCCCCGACTATCTTATGTATCGTATCCGGGTCCATTGCAAGGTAAGAACCTTGGTCGCTCTTTTTCACCGATGCTATTATCTGGTTTTCCAAAGCGGTATCAAGCGTAAACACCCTTATCTGGCCCGCATCGGAAAATTTCCTTGTTATAGTCCTTTTAAGTGCCTGGCGCACATATTCGGTTATGACATCTGTATCCTTCAAGGATGAAGCATAATCCCCAAGGGTTTCAAGAATAGTTTCAAGGTCCCTTATAGGCACGCCCTCTTTAAGCAAATTGCCAAGTATTTTTTGCAGATACGCCACAGAAACCACATTCGGCACGATATCCTCCACGACCGAAGGATTTGACTGCTTGAGCTTGTCCAGCATGGTTTTAACATCCTGCCTTGTAAGCAGCTCATGCGCATGCGCCTTTATTACTTCGGACAAATGGGTTATCATTACTGATGTCGGGTCTATCAAGGTATATCCCGCAATGTCCGCCATAACCTTTTTATCCTCTGATATCCACTTTGCCGGAATGTGGAATGCCGGCTCGATAGTATCAATTCCCTCTATTTCCTGGGTAACTCCGCCGCTGTCAAGGGCAAGGTAGTGGTCCGCAAGTATTTCTCCCTCTGCGACAGTTTCGCCCTTTATTTTTATAACATATTGGTTTGGATTTATATGCTGATTGTCCCTCATCCTCACAGATGGGAAAACCATTCCCATTTCAAGTGCAAACTGCTTTCGGAAAATAACGACTCTTTCAATGAATTTTCCTCCGCTTGCTTCATCAACAAGAGGGATAAGGCTGTATCCGAATTCCATTTCAATAGGTTCCACCGCAAGCAGCTTGTACACGTTGTCTATGTCCTTGTAGTATTCCATTTCGGAAAGCTCCGCTTGGGCATCCGACAACTCCTTTGCTCCCGCCTCTGCAAGAGCAAGCTTTTGCGTGCGCATAAGCATAATTCCAAGCCCGATTAAAAGTGCGCCGATAAAAAGCATTTGCGGCATATGGAATCCCGGCACCAAAAACATAAGCGCTATAACCGTTCCGGTTATGATAAGCACCATCGGTTGGGATGAAAACTGGTTCTTGATATCACTGTTAAGGCTTCCCTCAGAAGCGGAACGGGTAACTATCATACCCATTGCGGTTGAAATCAGAAGTGCGGGAATCTGCGAAACAAGTCCGTCGCCCACCGTTGCAATGGAATACGTGGACATAACATCCATAAAGCTTCCGCCGTTCATCATTCCGATAATGGCCCCGCCTATAAGGTTTACAAAAGCGGCAATGATTGAGAAAATAGCGTCCCCTTTTACAAACTTTGAAGCACCGTCCATTGCCCCGAAAAAGTCGGCTTCCTGTTCTATCTTTTTACGCCTTAATTTTGCAGTCGCCTCATCTATAAGCCCTGAATTAAGGTCTGCATCTATTGCCATCTGTTTTCCGGGCATTGCGTCAAGCGTAAATCGTGCGGAAACCTCAGCCACTCTCTCGGCGCCCTTTGTGATTACTATAAACTGAACTATTACAATGAGTATAAATATGATGAATCCTACAATGGCATTTCCTCCCATTACAAACTCGCCGAAGCTTTTTATCACATGTCCGGCGTTACCGCCGTTGCCAAGTATAAGCCTTGTCGACGAGATGTTGAGAGAGAGCCTGAACAGCGTTGTTATAAGGAGCAGCGAAGGGAAAATTGAAAACTCAAGCGACTCCTTTATGTACATTGTGGTAAGCAGCACTATAAGGGAAAGCGATATGTTTATAATAAGCATCATATCCAACAGCCAAGCCGGCAGCTGGATAATAATAAGCAATATTATAAGAAGTATAAACACCGTTACGGTATTATTGAATATATTCTTCATGTGCATTTGCTCTGCGCTTTCCTTTCATTTATGTTATGTCGTCAAACGGGAAGTTTCTTATTTTTAAGGTCATATACCCATGCAAGGATTTCGGCCACTTCCTGGTAAAACATGGGCGGAATTTCCCTTCCAAGGTCAACTTCTTCATAGAGTGCCCTTGCAAGCGGCTTGTTTTCCGTAAGAATCACATTGTGTTCCTTTGCTATATCTATTATTTTAAGCGCCACATAGTCCATGCCCTTTGCAATTACTACGGGAGCGTTGTTTTTGTCCGGGTCATAAAGTATTGCCACCGCATAGTGGGTAGGGTTTCTGATAACCACATCCGCTTTGGGTACCTGCTGCATCATCCTGCGGCGGGACATTTCCTGCTGCCTTTGGCGGATTTTGCCCTTTATCTGAGGGTCGCCCTCCGTCTGCTTGAATTCCTCCTTGACTTCCTGCTTTGTCATACGAAGATTTTTTTCATATTCCCACCATTGATAGAGGAAGTCAAAAATTCCAATCCCGACGAAAACTATTGCAATCACTATTACGGTCGAAAAAATTTCCGAGGCAATATATACAATTGAACTCAAAAGGTCCACGTCAAAAAGCTTTGCAATGGTTGTAAGGCTGTTTTTAACATGGTCGTATATTATTGCGGAAATAACCGCAATTTTTATAAGAGATTTTGCCACCTCCACAAGGGAGCGCAGCGAAAAAAGCCTTTTTATTCCCTCAATGGGATTTATCCTGCTGAATTTAAATTTAAGCGCCTCTCCTGAAAATATAAACCTTGTTTGGGCGCCGGTAAAAATAACATTTGAAAGCACCGCCACAGCCATAACCGGCCCGGCAACAATCAAAGTGGTTTTAACTATGTCTATAAAAATGCTCGTCATCCCCGATTCGGTAAGCTTAAAGCTTCCGTCGCAAAGGGAGAGCCAAGTTTTCATTGAATTAGAAAAGGTAACATACATCAAAGGCGCAAGCGCTTTGAGCACAAGGAATAAAATAAGCAAAAACAACGCCGCAACAAGGTCCTTGCTGGAAAAGACGTTTCCTTTTTTGCGCTCGTCACGCCGTCTTTTGGGGGTCGCTCGTTCGGTTTTTTCTCCCGCTCCGGAGCCCGGCATATTAAATCCCCCCTAAAACTATCCCGACTTTGAAATAAGGCCAAGGACTCCCTCCAAGCTTTGCAGCATGGTGTCCATATACCTTTCTATTGCATCCGATATCGGATGCGCAAGCAAAAAAAGCAAAAGCAAGGCAAAAAGCAATTTTACCTGTATGTTTACCACCATAACCTGAACCTGCGGAACGGTTTTCATTAAAATCCCAAGACAGAATTCAAGGATAAGCTGTGCGGCTATCATTGGAATTGCAATTTTCATTGCAAGTGTCAAAACCGTGCCGAAGTAATTAACGATGGTCATTCCGACATTAGGGTCAATGCTTTGCGTCCCAACAGGGATTGCCTTAAATGAAAGCGCAAATATCTTTATATAGGATAAATGCGCGTTTGTAACAAAAAAGTAAAGTATAAACATATAAGTGGTAACCGAACCGAAAAGCGGCATCTGCAACCCGCTTGACGGGTCATAAATCTTTGCCATTCCAAGGCCCGATTGCGTATCCATTATATCCCCCGCAACCAAAAGCGACGACAGAAAAAGCTGCGTCAAAAAACCAAGCGCAAAGCCGATAAAAGCCTCAAAGAGCACCGCAACGGCAAACGCGCCAAGCGAAGTATACTCCGGCGCCGACTGTCCTTTTGCCACATAAGCTGCAATAAAAATTGTCAGCGCAAGCGAAGCGCCCACCTTTATCTGTGTGGGAGTATTCCTCCTTGCAAAAATCGGGTTGAATGCAAAAATTCCTATTACCCTTGCAAAAATAAGCAAGTTGGTCTGATAATTGTTTAAAAGTATATCCCAAAACAGGCTGTTATCTTCCATAGCCCTACCTTTTTTCAGACTATATTTGCTATGACTTCAAAAATGTGTTTGGTAAAATCGTTCATCACATTCATTACCCATGTGCCGGTAAGCAACAACACTAAAGCTATTGCAATAAGCTTTGGCACAAAAGTAAGCGTCTGCTCGTGTATTTGAGTTGCCGCTTGGATAACCGAAATTACCAACCCCACTATTATGCTTATAATAAGCACCGGCCCCGCCACTTGCAGCGTAATCCAAAGTGCTTCTTTAAATATAGACAAAACCTGGTCTTGACTCATTCAAAGCACCCCCGCTACAAATTAAAGCCTTTTACAAGCGCCCCGCAAAGGAGCTGCCAGCCATCCACAAGTATGAACAGTAAAATCTTAAACGGCAATGAAATCATAGCCGGCGAAAGCATGATTATTCCCATTGACATCAGCGTGCTTGAAACCACTATGTCTATTATAAGGAAAGGTATGTAGAGCAAGAAGCCTATTGTGAAGGCGGTTTTAATCTCGCTGATTATATATGCCGGGGCCACGACCTCAAGCTTTAAATTTTCAGCGGGATTTTCCTTAGGCATTTCCTCTCCGGCAAGGTCAAGGAAGAACTGCATGCTCTCATTGGAAGTTTGCTTGAGCATAAATTCCTTCATTGGCACCACCGCTCTTTTTGCCGCCTCAACGGTTGAAATCTCGCCGTTTTTATAAGGCTTATAAGCAACCTCGTTTACTTTTGAAAGCGTCGGCGACATTATAAAAAGGCTAAGGAAAAGCGCAAGCCCTATCATCACTTGGTTTGGAGGCGTCTGCTGAATTCCCATTGCGTTTCTGAGCAGCGAAAACACTATTATGATTCTCGTAAAGCTTGTCATCATAATAAGTATTGACGGTGCAAGCGAAAGCACGGTAATCAACAGCACAAGGTCAAGAGTTCCATTGTTGTCATTAGGGTTAAGCAAACTTAAAATTGAATCTTTATTGTCACTATTCCCGTTTCCGGAAGCATTATCAGTTGTTGTCTGCGCGGAAGCGGTTGTCTGTGCCGGTTGCGTGGTTTGTGCGGGAGCAGTTGTCTGTGCGGGAGTTGCAGCAGCCGTTGTCTGGGCGGGAGCGGTAGTTGTTGTCCCTCCCATAGCGGCACTTGCTCTTATTGAAAAAAGCGAAGTCAAGCATACAATAACCGCCGCAAGCGAGAGGACAAAAGCCGCAAGGGGTTTTTTAAGCCCTTTAAGGATTTCCTTTTTCGTCTTCATCTTTTTGCTCTCCCTGCCCTTTTTTAGATAATAACGGTTTTACAAACTGGTGTTCAAGAAAATTCTTTTTAAGAATTTCCTTAAAGCTTCCCTGCACAAATTCGCCTTCTTTGACGGGCACAATGTCCCCCGCATCAAGGTCGGCAATTTTTTCGATATGCTGCGCAGAAACTCCAAGCAGCATATGCTTTTCGCCGACTTTTACTATAACAAGGGTCTTGTCCTGTGCTATAGGCGCACGTTCAAGAATTTTTATCGACCTTGCGCCTGACATGGGAACTTTTTTGTTCAGCCACCTGACGCCATAATATGTGAGGAATATAAGTCCCACTACTCCAAGCAGTGAAACGATGAGCGCGGCAATTTCAAACGGCATTTTTTATCATCAGCCCAAAATCTTTGAAACGGTTTGAAGAATTCTATCCGGCTTAAAAGGCTTTACGATAAAGTCCAATGCTCCAAGCTTTATAGCCTCAACAACCATTGATTCCTGGCCCATAGCGGAGCACATTACAATTTTTGCCTTCGGGTCCGCAGCCTTTATATCGCGGAGAGCTTCAATTCCGGTTTTGTTTGGCATAGTTATATCCATAATAACAAGGTCCGGCTTTTCGGCATTGTATTGCAGGCAAGCCTGCTCGCCGTCGGCGGCTTCAATAATGTTGGTGTAGCCGTTTTTGGTAAGAGCATCTTTAATCATCATTCTCATAAAAGCTGCATCGTCGACTAAAAGTATTTTCTTATCCATGTTCTTACTCCTTATTTCCTAAAGTATCCAGAAATCTTGATTTTACAATTTCAGTTATTCTTACCGCAAAGTTGTCCTCAATGACAACCACATCTCCCCTTGCTATAAGATGTCCGTTGACTATCACATCAACCGGAGCTCCCGCCTGCCTTTCAAGTTCAATTATTGTGCCCTGCGTAAATTCAAGTATTTCCTTTACTTTTCTTTTCGTAGAGCCTATTTCAACCGAAACATTAAGCGGAACGCCCATCAAGAGTTTGAGATTGTCGTTTTGTTCCTGTGAAAGATAAGGAACCTCGTAATTTTCAAAATTCTGAAACTGTGCCGGCTGTATTCCAATTCCGGCTTTTTGCACCGGCTGTGGATATCCTTGCTGCGGGTATCCATACTGCGGCGGATACGGCGGAGGATAAGCTCCTCCTGCCGGCGCTCCATACGGTGCGCCCTGCTGCGGGTATCCGTACTGCGGCGGATATCCCGGCGGGGGATATCCCGCGCCATCTGCTCCCGGCTGAGAATAACCAGGCTGCTGATACGCCCCGCCTTGTGGAGGCATCTGCGGTGACTGCTGCGGGCCTCCTCCTTGAGGATTTGTGTTCACGCTGCCCAAAAGCTTTGCAATCTCCTCGTCGGAAAGATTTCCTCCTCCACCTGACGCTGTCGGCTGACTTTGCTCCTTAGGTTCTTCTTTAGGAGAATTAAGTGCGCTGTCAAGGTCTTTACCGTATCCCGCAAGCATTTTTTCCGCCATGCTTTTGGCAAGGTCAATGGAAAGTATAGAAATAAATTCGCTGTTTATTATTCCGTCTATGGTGAGGTTAAAAGAAATTTGAACTACATAATCTTCCGGGGTTGAAAGAGGGAATTGTTTTTTCTCCTCATCTTGGTTTACGGTTGCCTCCGGGGTAGAAATGTCTATTTGGGTGTCTATAAGCTCAGAAAGAGCCGTTGCCGATGCGCCCATCATTTGGTTCATGACCTCGCACACGGCGCTGATGTTCATTTCGTCGAATTCAAAATCCTCCGACACTACAAGCGGCTGTCCCATAAGCTGGTTTAATATAAGCTGGACGTCGCTTTGCTTCAAAACAAGGATTGACGAACCTTTAATTCCCTTTATGTACTCAATCCTAACATGAATTGAAGGCTCCAAATTCGTATAAGTAAGCTCCTTTGCCTTGACCACCGACACCCTTGGGGTTGTAATCCAAACCTTTGCGTTAAGAAGGTTTGAAACAGCAGTGGCCGCGGCACCCATGGTGATATTTTGTATCTCACCGATTGCGTCCTTTTCCGCAGCACCGAAGCCTTCGATTTCAATGGTTTCGCCTGCCGCCGCGGCGTTCATTTCTGCTTCGCTATTCATTCAACCATCAACCTCAATTCTTATAAATGTTGTCTATCTTAATTGCTTTCCTGTTGTTTTTAATCCCCAGCTTGCCGTCAAACCAAAGATTGTTCCCTATTTTAACCATCACATTTTTATCTATCGGCATGTTAAGAGGTATCACATCATTTACTTGAAGTGTTAGTATATCGTAAAGATCCACCTGGGTTTCGGCAAGAACGGCATCAATTTTTATCGGCGTATTTTTTATTCCCTGCAAAATCTCCTCTCGCCTTTCCGCCTCTTTTTCCGGGTCAAATCTTTTGTTTATCCTGTTGCTGTATCTGTCTGAAAACTTTGCCATCATGCCTTCAAGGTTTATTGCCGGAATGCATATGGAAATCGTATTTTTTATATTTCTTATTTCCACTTCAAGCATTACAAGGATAATGATGTCATCCGGAGCTATTGTCTGTATAACCCTTGAATTTGTTTCCAAAGAAGTCATGACCGGCTTTATTTCAAAATATCCCGACCATGCCTCCTGCAAAAGGGCTATCATCCTGTTAAGGATATCCCTCATGAGATTTACCTCTATTTCGGTAAAATCCCTGCTTTGGTCCGAAAAGTTTCCGTGCCCTCCCATAAGCCTGTCCATCATGGTATAGGCTATCGGATTTGAAAGCTGATAAATTATTGACGTATCCAAAACATCTTTGTCCTCTATCCCAAGGTTTACAATTGACATAAGTACATAATCCGGAAGAGCGTTGTTGTAGTCAAAATACTTCTGCTCTTCTATCTGCATAACCTGAACCTTGCAATAGAGCCTCATAAGCCCTGTAAGGTAAGAGGACAAAAGCCTCGAATAATTTTCAAAGATTCCGTCGATTACCTTTAATTTTTCTTTTGTAAACTTTTTGGGCGTCCTGAAGTCATAAACCTTTGCCTTTTTGTCCGGCTGCGTTTCTTCTATTTCTTCAAACGCCTTTGAACCAACTGCGCTGAAACTATTCAAAAGCTCGTCTATCTGGCTTTGAGTAAGAACGTCTGCCATAAATCCGCCCCGCCCCCTTTATAATAAAAATTTTGTTTTAAAGCCCGTTGTCAATCATTTTATCCGTTTGAAGAAGCCTCAGTGCCGCTGTTTTGAGCACCGGACGAGTTTTCTGAGGACTGCCCACCGCTGCTCTCCGCCGCGGAAGAGTCTCCGGAAGTTTCAGTGGAAGTTTCGCCGCTTTGCGGCCCAAGTGATTCATCCTTTGACGGAAGCACAAAATTTGTGCCATATTCCACTTCAAAAAATTCCTTTATAACATCGGGATTAGAGTAATCCACGTCATTTCTTGCTATTATTATTTCGACTCTGCGGTTAAGCCTTCTGTTTTCTTCGGTATCATTTGGCGCCACCGGACGGTACTTTCCATATCCTGACGCCGAATACTTTGCATTTTCTACGATATTTAAGGCTTCCAGATATTTCAGGACCGCATTTGCCCTTCCTGTTGAAAGGTCGCGGTCATTTACCTTTGAATTTTCCGCCTCAGCGGTATATCCATTGACTCTTATTCCGAGTATGTATTTGTCAACCGCCTTAATCCCGCCGCTTATTCCGGTAAGAATATCCTTGCCTTCCTGTCTCAGCACATCGCTGTCGGGGTTAAAGAACACATTGTCCCTGAATTTAAGGAACACGTTGGCAGCCCCTTTTGTCACTTCAACGCTTTGTGAAAGGTTGTTTTCCTCCACATACTGTTTTAAATACTGATAAAGCTGGTCGAATGTTTCCGGCGTTTCGCCTGCATTCAGCTGCGCTTCTTCAACAAGGTTCCCAAGCGGCTCATCCACCTTTACTTCGCCGGCGACAACCGCATTTATGACATTTCCCATTGATGAAAAAGCCTGGGCGATGTACTGGAATTTTTCCTGGCTGATTGAAGACATTGAGTACAAAAGCACAAAAAACGTCAGCACAAGAGTAATCATATCGCCGTAAGTATCAAGCCAGCTTCCTCCCTGCTCATCGGAATCTCCGCCGCGCCGTCTTGCCATATGTCCTCCACCTCCGCAAAAAAGCTGTCCTTTTTCTTATATTTTATCATATTTTTATAATTTGCGCTACTATAAATTGAAAAATATGCTCGCCTTTTATTTCCTTATTTGCCCTCATTCTTTTTGCCTTTTCCCTTGCCCTGCACCTCGCTTCTTGCAAGCATCATTTCAAGCCTTTCCTGAACATATCTCGGGTTTGCTCCCGCGATTATTGCAAGCGCGCCTTCTTCTACAATCTGCATGCAGAGCACTTCTCTGTTATGCAAATATTTAAGCTGGTTGGCAATAGGGTTAAAGAATACGTTTGTCATTATACAGCCATAAAATGTTGTAATAAGGGCTACCGACATTCCCGCGCCGAGGTTTGAGGCGCTGTCCGGGTCGTTCGGGTTAAGTGCCGCAAGCATGTTTATAAGGCCCACAAGAGTTCCTATCATACCGAAAGCCGGAGCCGACGCGGAACCTTTAAGCCAGATAAGCATATTTGACTCATGCCTTTCGCACATAAAATCTATTGCGTCGTCAAGCATGGATTTTACCTTTTCGCTGTCGTTTGCGTCAACTATAAGCATGAGTGCGGACTTCATAAACGGGTCCTCGCACTGGTTGGCGCTTTCTTCAAGCTGAAGTATTCCCTTCATTCTTGCTATTTTACAATATTCCACCATGTCTTCTATGTACTTTTTAGGGTCGTAATTTTTCGGCTTAAAGACCATTCCTATCATTTTTGGAACATTTTTAAGCACGCTTACCGGAAACATGAAGATAAGCCCGCCTATTGTTCCTCCCACCGTAATGGCGACGCTGGGGATGTTCCAGAAAGAGATAAGCTGCCCAAAATTAAGCTGGTTTTTCGAGTCCATTGCCATTCCGACCAAAACTATCAGCACAAGCGCAAGTACAAGACCTATGATTCCCGAAATATTAAGTTTTGACTTCATAATGTTCTACCCCCGGAAGGTTTTTTGTCTTTTTTTCTTTGTTTTTGTCAAAAAATATATGTTAAAATAAAATTATTTTCGCACGTTAAATTTAATTCTCTGGTATTCCCTGCATTTGTTTAAAATCTCATTTACGTCCTCTTTGACCATAATCCTGTGCCCGTTCTGGAAACTTACAACCGTGTCCGGGGCCTGTTCAACCATTTCAATAAAGTCCTCGTTTACGATTATTTCGCTGCCGTCAAAACGCGTAAGCTTTATCATAACTTTTCCCTTTCAATGCGCCGCTGAATGGGGCGGGTCATCCCGCCCCGCGGCGAAAAATCATTATCTCTTAAGGTTTACAAGTTCTTCAAGCATTGAGTCTGATGTGGTGATTATTCTTGCATTTGCCTGGAATCCTCTTTGAGCTGTAATCATATCGGTAAATTCCTGTGCAAGGTTTACGTTTGACATTTCAAGCGCAGAGCCCACAAGTGAGCCGGAGCCTGAAAATCCCGGAACGGCAACCTTTGCCTTGCCTGAGTTTGCTGTTGCCGCAAAGTATGTATTTCCGGCTTCTTCAAGTCCACCCGGGTTGTCAAAGGTAGCAAGGTCAATTCTTCCGAACGTAAGTGTTCCAAGCACCGGATGTATGCCTATAAGGGTTCCGTTCTCGCTTATTGTAAAGCTGGTAAGGTTTGAGAACGACTGCGGCACTGCCGTTGATGTCATTGTAAGGCCGCTTGAAAGTATCTGCTGAGCAGCATTCTTTTTGCACTCAGCTATCTGTGACGAAGTAAGGCTTGCAGGCACGGTATTTGAAGTATCCATTGAAATGGTAATCTTTCCGCCTGTAAAATTGCTTTCGTTCATAAGCGTTCCGTCGTTCATTGCGGCCTCAATAAGGGTGTTTATTTTGGTTTGAAGTTCTTCAATGCTGTCATACTCGGAAAAATCTTTAAGGGTTATTGTCATTGTTGCCGGAGAAGTTGTTGAGTTGTATGCCGTAACAGCATCGCTTGCTCCTGTTGAAAAAGTAATGTTGATATCCTTTTGGTCTCCGTTTAAAAATCCTGCCGTAAAAGTAGGGCCGGTCGTAACACCGGTAGGCAGCGTTGTAAGTGTTGTCGCTGCAGTTTTTGCCACATTTACGTTTGGTATGTTTATTTTAATTTTGCTTGACCCGGCAGTTGACGAAAGTCCATCCGCATTTTTAGGGTCGCTGTTCATTGTTCCAAGCACAAATTTTCCGTTTAAGTCAACAAGGTTTCCCTCGCTGTCTACATTGAGCTTTCCTGCTCTTGTGTAATAAGTATTTCCCGCCTTGTCCTGAACCTGCAAAAATCCCTCTCCGGCGATTGCAACGTCAAGCGAGCTTGATGAGGACTGGAAGGATGAACGCGACATATTTTTGCTTATTGACGCAATTTGCGTTCCATAACCTATCTGCGAAGGGTTTACACCGCCCTGCGTATCGCTGCCGGCGGTTGCGGCTTTTGTGGTTTGGTAATAAATATCGGAAAAAGCAACCGTGCTGCCCTTAAATCCGTATGTGTTTACGTTTGCTATATTGTTGCCTATTACGTCCATTTTTGTCTGGTGTGAAGTAAGACCTGAAACTCCCGAATAAAGAGACCTAAGCATATTTTCTGCACTCCTTTTAAATTTTATACCGTCATTTCCGCCCGTCAGTCGGTCGGGGCGGAACAAAGTCTCCTGCTTGGTCCGACTTTAACCTATGACGGCCGAATCAATATTTGTAAATACGCTTCCCTGCAAATCCTCTGCCGAAACCGTGGTTATCACCTTATTGTTTTTGACCGACACAAGGAACGCTGTCGAATCGACAAGCACAAGAGCCTCGTTTGCCCCTTTCTGATGTGCCGCTTCAACGGCCTTGTCAAGCCTTTCCAAGGTATTGTTTTCGGTCAAATCAATATTCCTCTCGGCAATTCTGTCAAGGGCATGCTTTGAAAATTCAACCTTTGAGCTTAAAACTGTCTGTTTTTCAAGCTGCTGCTTTAAAGTTTTGGCAAAAGGGCTGCTTTGGGTTGAATTTATGCTCTGTCTGTCCGTGGTGTCGGATAAGTTCCCCGCCGGCATTTGCGCCGAAAGGTTCCTTAGCTGGAGATATTCGCTGATCAACATCCCTGTTCACCGCTTTTCATATTAAATTTTAAGAAAGCTTTATTGATGAATATGAAAGAAGTGTCCTTACCGCCGCTTGGTTTATGTCCGCAAGATCATCCTCGGTAAGATTAAATCCGTCGCTCCTCTTTACGTCCGTCATATCAACCGCTATGCTGATTTTCCCCGCCGTAAAGTTCTTGAGTGTCATAATCGGATTGTCCGGATTTGACGGACTTGCGATTTCGTTTGATATTGCCGCATTTATCCTGCTTGCAAGCTCACTTGTGGAAGTAATTGAATCCAAATCTTTAAGCTGAATGGTAAGCAAAGTTCCGCTTTCGCTGACGGTATAGCTTTTAACGGCATCCTTGTCTCCGCTTTCAATTGCAAGCGTCACCGGAGTATCCTGCTGTCCGTCAAGGAATCCTATCGTCACATTTGGCGTGTTCGTAAAGGAAGCAATCCCTTCAACCGTTGAAAGATTTATCTTCTTTGTCGCTGAAACTTTTCCACTTCCTGACGAAGAACCACCAGAGCTTGAAGATGCAAGAACCTGCATTATGTTTTTGGGCTCATAAGTCTTGCCGTTAACCACAAATTCAAAGCTGTTGCCGTTGAAATTAAGTGATGAAACAACACCCTTGTCTGTTGCATATTGCCCTGAGGAATTTGTATACCCCACCGCCACGGTTTTGCCTACAAGCGTTGCCGCATAAGTGGCTTGAGTGTAATACGTAGCCTCCATTTGGGAATTAAGGGCGCTGAACTGCGCCATCTGGGCTATGAACTGCGTGCTGTCGGTAGGATTGGTAAAGTCCTGATTTTTAAGCTGCTCAACCATAAGCGTAAGGAAGTCGGTCTGGTCAAGTGAGTCGGAAGCTTTTGTTGCAAAATAAGATTTGTATTTCTCATAAGTGCTTTGTATGCCCGATGCGCTTGCATCAGTGCTTGTTATGCCGTCTGCCATAGCCTGCTTCCTCCCCTGAATTCAGTTTCGTCATTTTCTTCACTTGAAGTTTTTTCTGTCGTCACCGTACCGTAATATGCCTGCTCGTTCCTTTGCGGCCTGTTGTTGCCAAACTCTCCGCCAAATCCTGAACCGCCAAATCCAAGCCCTGCGTACTGGCTTTCCTGCATGCTTACCACTTTTACATCTTCAACACCGGAATTTACCTGACTCAAGCTTGAAACAAGGTCCGGCAGCCTTTCCTGCAAAAGCTTTTGTGTGGCCTCGCTGTGAGCGGCTATAAGCACGCTGACTTTTCCGCCGTCATTTTGCAGCTTTAAGGTTATTTCTCCAAGGCTTTCGGGATTAAGCGTCATTGTCATTTCCGCCTTTTCGCCAGTCTTTAACGTCGTAATTTGAGCCTTTGCCTTTTCGACAATTTGATTTGTGTCAAAATTCTTTACTTCGTCAGCCTTTGCGCCTTCCTTGACCTGAACATCAGTATTCTCCAATGGTGTCACAGCCTTTGCCGCCTCGGTATTTATGCCGATTTCCTCAAGCTCGTCTTTCTTGTCGTTAATTTTTTGCACGGCAACTGTCTTTGCGGTATTTCCCTCGGAAATAAGCTTCAATGAAGCGCTGTCCTCAACTGCATTTGCCGGATTCTCCACGCTGTTTTCATAGTAGGATGCATTTTGCCGGTACGACAAAACTTTTGCATTGTCCGCAATCGCCTCCGGCTGAATTCCCGTCAAAAATGACGCCTGCTCCGCCGAAGAACTTTTTGCTGCCTCGTCCGTCAAAACCGTACTTGCAGTGTTTTGAACCGCTGCATTTTGTCCCTGCATAGCATTCTGCGGATAAATTTCAGCCTTGATTTCACTTATTGCGCCAGCCAAAAGCTCTGCGCATTTGCTTTGGGAAACCGCAAGCGGAATCTGAACCTCGCCGATTTTCAAAACGGCATTTTCATTTTCGCTTTGCAAAGCATTGGAAGCATTCTCTGAAACTTCATTTCCCGCCGCAAAGACCTGTGCCAGAATAAGAGGAATCACCGCCAGGACATCCTTTGACGCCTTATCGTCATTCCCATTGCCAAGAGCCTCTGCAAGCAGCTTTGCCAGCTTTTCCAGTCCGGAGGTTTCACCATCTTCGGAGATTTCACCAAATACGGAATTAAAAATCCCCTCTCCGTCGGTTTGCAAGGAACTTTCTGTGTTCAAAACATCACCACCGGAAACAATTTGCGATAAAAGCCCTTGAAGCAGCATTAAAACCGCCTGCTTTCCATCATCCGAAAGCCCGTCAATCGCTCCGGCGACATCAACGTTTTGCCCGTTTAAAATTTCCCCGGCAATTTCTCCGACCGCCTGCAAAACCTGCTTTGCTTCGCTCTCGGATAACCCTGCGTCGCCGGAAACGGAAACCGCCGCCACTGGATTTGAGCCCTTAACGGATGAAACCCCAAGTACAAGGCTCAAAAAATCCCCGCTGCCCGTGGTTTTTGAAGCCTTTGACGTATCCGTCGAATACAACGCCTTTGAATCAAGTCCAAGCACCGCCGTGTTCAAATTCATCTTCTCATCTCCTTTGCTTTAAAATTATCTATTTAAACGGAAACTCCGTTTAAACCTTGTGAAAAGCCTTGTTTGAGACAAATTCGCTTATAAAAAGCTCCTCGGATTTTTGCACCGCCTTTTTATAGTCCTCAAACTGCTTGTCCCTTAAATTTTCAAGCGTGGAAACCTCTTTTGACGCCTCCACCACAACTGCAAGCTGCTTTTCTATTTTAATTCCGAAAAGCTCAATGCTTTTTTCAAGCGCCCTTATCTGCTCGCAAACGGAATTTATGTATCCTTTTTCAAGCACTATGTGCTGCGGGCTCATGCCCTTTTTGCACTTTTCGGCAAATTCTCTGTTTGAGTGTTCCAGCTTTTCAATCAACCTCTGCCTTTCCTCGATAGCCTGCTGCTGCTGCTTTCTAAGCACGGCAAGGTCATTTTTCTCCTTTTTCAGGACCTGTTCTTTGTATCCAAGCAATTTTCCAAGGGTAAATTCAAATTTCTTCAAAAAGCCCACCCCTATTCGACGGCCTTAGCCATAAGCTCCAAAATTTCCTCATACTCAAAAGCCTCGTCGGTTTTTTGCTTTAAGAACTCGTTTATCCTGTCTATTTTTTCTATTGCTTCATCGATAGCCTTGCTGCTGCCTTTTTTGTAAGCGCCTATTGCTATAAGGTCCTGATTTGCCTCATAAACCGATAGGATGTTCCTCAGCTTTGAGGCAATTTCCTTTTGCTCCTCCGAAGCAATTTCATTCATAAGCCTTGAAATGCTGCCCAAAACATCTATGGCGGGGAAATGATTCTTTGCGGCAATTTTTCTTGAAAGTATGATATGTCCGTCAATAATTCCGCGCACGGTGTCTGAAATCGGCTCGTTTGTGTCATCGCCCTCAACAAGCACCGTGTAGATTCCGGTAATGGAACCCGTCTCAAAATTCCCCGCCCTTTCAAGCAGTTTTGGCATTATATTGTAAATGGATGGGGTGTATCCCCTTGCAATCGGAGCTTCCCCTATGCTCAGCCCTATTTCCCTTTGCGCCATAGCAAATCTTGTAAGGCTGTCCATCATAAGCAGCACATTTTTGCCCTGATCCTTAAAATACTCTGCAATTGCCGTTGCAGTAAGCGGGCATTTGTTCCTCATCATTGCCGGCTGGTCAGATGTTGCCGCAACGATAACAGAGCGCTCCATACCCTTGGGGCCAAGATCCCTGTCAATAAACTCCCTAACCTCACGTCCACGCTCGCCTACCAGAGCAATTACGTTAACATCTGCCTTAACTTCCTTTGCAATCATTCCAAGCAGTGTGGATTTTCCTACTCCGGAGCCCGCAAAAATCCCCATTCTCTGCCCTCTGCCTATGGTGAGCAACCCATCGATTGCCTTTACGCCCATAGGTATTATTTCCTTGATTGGGGGCCTGTTAAGTGGATTTACCGGCTGTCCGGCAATAGAATACTTAACTCCCGGCGGAATTGGTTTTCTTCCGTCAAGGGGCCTGCCTATTGCATCTATTATCCTGCCCACAAGCTCGTCCGAACAGTTTACTGAAAGCTTTTCGCCAGTAGTGTCCACAATGCTTCCCGGGCCTATTCCCTCTATGTCAGAATAAGGCATAAGAAGCACCTTGCCGTGGTTAAATCCCACGACCTCGGCGTAGATATGCCCTTTTTCGCTTTTTTTAAAAATCCTGCAAACGTCCCCGACGTTGCATACGGGACCGGAGGCCTCAATGGTCATTCCGACGATTTTTTCTATTTTGCCCATGAACCTGTAAAGCTCCGCTTCCTTTACCGCGGACCTTATCGCCGAAAAATCCATTTTTGTCCCTCCTTTGCGTTATTTTTTCCCGTTTTCAAGTATTTCCCTCAAAAGCTCAAGCTGGGTGGGAACCGAAGCGTCTATTATCTCGCTGCCGTTGTCAAGAATTACTGTGCCCTCCTCGGCGTCTTTAAGCAATTCAACCTCAATGTCCTTTGAATGTCCGACCACGGATTTTATAAAGTCCATGTCCGAAACGACTTCCTCGCTCACATCAAGCTGAGATAGGGAAATTTTTATATAGTCGCTGTTTCTGAAATTTTTTGCCGCCTGCTTTAAAATCCTGAAAATAGCATCCTTGTCGGTTTTAAGCTCCGAAAGAGTGATTTTTTTTGCAATTTCAATGCAAGTCTCCAAAAGCTCGCTTTCAACCGAAACAAAATACGCGTCTTTTTTTGCATTTACCCCGGACAGGAACTGCGCGGCGGCCTCAATATACTTCTGGCAAGTATTTTTTGCTTCTTCCCTGCCGTCATTAAACCCATCCGCACGGCCTTCCTCATAGGCTTTTTGCTTTATGCTTTCAGCTTCAAGCCTTGCCGCTTCAAGAATTTCCTCCGCTTTTTTCTGTGCCTCGCCAAGTGCAAAAAGCCTTTCTTCCTCAGCTCTTTTCACTATTTGTTCTCTCTGTTGTTCAATGGAAATCCTCTCGGCAGTCAGCTTCTGCTCAAATTCCGCTTCCAAAGCCCGGCGGATATTCTGTGCTTCCGCCTCAATCCTAAGCCTTATGTTTTCTTCCCTTTGGAGAGCCTCCCTTTCCTCATCAGTAAGCTCCCTTGGCGGCGGCGGTTTTATCCTGACTGTGTTGTCAATGCTCACGCCTTCGCCCAAAGGGGTCACCTGAGATGATTTTACTACTTTAAGCAATAATCTCATCTTCCTTTCCGCCCTTGGAGATTACCAGCTCGCCCTCGTCTTCAAGACGGCGGATAATGGCGACAATGCGCTGTTGAGCCTCCTCTACGTCCCTCATCCTTATGTTATGCAGGTACTCGATATCCTGCTGAATTGACTCCTGCATTCTCTGAGGCATGTTTGCATAAAGCACTGCTGCAACCTCCGCGCTTGAGCCCTTGATTGCAACTGCAAGGTCCTTGGACTCGACCTCTCTGATAAATCTCTGTATAGCCATGGAATCCAAACCGATAATGTCCTCGAATACGAACATCTTCTGGCGTATTTCCGTAACAAGCGCCGGGTCCCTGACCGAAAGCTCGTCGAATATGAACTTTTCCGTTCCTCTGTCCACATGGTTGAGGACATCGGCAATGTAATTTACGCCGCCGACCTCCGTAAGCTCCATAGAAACAAGTGAGGAGAACTTCTTTGACAAAGTATCTTCAATTGCCTTTACGACTTCCGGATTTGCGCTGTCCATCTTTGCAATTCTCTCAACGACATCCACACGCTTTTCTTTCGGAAGCTCCGAAAGCACCATAGCCGCCTGGTCCGGATTGACATATGAAAGAATAAGCGCAATCGTCTGCGGATATTCGTTCTGCACGATTGCCAAAAGGTTCTTTGCATCCGCCTTTCTCACAAAGTCAAACGCCTTAACTTTAAGCGACTTTGCAACCTTGTCCATAAGCGCCTTTGCCATTTCAGGGCCATA
>JAJUHO010000005.1 GCA_029267825.1 Oscillospiraceae bacterium
ACGGAAAATTTGAATATTATCGGTGTTTGATGGTTTATGTTCAGGTCTTTTACGGTTACATCAGAGATTTTGCTGCTTCCGTCTATAAACGTACCCTTTTCGTTGACTGTAAGGGTTTTTAACAGTCCAAACTGATTAAGGCTGTTTCCCCACCAGTCCGGAGTAAACCTGCCGCGCCTGTTTCCATAATCCCCCGGGCTTACCCAAAAGCCAAGGGGGATTCCGTTTATTGAAAAATGTATATCAGACGGGTAATCGTCGCAAACGCCCGGACATTCGGAGGCAATTTCAAATGAAAGCTTAAATTCGCAAAGTTCCTCGCGCGGCTTTAAGCGGTTGGGAAGAGTATATTCTATAAATCCGCTTGCAAACCAAAGGATTGCGGCATTGTATCTTTGAGGAAACGAAAAATATTTAGGGTCGTCAAGCTCCCCTATTATTTCTGTAACAGTCGCTATCCCACATGTAGGAGAAATCTTGTAGTTTGTAAAAAAACCTATTTCTATATCGTCGCAATAGCAAAGCTCCTCATTTTCAGGCGGAGCCAAGTTCACCGCAAGCATATCATGCAAAGGCTTGCATATTTTCATTGAGCCTCTTTTTCCGGAAGTCGTGCGTATTTCTATAAGGCCTGCTTCTTCCAGCTGCTTTATGTGCATGGAAATAGCGCTGTTTGTAAGCCCAAGCTTTTGAGCAAGGTCATTTAGGTTCATGTCCTTATTTCGGTAGAGCAATTCAAGTATTTGAATTCTTGCTGGTGCGCTGAGTGCCTTAAAGACCTCAATAGCATCCGCCATGTTTTCAAAATGCAGCATAAAAGCTCCTTTAAAATTTTATTATACTTTAATTATATCCTGTTTTTTAATAAAGTCAATGCTTAATTACTAAATTAAAATGTGTAATTTTAGCTGATTTTGCACTTGACAATGGGTAATTGCTGTGCTAAACTACAATTAGTTTAATAATATAGTGTATTATTAAATAATTTACTTAAATAATAAAAGGAGTATTTTTATGAGCAAGCTGGTCATCAACCCGCACAATAAAAAAGACCGTATCAGCAAAAACATATACGGACATTTTTCCGAACACCTTGGAAGATGTATTTACCAAGGAATTTATGTCGGTGAAAATTCGCCGATACCAAATACAAACGGAATGAGAAATGACGTTGTAAAGGCTCTTAAAGAAATTAAAGTTCCCGTTTTGCGCTGGCCGGGAGGATGCTTTGCCGATGAGTACCATTGGAAAGACGGAATAGGCCCTAAGGAAAAGCGTAAAAAAATGATAAATACCCACTGGGGCGGAGTCGTTGAGGACAATAGCTTTGGCACACATGAGTTTATGGAACTTTGTGAACAAATCGGTTGCGAGCCTTACATAAACGGCAATGTGGGAAGCGGCACCGTTCAGGAAATGTCTGAATGGATGGAATACATGACTTTTGACGGTGTGTCGCCGATGGCTCAGCTCAGGGCTGAAAATGGAAGAAAAGCTCCTTGGAAGGTAAAATATTTTGGCGTCGGAAATGAAAACTGGGGCTGTGGAGGAAACATGCGCCCTGAATTTTATGCTGATTTGTATAGACGTTTTCAGACATATGTCCGCAATTACGGCGACAACAGGGTTTATAAAATTGCCTGTGGCGCAAATTCAGAGGATTACAACTGGACGGACGTAGTAATGAAAAATGCCGCTCCGTTTATGGATGCAATTTCTCTGCATTACTATACAATTACACATACATGGCAGAATAAAGGCAGCGCTACCGGATTTAATGAGCATGAATGGTACCTTTGCCTTAACAAAACTCTTAAAATGGACGAAATCGTGACAAGACATATTGAGGTTATGGACAAATACGACCCCGAACACAGGATTGCCCTTATAGTTGACGAATGGGGTACATGGTTTGACGTTGAACCCGGTACAAATCCCGGTTTCCTTTATCAGCAGAATACAATGCGTGATGCTCTTGTTGCGGCTATAAATCTCAACATCTTCAATAAGCATTGCGACAGGGTAAGAATGGCAAATATCGCCCAAATGGTCAACGTTCTGCAATCGGTAATTCTTACTGAAGGCGAAAAAATGGTGCTTACTCCGACATACCATGTATTCAATATGTATAAGGCTCATCAGGATGCAACCTTGATTGACAGCTATATTGAAACCAAAGAAATTGAGCATGAGGATGTTAAGATACCAAACCTCCATGAGTCCTGTTCTGTTGACGAGAACGGCAGAATTACGGTTACTGTTGCAAACCTTTCTACAAAGGACAGCTATGATATTGACAGCATAATTGTGGATACAAAGATAAATAAGGTGACCGGAACAATTCTTACAAACGAAATGGGCGCACACAACACATTTGACAAACCTGATGTCGTAAAGCCCGTAGAATTTAAAGATTTCAAGGTTACAGAAAAGGGTATTGACTTTAAAATTCCTCCTTGCAGCGTAATTTCGCTCACGATTGAATAAAATGGAATCCTATTGCAGAAAGTGTCTTTTAAAGGATATTTCAAAGGAAGAATACTTTAAAAATGTCTATGAGTATATAAAAAGCCTTGATGAGGAAATTAAAACTCCCGACGGTGAATATGAAAGAAGGCTTGGAATTTGCAAAGAATGCGACAAGCTTATAAATGGAATGTGCGCCGTATGCGGGTGCTTTGTCGAGGTAAGGGCAGCAAAAAAAATAAATTACTGCCCCGATGTCAATAGGAAATGGTAAAAAGCGCCGGACAAAAAGTCCGGCGCTTTGCGTATTTTTTTGTCCAATAAAGGGAATAATAATGTCCGTACATTTTTCTTGCCTTAAATATTTTTAACAAAAAATCAAGCGGGACTATTGCAAAAATAAATAGAATGTGCTATAATAAATGACAAAGTTGTATGTACATATTTCAAAAAGTACAAACAAAAGTATTAACATATTAAAACAATTACCATAGGAGTGATTTTGATGAGCAAATACACCATAGGCGTTGACTACGGCTCATTGTCTGGCCGCGCGGTTTTGGTTGAAACATCTACGGGAAAGGAAATCGCATCTGCGGTTTATGAATATCCCCATGCGGTGATGGACAAAACCCTCCCCGACGGAACTCCCCTTGGACATGACTGGGCATTGCAGCATCCTCAGGATTATATTGACGTGCTTGCAAAAACAATTCCGGAGGTACTTAAAAAATCCGGAGTGGACCCCGCTGATGTGATTGGAATAGGTACTGACTTTACCGCCTGCACGGTGCTGCCTGTTAAAAAGGATGGTACCCCGCTTTGCTTTTTGGATGAATATAAAAGCAATCCTCATGCTTATGTAAAGCTTTGGAAGCATCATGCCGCACAAGATAAGGCAAACAAGCTTAATGAAATTGCCGAAAAAAGAGGCGAGGCATGGCTTAAAAACTACGGTGGAAAAATTTCATCGGAATGGGCTATACCAAAGATTTGGCAGGTTCTTGACGAGGCCCCCGAAATTTACAATGCAATGGATAGATGGATAGAGGCCGCTGACTGGATTATATGGCAGCTTACCGGCGTGGAAACAAGGAACTCCTGCACAGCCGGATATAAGGCAATCTGGAACAAGAGAACCGGATACCCTTCAAAAGAATTCTTTAAGGCTCTTGACCCGAGGCTTGAAAATGTTGTGGAAGAAAAGCTTGGTACGGTTATTGTTCCTCTTGGCGACAAGGCTGGGGAACTTACCGAAAAGATGGCAAAGCTTACCGGACTTAAAGCCGGAACACCAGTTGCGGTTGGAAACGTGGATGCTCATGTATGTGTTCCTGCGGTTGGAATTGACGGCCCGGGCAAAATGCTTGCAATCATGGGAACCTCCACTTGCCATATCATGATGGGCACAGAGGAACATCAGGTTCCGGGAATGTGCGGAGTGGTAGAGGATGGAGTAATGCCGGGATATTTTGGCTATGAGGCCGGGCAATCCTGCGTCGGCGACCATTTTGCATGGTTTGTTGAAAACTGCTGTCCTGCGTCTTATTTTGAGGATGCAAAGGCAAAGGGCATGAACATACACAAGTATTTGAGGGAAAAAGCTCAAAAGCTTAAGGTGGGCCAAAGCGGACTTGTTGCTCTTGATTGGTGGAATGGAAACCGTTCAGTGCTTGTTGACGTTGATTTGACGGGAATGATTCTCGGCATGACGCTGCAAACCACTCCTGAGGAGATTTACAGGGCACTTATAGAAGCTACAGCTTTCGGCACAAGGATGATTGTGGAAAATTACCGTGAGCATGGAGTGCCTGTTGAGGAATTTTTTGCTTCCGGAGGAATAAGCCAAAAAGACCCGCTTATGATGCAAATTTATTCTGATGTGCTCAATATGCCGATAAAGATAGCCGGTTCCGAACAGGGCCCTGCGCTTGGAAGCGCAATTTTTGCGGCGGTGGCTGCAGGCAAGGCTGCCGGCGGATACGACGATGTATTTGAGGCCGCACGCGTGATGGGTAATGTAAAGGATGTAGTGTATACTCCTATTCCGGAAAATGTAAAGGTATATGATAAACTTTTTGCTGAATACCGCAAGTTGCATGATTATTTCGGCAGGGGCGCAAACGATGTGATGAAGCGCCTTAAAGAAATAAAGAAAAGCGTTTGATTTATAAAAATGAAAAGGAGAAATTGCCATGTCAATGAAAAATTATGAATTTTGGTTTGTTGTCGGTTCGCAGGATTTGTATGGGGATGAAACCCTGAAACAGGTTGCGGAGCATGCGAAAATAATAGCGGATGGCTTTGATAAGGCTCCTGAAATTCCTTGCAAGGTTGTTTACAAGCCGATAGTTCTTACTCCAAATTCCATTGAAAGAACCGTTATTGAAGCAAATTACGATGAAAAGTGCGCTGGAATAATCACTTGGATGCACACATTTTCACCCAGTAAAATGTGGATAGCAGGACTTTCAAAGCTTCAAAAGCCGATGCTCCACCTTAACACCCAGTTTAACAGGGATATTCCGTGGAATGAAATAGATATGGATTTCATGAACCTTAACCAGTCTGCCCACGGCGACAGGGAACATGGATTTATCGGCGCAAGGCTCAGACTTCCCAGAAAGATTGTTTCGGGATACTGGGAGGATGCAAAGGTTCGTGACCGCATAGGCAACTGGATGAGAGCGGCCGTTGGTGCTTATGAAAGCCGCAGGCTTAAAGTTTGCCGCTTTGGTGATAACATGAGGGAGGTTGCCGTTACCGAAGGCGATAAGGTTGAGGCTCAAATTAAGCTTGGCTGGCAGGTTAACGGATACGGCGTAGGCGATTTGATAAAGAGGATAAACGCTGTTACCGAGGCGCAAATTGATGCAAAAATGGAAGAATACAAGAGCAGGTATGACATAAAGACCGATAATATAGATGCAATCCGCTATCAGGCAAGAGAGGAAATTGCTCTTAGGCAGTTCCTTGAAGACGGAGGTTTTGGTGCGTTCACCGATACATTCCAAGATTTGCAGGAAATACGCCAGCTCCCCGGACTTGCTGTACAAAACCTTATGAAGGACGGATACGGATTTGGCGGCGAGGGCGACTGGAAAACCGCTGCGCTTGACAGAGTTATGAAACTTATGGCACAGGGCCTTGCAGGCGGAACTGCTTTTATGGAGGACTATACTTATCATATGGAACCCGGCAGAGAAGCAATTCTTGGTGCGCATATGCTTGAAGTTGACCCGAGCATTTCGGTTACAAGGCCGCAGATTGAAGTGCATCCGCTGGGAATAGGCGACAGAGAGCCGCCCGCAAGACTTACTTTCCAGACAGGTGATGGCCCGGCAATAGTTGCTACTCTTATTGATATGGGCGACCGCTTCAGAATGATTGTAAATGACATTGAAGCTTGCTCTCCGTATGAAGATATGCCAAAACTTCCTGTGGCAAGGGTTATGTGGAAGCCTCTTCCGGACCTTTCAACTTCTGCCGAGGCATGGATTCTTGCCGGCGGAGCGCACCATACGGTTATGAGCTATCAGCTTAATGCTGAACATATGAGGGATTTCTGTGAAATCATGGGTATTGAATTTATCCATATAAACAAGGATACAACCATTCCTCAGCTTTCAAAAGAACTTATTTGGAACGATATTGTTTGGAAGCTTAAGTAATCCGGAGGGACAAAAATGCTTGAAGAACTTAAACAGCAGGTATACGAAGCTAATATGCAGCTTCCAAAGCATGGCCTTGTAGTGTTTACATGGGGCAATGTTTCCGGTATAGACAGAGAAAAAGGGCTTTTTGTAATAAAGCCCTCCGGCGTGCCGTATGAGGATTTAAAGCCGGAGGATATGGTTGTTGTGGACCTTGAAGGCAAAAAGGTTGAGGGCAAGCTTAATCCTTCCTCAGACACCCCGACACATGCCGAGCTTTACAGAAAATTTACTTCAATCGGCGGAGTGGTTCACACCCATTCAAGGTGGGCGACTATATGGAGTCAAGCCGGCAGGGATATTCCCCCTTACGGCACGACACATGCCGATTATATATATGGCCCCGTTCCATGCACAAGGGAGCTTTCGCAAAAAGAGGTTGAGGGCGATTATGAGCTTGAAACCGGAAAGGTTATTGTGGAGCGTTTTGAAAAAGACGGGATAAATCCGCTTTATGTTCCGGCGGTTTTGGTAAAATCCCATGGTCCTTTTGCATGGGGCAAAAATGCCGCCGATGCGGTATATAATTCGGTAGTGCTTGAAGAGGTAGCTATGATGGCATGGCATACCGAAATGCTTGCCCTTTCGCAGACAAGGCCTGATATGCCTTCTTATCTTAAAGAAAAGCATTTTATGCGCAAGCATGGGCCTAATGCCTATTATGGACAGGGCAAACATTCTTAAAAGTCAGATATTAAAGTCTGGCAAATTTCAGGGCAAAAATGTTTAAATACATTTTTTAACAGTGCTATAACTTCTTCCTTAAATTTATTTCCCCCTGCAAGCGCCAAAGTGTGTAAAGCAGGGGGAAAGCTTTATTGACAGAAAAATTTATGATGATATAATTATTACAGCTTTTGCTGTGGGAGGTATTGATGGAAAATTTGCCTAAATACAGACTTCTTGCCGATTTGCTTAGGCAGGAGATATCCTCCGGAAAATACAAATATCTTGACAGGCTTTTAACGGAAAACGAGCTTGCGCAGAAATACAATATGAGCCGCCAGACGGTGCGTCAGGCCATAGGGCTTCTTGAAAAGGAAGGCATCATAACAAGACGCCGCGGCAGCGGGACTTATATAAGCAAGCCCGGAAAAGCACGCCAAAAGACAATGACCGTGGGGGTAATTTCAACTTATATAACTGAATATATTTTCCCGTCAATTGTCCGCGGAATAGAGGGCGTGCTTACTGAAAACGGCTATTCGCTTTTGCTTTCGGCAACAAGAAATAGAGTTGACAATGAAAGGAAGCTGCTGCTGGACTGCATTCAAAAAAATGTTGACGGACTTATTGTCGAGGGAACAAAAACCACACTTCCAAACCCTAATATATCGCTTTATAGGGAAATAAGGGATATGGGTGTGCCGATAGTTTTTATAAACGGATTTTATCCGGAAATGACGGATTCGGTTTATGTGGTTATGGATGATTTTGGTGGAGGGCTTGAGGCCGTAAGACGGTTGCTTTCGTGCGGACATTCAAATGTTGCCGGAATTTTCAAGAGCGATGACATGCAGGGGCATAAGCGCTATGCCGGATTTACAAGGGGACTTATTGAGGCGGGAATTCCGCTTGCCGACGATTCTGTGGTATGGTACGGCACTGAAACCATTGATATGATTTTTGAGGAAGGCGAAAACTCCCCCGTTTCAAAAGCCATTAAAAATGCGGATGGGGTCGTTTGCTATAATGACCTTATAGCCGTTCGGCTGATTGATTTTATTCAAAAAAACGGAAAGAGGGTTCCTGAGGATATTAAGATTGTCAGCTTTGATAACAGCCATTATTCAGAACTTGGGATTGTGAAAATAATTTCGCTTAACCACCCGAAAGAGGAACTTGGAAAGCTTGCCGCCCAAAAGCTTTTGAATATGATAAACGGCAGAAATGAAAGGCCGTCGGTGCTTCCATGGGGCCTTGATGAATAGCGTGCTTTTTTTCGTGTCCTTATTGACATGTTCGCGCAGGAATGTTATTATAATCTTGCTTGTTTTTTGACCTTTTTCGTGTTTATTTTTTGAAAGGCAAGGTTTTTTAATGCAAACAGATTATTTGGCAAGGACTAAAAGATGCAACATAGCCTTTGGAGGCATGCAGGGACTTTATTATGCCGCAAACTGCATATTTTTTGGATTTTTGATTTCATACCTTTCGTATAAAGGTTATTCATACATTGTGCTTGGGATGGTTTCAACGGTCATAGCCGCATCAACAATGATATTTCAGCCTGTTTTGGGATATGTTATGGATAGTTTCATCACTCCAAAAAAGCTGCTTGTGGGTATGGTGATAGTTTCTCTGCCGGTTTCGGTCATATTTTTTGCCGTTGATGAAAGCAGGACTGCAGCGTTTTTGATAATTGCGCTCATGTCTTTTTTGCAAAATACCCTTGCCGCTGTGATTGATAGCTGGTGTGTAAGGTTGAGGGAAAGCGGTCTTGATATAAATTATCCCGTCACACGCTCAATGGGGTCGATTTTTTACAGCTTTTCCGCCCTTTTGGTTGGATTTTTAATTTCATGGACAGGATATCTGGTAATTGCTCCCGGATATATAATAGCAAGCGTGCTTTTTCTTGTTTTTGTTTTTATGGCTGATGATGTTGAATGCAAAAACAAGTCGGAGGGGCAAAACGTGCAAACACAGAGGATAAGCCTGCCAAAGGCGTTTAAAATCCTCATGGGGAATTTTGATTATAGGATTTTTATAATAAGCTACTTTTTTTACAGCATAAGCATGAGGGTGGTTTGCACCTTTATTGCAAATATTATTTCGGAACGCGGCGGAACTTCTGCGCATCTTGGTGCAGCACTTTTTATAGCGGCATTTTTTGAGCTTCCTTTGCTGTTGGTGTTTTCAAAGTATGCAAAGCGCATGAGACTGCCTCTTGTCTATATAGCGGCACTTTTGCTTGGCCTTGTGCGCGTGGTTAGTCTTAATATCTTTCCGACACTTGGCATGGCAATGTTTTCACAGTTTTTTCAAGGCTTTTCGTTTGGGCTTTGCATACCTTTTGTGGTGGAGTATGTGAACGAAAAGATTGACGAAAATCTTAAAGCTACGGCTATAACCATAGCAATGGCGGTCGCCATGGGTGCTGCTTTGATTATAGGAAATTCACTTGGCGGAGTGATAATTGACCGCTTTGGAATGACTGGGTTCGGCGTTTTTGTGGTTTTTTGCATGATTGTTGCGCTTGTCGTTTTTGGGGTTCCTTATTTGCTTAATAAAAAACAAAAAGAATAAATTGCGGCGGGCGTAAAATCGCCTTGCCGTTTTGTTTTTATAAATGTTTAAAAAAGAGCAGGTGGATAAATGAAACTGATTTTAAAATATCTTTTTAAGGATTATAAAAAAGAGGCTATTCTCGGCCCGGCTTTTAAGCTTTTGGAAGCTATTTTTGAACTTATAGTGCCCTTGGTCATGGCAAATATAATAGATATTGGGATAAAAAATAAAGACAGTGCTTATATTTTAAAATCAGGCGGGATAATGGTTTTACTTGGGATATGCGGCTTTTGCTCGACACTTGTGTGCCAGTATATGGCGTCAGTTGCCGCACAAGGAGTGGGAACAAATCTCCGCAGTGCACTTTTTAGGCATATAAATTCCTTCTCCTATGCCGAGGTTGATAAATTTGGCGTGCCGTCGCTTGTCACAAGAATAACCAATGATGCAAACCAAGTACAGACTGCGGTGGCAATGATGATAAGGCTTGCAATAAGAGCACCTTTTCTTGTTATAGGCGCAACGGTTATGGCCGTAATGCTGGATTTAAGGCTTTCGCTGATATTTTTTGCCGTGATTCCGGTCGTTTCGGGGATACTTTATTTTATTATGAGCCGTTCGGTGCCTTTTTACAGGATAATTCAAAGCAAGCTTGACAAACTTTCGCGCATAACAAGGGAAAATCTTGAAGGGGCAAGGGTAATAAGGGCTTTTTCAAAACAAGAAAAGGAAGAAAAGCGTTTTGAGCAGGCAAATTCGGACCTTACCTCAACTGCCGTTTTTGTCGGAAGAATTTCGGCGCTGCTAAATCCCCTAACCTATGCCGTCATAAATTTGGCAATAGCCGCAATCATATGGTTTGGTGGAATAAGAGTTGATTCAGGCGAGCTTACCCAAGGACAGGTAATAGCCCTTGTAAACTATATGACGCAAATTTCGCTTGCACTGGTTGTTGTGGCAAATCTTGTGGTTCTTTTTACAAAAGCCTCTGCCTGCGCAATTAGGATAGAAGAGGTGTTTTCTCAAAAGCCGTCGGTAAAAGAGCCTTTGGAAGGAGATGCAAAAGAAAACCCCCTTGCTCCTGCGGTGGAATTTAAAGATGTATTCTTTTCCTACCATAAAAACAATGAGTATGCCCTTTCGGGAATATCATTTAAGATAAACCATGGAGAAACGGTCGGCATAATCGGAGGCACCGGCAGCGGAAAAACTACTCTTGTAAACCTTATCCCGCGTTTTTACGATGCTGATAAGGGAGAGATTTTTGTAAACGGAGCGAATGTTAAAGAATATAAATTTAAAACTTTAAGAAATAAGATAAAAATTGCTCCGCAGACGCCGGAACTTTTTTCGGGAACTGTGGAGGAAAATATAAAATGGGGCAGACCGGACGCAAACGGCGAAGATATTGAGAAAGCCCTTTCAACGGCACAGGCCGAGGATTTTGTAAAAAATCTTCCCGATGGAACTGGCAGCAAGGTAATGCAAGGCGGGAAAAATTTTTCCGGAGGGCAAAAACAGCGCCTTTCAATAGCAAGGGCTCTTGCCGGAAAGCCGGAAATACTTATACTTGACGATTCTGCAAGCGCACTTGATTATTCCACCGAGGCCGCCCTCAGGAGCGAAATAAGAAGCCGTACGGAAGGAATTACGGTAATCATAGTTTCCCAAAGAGTAAATTCAATAAGGCATGCCGATAAAATAATCGTTCTTGACGAAGGTGAAATTGCCGGAATGGGCACTCATAGCGAACTTTTTGAAAATTGCGGCATTTACCGCGAAATCTGTCTTTCACAGCTCAGCGAAGAGGAGGCGCGGAAATGAAAAATTTTATTTTAAAAAGACTTTTTGTCTATATAAAACCATATAAGGCCTATGCAATAACAGGTTTTTTATGCGCTATAGCGGGAATAGCGCTTTCGCTTTATGCTCCCGTTGTTTCAGGACGGGCAATAGATAAAATAATCGGCAAGGGAAATGTAAATTTTTCGGGCGTTTTTTCCGATTTGCTGATTTTTATTGCGGCAATGGTTTTAAGCGCTGTTTTTCAATGGATTCTTTCTTTTTGTGCAAATAAAGTTACTTACGGAACTATTAAAGGACTTAGGCAAGACGCTTTTAAAAAGCTTGGCAAGCTTCCTTTAAAGCATATAGATTCAAATCCTCACGGCGATATGATAAGCAGGGTGGCAAACGATACCGACCAGCTTTCAGACGGGCTTTTGCAGTTTTTTACCCAGTTTTTCACCGGTACAGTGACAATTTTGGGAACATTGGCATTCATGTTTTCCGTAAATTATATCGTTGCATTTGTGGTTGTGCTGCTGACTCCGCTTTCGCTTTTTGCCGCTTCTTTTATAGCAAAGCATTCGTTTAAAATGTTCAGCGAGCAGTCTGCAATAAAAGGCGAGCTTAGCGGCTGTGCGGAGGAAATGATAGGCGGATTGAAAACGGTAAAAGCATTCTGCTACGAGGAAAAGGCTGCGGAAAGATTTGATGAGATAAACGCAAGACTTCATAAATGTGGAATAAAAGCCCAGTTTTATTCATCTCTCACAAACCCGTCGACAAGGCTTATAAACGGATTTGTCTATGCCGCAACTGGAGTTGCGGGCGCTTTGCTTGCAATAAACGGCAGAATGAGCATAGGCCAGATTTCATGCTTTCTCTCCTATGCCGGACAATATACAAAGCCTTTTAATGAAATTACTGCGGTAATAACCGAAATGCAGAATGCCTTTGCTTGTGCTCAAAGGGTTTTTGCACTGCTTGACGCAAATGAAGAAATTGATGACGGCGGAGAGGAAATTGAAAACTGCAAGGGATATGTTGAATTTTCCGAAGTGAATTTCGGGTATGACCCTCAAAAACAAATCATAAAGGATTTCAGCCTTTTTGCAAAACCGGGCGAAAGGGTGGCAATAGTTGGCCCGACAGGCTGCGGAAAAACCACACTGATAAATCTTCTCATGAGGTTTTATGAAACTTCCTCAGGCGAAATAAAAATTGACGGCAAAGATATAAAATCTCTTTCCAAAAACAGCCTGCGCCGCCTTTTTGGAATGGTTTTGCAGGATACATGGCTTTTTTCCGGAACGATAAAGGAAAATATAGCTTACGGCAGAGAGGATGCATCTTTTGAGGAAATAGTTGAGGCGGCAAAGAAAGCCCATGCCCATGGATTTATAAAAAGACTTGAAAAAGGATATGACACGGTTGTTTCCGAAGATGGAGGCGGCATTTCGCAAGGGCAAAGACAGCTTTTGTGCATAGCAAGAGCAATGCTTGCAATGCCTCCAATGCTGATACTTGATGAAGCAACTTCAAGCATTGATACGAGAACCGAAATAAGCGTGCAAAAGGCTTTTTCTGAAATAATGAAGGGCAGGACAAGCTTTGTTGTTGCCCATAGGCTTTCGACCATAAAAGAAGCGGATACGATAATTGTAATGCGTTCCGGAAGAATAGCCGAAAAAGGAACCCATGAAGAACTTTTAGTGAAAAATGGTTTTTATGCAAAGCTTTATAAAAGCCAATTTGGAGGTGGATAAGCTAATTAAAATAATAAGTTTTTAGAACTTGTTTTTATGAAGCAAGAAACGAGAATGTTTTTAATTTTATTGAATTTCATATTTTAAGTTTATTGATTGTAGTCCCCATTCGTCTTGGTTTGCAATTCTAAATGCTTTAATTTTTATGGGATACAGAGCAAATGCAGTTTCAACAATTATTCCTTTATCAAATTCAGATTTTGAAATATTGCCAATGGGAGTATCTTGAACTTCAAAATAATATATTTTCCCAACTTCTAATTTAGATGCTATTTCTTCGCCCGGAAAGATTAAAAATGGTTCTGATTGAAAGCATGTAAGCATTACAGTATTTGGAGTGGAATCGTCCAAGCAATAGTCAGGGCCTATCCAGCGTACCGTTGCACAAAAAGAACCTGTGATTTTAGCATTAACGGCATTGATGTCAGAATTGCTTAATGATTCTTTTGGCTTTTCGATTTCTGTTGTCGCATTGACAGTTTTACCATCAGAAATGTCTTGAAAATTACATCCGGTAAAGATGATGACAAAAAATATGCATGTAATTGTTACTGCAATAAATTTTGAAAAAGTATTAAACATAAAAAATCACCTTTCAAAATAATTTTAAAATAAAAGCTTCCAATTATGTTTTATTTTACAACATTTTGGAAGCTTTTTCAATATCTATAAAGAAGTTATAATTATTTATCTTGGTATATCTTCTTTATATTTTTCTTTTAAATTATATAGCTTTGAAAGGTTTTCAAGAGCGCTGTCACCAAGAGATTTTGCCAAAAGTACGGTTATTGCATCAATAAGTGCGGCCGGAGCAGCCATGGAGTGATATTCCTTTGGTTCTCCTCGATAGACGAAAAGATTTATGTCGGCATGCTTGTTTTCGTTGCTTAAAAGCATTCCGCTGAAAAGAATTGTTTTAAAGCCTGCCTTTTTTGAGTAGTCAAGTATCACTTTTGCCTCACGGGGGATTTTTTGGAATCCAAATACTATTGCCAAATCTCCTTCGCCGGCATGGACAAGCCCCTCGAAAAGTTCAGAACCGCCTGAAGGAAGTATTCTTGTCGATTTGCCAAGCCTTGAAAGCCTGAATGAGAAAAGTTCGGCAAGAGCAAAACTTGCTCCTTTTCCATAAAGATAAATGTTTTTTGCTGCTTTAATTTCGTCAACCGTCTTTTTCACTTCATCTTCGGAAAGATGAAGCATAGTTTTTTCAATGCAAAGCCTTTGATATTCAAGCATTTCAAAGACTCCTGATTTTTCTGCAAGAGTTCCCGTCATTTTTTCAGCCGGAGTTTCATATTTTTCAGCTATTGCGGCTTTAAGTTCTTTAAAGCTTTTAAATCCTGCGCTTTTTGCAAAGCGTGAAAGCGTTGCTTCACTCAATCCGAGCTTTTGCGAAAGTTTTCCTATTGATAGAAATGGTATCAAGTCAATATTTTGATAAAAATAATCGATTATTTTTTCTTCGGTTTGCGTGTATCCCGAAATTTTTTCTGGGAATTTAAAATTTGTCATCTGGCACACTCCTTTTCTAAAATAATAAAGGAAAAATGTTTTGCCAAAATCAAATTTTTGTAAAATATAAAAAAGCCGCCTAAAGAGGCGGCCATTTTGTCAGTTGCAGTATTTTATTATGGCATCCTTTATTTCTGGATATTTCCATGTAAGAGTTCTTCTGTCGAAAAGTCCAAAGTTTTCGCCGCTGCCGGAAAAAGCGTTGTTATCCCACCAGCAGCAGGTGATTCCGTTTGCGCGGGCATATGCGACATAATATGCTGAAAAATCAATTCTTGCCTGCGTGTTTGAGTTTTTATCCCTTGCGCCAAATTCGCCTATTACGACCGGAATTCCTTTGCTTACAAATTTTTGATAAAGGCCATCGATAAAGCTTGTTATTTCGGCGGTATCTGATGAATTGGAGGCTTTAAAATCGGATTTGCTGCCGCTTTCATTCGCAGCTTGCAGCGCAAAATTATATGGCGTGTAGGCATGAACAGAAACTATGAGCCTGTTTTGGACACTGTCTTTTGGAAGCTTGAATTCATCCATAAGAGCCGAACTTGGCGACGCCGAATATCCGGGACACATTAAATAGCGTGAAGCGTTGTTGCCGCCGGATGCGCGCACCGTATCCACAAAAAGCTGGTTAAGTTCGTTTATGCAGTTTACAGCGTCAATGCACTGGGCGTTGTTTTTGTCAAGCCACCATTCGTAATTTGTACCAACAAGGCGGGGTTCATTTACGGCTTCAAAAATAAGACGGTTGTCATAATCACCGAATTTCTTGCAAAGTTGAGTCCATATTGAGGAAACGTATTTCTTGGAATTTTCAAGATATTCGCTTGACGGATAGTAATATGCTTTGTCTATGTCGTGGTGGATGTTGATTATTGCATACATATCGTTGCTCATTGCGTAATCTACGACTTCTTTTACTCTGTCAAGCCATTTTTGACTTATTGTGAAGTTGTTGTCAGTAAGGTGATTGTGCCATGAAACGGGAATGCGTACCGTATTAAAGCCGGCTTTTTTAATTTCGTCTATCATTTGTTTTGTAGTTGCAATGCCGCACCATGAGGATTCAATTTTCATTTCAGTTGCCTCATTATAGCCACCGTCGGAAACTGCGTCAAATGTGTTTCCAAGATTCCATCCTGCTTTCATTGTGTTTACAAAAGCGATTGCTTCGTTTTCGGGCAGAGTTTTCTTTTGCAGGTTTATTTCGGGAATCGAAAAGGCGACTTTGGCGGTTCCTTGCGATGATGCAGCAGAAGTTTCGCTTTCAGTTTTTGAAGTTTCAGCTTGAACCGTAATTTCAGATGATTTTGCGGAGTTTGAGCAGCCGCTTAAAACAAAGGAAAGGATAATTGCGGACAAAACAACACTTTTTTTCATTTTAAAAGCCTCCGTTTCATTGTAATCGTATTCAAACAACAATGCAAAAAATGCCGAACCTAAAACAAGTTCGGCATAGCGTTGGCGCGCCAGAAGGGACTCGAACCCCTGACCTACTGGTTCGTAGCCAGTTACTCTATCCGACTGAGCTACTGGCGCAAACTTAACGCTTATATAGTTTATCATATTAGCAATCTAATGTCAAGTCTTTTTTTAAATTTTATGTTGGCTCTTTATTTGCCCTAACCGATTTGTTTAACATTTCGGATGCAAGAAGCATGAGAAATGCAAATAAAATCAAGTATGCTGGATAAAGGCCTATGCTTATTTTGTCGGCAATAAATCCGAATATTGGAGGCATAAAGGTGCTTCCAAGATAAGCGCTTGCCATTTGGACGCCTATTACTGCCTGCGAATTTTCTTCGCCGAAATTTGCCGGTGTTGAGTGTATTATTGCCGGATAAATAGGTGCGCAGCCAAGACCGATTACTACAAGCCCTGCCAGAGCTGATGTTCCGCTTTTTTCAGGCAAAATCAATAAAACCATTCCAAACATCAGCACACCTATTCCAAGCCGGATGAGAGGCTTGTCGCCCATTTTATCGGCAATAAATCCAGAAAGGAATCTGCCGAAGGTTATTCCCAAAAAGAAAAGCGAAGCGAATTTTGCCGCGGTTTCGGAATCAATTCCGCGAGATTTTACAAGATAACTGCTTGCCCAAAGTCCGGCTGTGGATTCAAGGGCGCAATAGCAAAAAAATGCAGAGAGCACAAACTTTACGCCGCTTATTTTAAAAATTTGCATAAGGCGTGGCGCGGAATTTTTGCGGACGCCGCCATCTTCTGCCGGCTTTTCCTTTTTCCAAAGCGGCAGGCTGATGAAGAGTATTGCCGTCAATATGATTTGCAAAAAGGAAACCGACCTGTATCCGCTGTGCCATCCAAAGCCTCTTGTCAGGCAATAGCTCATTATGTATGGACTGATTGAAGCCCCCACGCCCCAAAAGCAGTGCAGCCAGCTCATATGGCGAGAAGCATAATGCAAGGCAACATAATTGTTTAAAGCCGCATCAACAGCTCCTGCACCAAGCCCATATGGAATTGCCCAAAGGCAAAGCAGCAAAAAGTGGTTTGATATTGAGAATCCAAATAAGGCTAAAGCGGTCATCATTACGCTGATTGCGGTAACAAGACCTGCACCCAGCCTGCTGGTGAGCTTGTACGACATCAGGCTGGATATTATGGTCCCTCCGGCAATTATCATGGTGACAATTCCGGCATATGACATGGGCACTCCAAGCTGGGGATACATAACAGGCCATGCCGAGCCGAGTAGTGAGTCAGGCAAGCCAAGACTTATAAATGCTAGGTATATGATTGCAAGCAGTAATGAGTACATATAAAAATCCTCCGAAGATTTAAATTGAGGCAAGTGCTTTGTCAGTGCTCCAAAAGAACATATCCTTGCCGATATTTTCGGTCATTCCGCAGCGTTCAAACATTTCCATTACATTTGGCTGCACACAGGTGAAATAAACAGAGATATTTTGTTCAGAAAGCTTTTCGCATAATTCTTCAAGCGCCTTTACTCCTGAAATATCCGCCATTGTAATGCCTCTCATTGAAAATATAATGGCATCTTTGTTGTTTATGTGGGAAACAGCTTCTTCAAGCTTTCCGGATGTTCCAAAATACAGCGGGCCGGAAAGGTAAACAACTGAAGTCTTTTTATGCTTTTCGTTGTATTTGGTATCATCTTTAAATTTTTGCGGGTCAACATCGCTTATGGTTATTTGCATATCAGAAACCCTTACCACAAACATTGCAATTGAGAAAAGAACTCCGACCGCTATGGCAATTGTAAGGTCAAAAATTACTGTTGCCGCCATAGTTATAAGGAATTGCGAAATGGCGGTCTTTATTTTTTTGCCGAAAAATTCGTTTATCATGTGCCATTCGTTCATTCGCCATGCGGTTACTATGAGCACTCCTGCAAGCGCTGAAAGCGGGATAGCAGACATTACTCCTCCAAGCGCAAACATGGAGAGTAAAAGTACAATGGCGTGTATGATTCCAGTAAGCCTTGTGATTCCGCCGGATTTTATGGCAACGCTTGTGCGGGCTATTGCTGCGGTTGCGGGAACTCCACCGAAAAACGGAATAATCATGTTCCCAATGCCTTGAGCTATAAGCTCTTGGTCGGCATCAAGCTTTTCGTTTTTCATTCTTCCGGCGCAGGCTCCACATAAAAGGCTTTCAATCAAGCCAAGGGCCGCAATGCTTATTGAAGGAAGTATTAAGCCTTTAATTTGCTCAAAGCTTATGTCTGAAAATTTAAGCCTTTGGTCAAGAAAAATGGTTTTTGGAATTTCGCCCACATTGCTTACCGGAAAGTTAAAAATCATATTTGCCGCAGTGGCGATTATTATTGCCGCAAGCGATGACGGGCAGTATTTACCCCATTTTTTAGGATATAGGAACATAAATGCTATTACAAAAAGTCCTATCAAAAGTGCCGAAAGATTTATTTCCTGATGTATTTTAAAATAGCTTGCAAGCTTTTCGAGCGTTGTAAGTCCTTCTGATTTAAGCCCCGTAAGGTTGTTTATTTGACCGAGAGCGATAATTACTGCTATTCCGGATGTAAATCCCGTTATAACCGGAACAGGAATGAATGAAACCAGCGTTCCAAGACGTAAAAATCCCGCCAAAAGGAGGACAATTCCTGAGATAAAACAAGCAATAAAAACACCTTGAAGCTTGTACTGTGCTACAAGCGAAACAAGAATTGCCGTCATTGCTCCGGTAGGTCCGGAAATTTGATAAGATGCCCCTGACAGAGCACTTATTATAAATCCGGCAATGACTGCGGTTATCATTCCAGAAGCGGCGCTTGCTCCTGAACTTACCCCAAACGCAAGCGCAAGCGGAAGCGCTACTGCGGCAACCGTTATTCCGGCAAGCAGGTCTTTTCCGAATTTTTTTCCGTCATAGCCTTTAAATTCGGCTTTCAGCATTGAAGTGTACCTTTTTGCATGAAGCATTTTGTTAATCCCTCTTTTTTGTTGATTGACATGAAAAAAGGCGCATCATAGATATGCGCCTTTAAAACAATTTAATTTTATAACTAAAATTTTAATTTTTAAAGATTTTAAAGTAAATATTTTAAAAATGCAAGCTGCTTCACTTTATGATTTCAGCTCCGGATTCAATCGGCGTGCAAAGCTTTGCAAAGTCTGCAAGCCCGTCAAGCTCATCAAGGCAGGCAAGTGCGTGTTTTTTCTTTGAGAAAATCCCATATACCGCCGAACCGCTTCCCGTCATTACAGAACAAAGAGCGCCGCAGTCAAGCATAGTCTTTTTTATCATTGCAATATCCGGGATATCCGCAGCGGCTTCAAGTACATTCATGCAAAGCTCGCCGACCCTTTTGATATTTCCAACCGCAAGGGCGACAACCATTTCATCGCAATCCGGATGTTCTTTTATTATAAGGCTGTCGTACTTTTTAAAAGCCTGTGCAGTTGAGATTCCTTCTTTTCCCTTTGCAATAACTATGCTGCATTCCGGCAAGGCGGGCAGGGGAGTCATGATTTCCCCGATTCCCTCAGCAAGTGCTGTTCCGCCCGTAATGCAAAAAGGCACATCCGCACCAACTTTTACACCTATTTCACAAAGCTGATGCAGAGAAAGCTCTGTTTCAAAAAGCTCGTTTAAAGCGACTATAACTCCGGCGGCATTTGCGCTTCCCCCTGCAAGGCCTGCCTGCATGGGTATGTTTTTTTCAATTGAAATGCCAAGACCGCACGGCTTTAATTTTGTATATTCAAAAAAAGCCGATGCCGCTTTATGTACAATGTTCCTTTCATCAAGCGGGACGTTTTCGTCATCGCAAGAGATTTCAATTCCGTCTTCATCTTTAAGCTCAACAGAAACAATGTCACAGATTGAAACGGATTGCATGACCGTTTTCATAAAGTGGTAACCATCCGAACGTTTTCCTACAATATCTAAAGTCAAATTTATTTTCGCTGGCGTTCGGACGGCGACTGAACTATCCATATTAAATATATTTCCTCCATATGCAAGGGCATTTTGCCCGTAATATCCAAAAGGATTTTTATTTTTTCAGGTTTTCAATAAACATTTCTATTCTCTTTAATGCTTCAATTATATGCTTTATTGAATAGGCATATGAAACCCTGACATAGCCTTCTCCGCTTTTCCCGAATGCATTTCCCGGAACGACTGCAACCTTGTATTCATTTACAAGCCTTGTGCAGAATTCTTCGCTTGAAAGCCCCGTGCTCTTTATTGATGGGAAAACATAAAATGCTCCCTCAGGATTAAAACACGAAAGTCCCATGCGGTTAAAGCTGTCAACGCAAAGCTTTCTTCTCAAATCGTATTCGGCGGCCATTTTTTTGACCTCATCGTCACATTCGTTCAAAGCCGTAATTGCCGCATATTGACTGACAGTCGGCGAACACATTATAGCATATTGATGCAATTTCAGCATTTGAGATATGATTGGAACCGGCCCTGCCACATACCCAAGCCTCCAACCGGTCATGGCATATGATTTTGAAAATCCGTTTATGTGCAAGGTGCGTTCCCTCATGCCGTCAAGAGAGGCGATTGAAGTATGTTCAAAGCCGTATGTCAGTTCGCAGTAAATTTCATCGGAAATAACGATTATGTTTGTATCTCTTAAAACCTCTGCAATTGGTTCAAGGTCTTCCTTTTTCATAACCGCTCCGGTGGGGTTGTTAGGGTATGGCAGAATTAAAATCTTTGTTTTTTCGGTGATTTTTTCTTTAAGCGCCTTTGCGGTAAGCTTGAAATTATCCTCTTCCTTTGTCTCAATCGTAACAGGAATTCCTCCGACAAGCTCAACAAGCGGACTGTAGCATACAAAACAAGGTTCAACAATCAAAACTTCGTCGCCCGGACGTATGAGAGCGCGTATGCCAAGGTCTATTGCCTCAGAGCCGCCGACGGTTACGATTATTTCGTTTTTGGGATTATATTCAAGCTTAAACCGGCGATTAAGGTATCCGCTTATGGCCTGCCTTAATTCTATAAGCCCCGAATTTGCCGTATAAACCGTTTTCCCTTTTTCAAGGGTCTTTATTGCCGTTTTGCGCACCGACCATGGGGTAGGGAAATCCGGTTCGCCCACGCCGAGGGAAATTACCCCTTCCAATTCGGAGGCAATATCAAAAAACCTTCTTATGCCGGAAGGTTTTATTCCCTTTACCACGTCGGGAATAATTTTATCATAATCAATCACGGGGAAACAAAGCCCCTTTCGTCAGCAGCCTCAGCACCTATAAAAATCCCTTTTTCTTTGTATCTTTTAAGAACGAAATGGGTGGCGGTGGAAAGAACGCCGTCAATAGTGGAAAGCCTTTGTGCAACAAACAAAGCAATTTCCTTTAAATTTGTTCCGCTTACCGTAACGGCAAGGTCATATGCTCCGGACATAAGCGCGACTGATTCGACCTCGTCATACATCATAACCGTTCTGGCTATTTCGTCAAAGCCAAATTCCGGCTGTGGAGTTACTTTAAGCTCAATAAAAGCAGTTACAAGATCCTTGTCGGCTTTTTCATCGTCAAGGATAACGCTGTAACCCTTGATAATTCCCGCCTTTTCATACTCCTCAATCTTGGCGGCGACTTCATCCTCCGTCATTGAAAGCATTGCCGCAAGCTGTGCGTTTGAAAGCCTTGCGTTTTGCTTTAAAAGGCCGAGCAGCGTGTCCATAGCATTTACCTCCTGTTTCAAAAATTCTTGGCATTTAGCATACCGAATTTATTATACTATATTTTTAAAAAATTGTCTACAAAAAAAGCAAATGCTTTGCCGGTGATTTTTTAACATTTTTCCAACCTGGCGATATAATGGATAGTAAGCCGGTTTTAACCGGAAAGTTTTGGACATAGGGGGAGCACATGAAGTACATTAAATATATGCTTGTTTTTATTCCGCTCAGTATTGCGGGGCGTTTTTTGGGGTGGAATGCGGCTGCGGTATTTTTTATGACCTGCCTTGCCGTTGTTCCGCTTGCCGGTTATCTTGGCATGGCGACAGAAGAAATTGCCGCTTATTCCGGCCCAAAACTTGGCGGTTTTTTAAACGCCACACTTGGAAATGCGACAGAACTTATAATTGCTTTTTTTGCGCTTAAAGCCGGAATGCTTGACGTGGTAAAAGCATCCCTTGCAGGTTCTGTTTTGGGAAATATCCTGTTGGTTTTGGGATGCAGCATTTTTATAGGCGGGCTTAAAAATAGGGAGCTTAATTTTGATGCCAGGGGAGGGGCATTTACATCAACGATGCTGCTTTTTGCGGTTGTTGGGCTTGCAATTCCCGCGGTGTTTTTCTTTTCACATTCCGTTCCGGAAGGCGACATAACGGGGAAATACGGTGGACTTAGCATAATCACCAGCGCCATAATGCTTGTTATTTACATTGTGGGGCTTATTTACTCCTTTAAAACAAAAGAAGACCTTTATGGTGTTGAGCATGCCGAGGATATAGACGCAAAATGGAGTTTTCCTGTCAGCCTGATAATCCTTTGCGTTTCGGCTGTGCTTATTGCAGTTGAATCCGAGCTTTTGGTTGAAAGTATTGAACCTATGACGGAAATCATAGAAATACCTAAAATGTTCATAGGGCTTATACTTATCCCGACGGTTGGAAATGCCGCTGAAAACAGTACGGCAATGATGATGGCGCTTAAAAATAAAATGGACATTACCATTGAGATTTCGGTTGGTTCAAGCTTGCAGGTCGCATTGTTCGTGATACCTCTGCTTGTGCTTTTAAGCCTTTTCTTTACTCCTATGAGCATAGTTTTCAAGCCGGTGGAGCTTTTTATCTTTGGCGCAAGCGTACTTATTGCAAACCAGATTGTTTCCTCTGGCAAAACGAATTGGATGGAAGGATTAAAGCTTCTTTCGGTTTATATTATAGTTGCGGTGGGATTTTTTATAATCGGATAAAAGGAAAATCCGCAGGCGGCTTTTGGCTGCCTGCGGATTTTCAGTGGGAAAGCATGGATTCTATTTAAATATAGATAAAAACAAATCCTTTGCCTTTGCGGCGTCTCCTTTTTTGCATAAGATTTTAAAAGACTCGTACACAATGTCGCGTTCTTCTTGTGAAACGCTTGAAGGATATGCAGAAAGCCCCAGCTCCATAAGGTTTCTTGCACATCTTTCCGGCGAATGCCTCATGCTTTTTAGTGTAATGTCCGCGGCAAGACTGAGTGCGGCATGTTTTAGCTTTGATTCCGACATTGTGAACACCTCTTTGATTTTATTTTACATCAGTACGTTTTTTTTTCCATAGACAAAATTGTCTTGTTGTCTAAAAACAAGACAATTTTTTTTCGGTGTAATTTATTTTGACAACGAATTATCAAAGTCTAATTACAAAAGCGGCTTTGAATGCTATACTTTGTCGTGAAAGAGAGGTAATGACTTTTATGGCAAAGAAAATTTTCACCAAAAACAACATAATAAAAATTGCCGTAATCATAGGGGTTGTAATAATCCCGCTTATGTACAGCTTTTTTTATTTAAGCGCATTCTGGGACCCGTATTCAAAACTTGAAAGTCTTCCGGTGGCAGTGGTAAACAATGATGCCGGTGCAGAAATCAACAGCGAGCAAAGGAATTTAGGAAACGAATTCTGTGACAAGCTCAAAGAGGACGGCAGTTTCAAATTCTCATTTACTGACGAAGACGATGCAAAAAAAGGCACCGAGGATAAAAAATACTATGCAATGATAAAAATTCCTGAAAATTTTTCACAATGCATAGCAAGTGCCGATGAAAAGGATAAGCAAACAGCCGAAATAGTATTTTCGGCAAACGAAAAGAGAAATTACCTTGCAGGACAGATTTTAAGCCGTGCGGTGCTTGAAATGGAAAAATCCCTCAGAGAATCCATTACTAAGGAAATGGTTGATACTCTTGCCGACCAGGTAAACGGCATGCCGGGAAAGCTTGATGAGCTTTCTGATGGGCTTGGTGAGCTTTCGGACGGAACTTCAAAGCTTTCCGACGGGGCAAAATCGCTGGGAGATGGAACTTCACAGCTTTCAACAGGCATAGGAGAACTTAAAAAAGGAATGGATTCCCTGCAAGCCGGTTCACAAACGGCAAGCACATCCGCACAAGCTCTTGCCTCCGGTGCCTCCGCTTTAAATAACGGCATTTCTTCATATGTATCCGGAGTCAATAGCTTGATATCGAGCGTAAATGAAACATCATCATTTATAGGAGCTTATGTAAAGGCACATCCCGAACTGCTTTCCGACCCTCAGTTTGCGGCGTTCATTCAAAAGCTTTCAAATCCGCAGAATGCGGCGGCGGTATCTTCGCTGCAAAGTGCGGGGGCGCAGCTTTCTGCTGCATCATCACAGCTTTCTGACGGCGCATCAAAACTTGCCGCAGGCGCAAAGAGCCTTGAACAAGGCATAAAAACGGCAAATGGCGGAGCAGCAAAGCTTGAGTCCGCCTCCGGTCAGATAGTTTCCGGCGCACAAAGCCTTGCTTCCGGTGCATCTGAGCTTGACAGCGCGGTAAAGACAGCAAAGGAAAAGCTTGACTCATCAGTTGATGACAGCAAAAAACAGCTTGAGGCCATTGACGGGCTTGGTGATTTTGTAAGCAAATCTGTTGAGATAAAAAGCGAACCTATAAATCCGATAGACAATTATGGAACCTATTTTTCGCCTTACTTTATGTCACTTTCGCTTTGGGTTGGCGCTTTGATAATCTTTTTTGGAATATACTTTGATATTGACGGAAGATTTTCCTTCCTTTCAAGAAACAGCGGCCACAAAATTGCAAGGAGCTTTGCTTATTTGCTCATAGGCTTTGCACAGGCAATTTTGCTTGGAATAGTACTTACAAGCTGTCTTGGACTTGAACCGAAGCATATTGGAATGTACTTTATTTCGCTTTGTCTTGTATCACTTGTGTCGATTTCAATAGTACAGTTTTGCATAGTGCACCTTGGAAATCTTGGCAAGTTCATTGCAATTGCATTGCTTATTCTTCAGCTTACGTCTTGCGGAGGAACATTCCCGATGGAAACCGTGCCGAAGTTCTTTAATGCCCTTTATCCGTTTATGCCGATGACATATGCGGTGTCGATATTTAAAGAAACCATAAGCGGAGACATAAACTCCGGCTACTGGCAGAATATGCTGACGCTTGTAATCATTCTTGTTGTTTTTGTTGCGGCAACGGATATTCTTTCTAAATTCAAAAAAGAAAAAGCTGCAATTGCTGAATAAAACAATAAACCCGCCTGAAAGCTTTGGTTTTCAGACGGGTTTTATTATTGATTTGTTTTTTGCTGTTCCATATATTCTTCAAGGCATAATCCGCTGTCTTTAATTTTCTTTGCATGATACAGTCCGACGAAGCGGTAATGCCAAGGCTCATAATTTATTCCTGTAATATCTGTTTTTTCTTTTGGGTAGCGCAAAATAAACCCATATTTATATGCGTTTTCATTGAGCCATGCAAAAGCCTTGGTATTTTCAAATTTTTCAGAAAGCGTAGGACATTCGTCAGATAAAATATCCGCAGCCAATCCTGTGGCATGTTCACTTTGTCCCGGGATTGCAACATTTTTTGAAGTCATTGCATATGCATCCTCATAGCTGTATCCTTGCGCCTGGTAAGATTTTACGTCGCTGTCAAAAATGGATTTTTGTTTTTCATAACTGCGGTAAGCTGAGCAAATAATTAAAGAAATCCCGTCTTTTTTTGCATCAGAAATCATTTGTATCATATAATCTGCAATACGGCTGTCCATTTTGAATTTCATGTAGCTTTCGTAAACTGTTTTGGTTTCTATTGAATAATCTTGCGGCAGGGGATTGTTTTGATTAACTAAAAACAGCGCCCATTCGTGGTCAATTTCCCCGTTTTCTGGCAATGATAAATCAACTGTTGCCTGAGTTGTACCGGAAGTATCTGAGGTTTCGACGCTGCTTTTTGATGTTTGTTTTTGGGTAGAGGATGATATTTGGGGACTTGTCAAGGCAGTTGAAGCCGTAGTTGATTCTGAAAGAGCAGTTTCACTGCTTGATGTTTTTGTACTTGTTGTTTCCGTTAAGCTAAAAGAAGTATATGTTGAGGTTTCTGTATCAGAAATTTCTGTAGTTTCGATTTTTTTACACGCATGCATAAAACATGCAGATATTATAAAACAAGCTAAAAAAAGCCGGTTTATTTTTTTGCTCATGTTACTATCTCCTTAATCAATATAATAGTCAGGCAACTTAAAAATTGCCTGACTATTTTACAATTCATCCTATTTTTTACATCTTAATTATAGCATGTTATTTGTAAATGTCAATAATTTAAAAAATATTTTTAGAATTTTGTTGTTTTAAGTAAACAAATCCCCGGTCACATTTCTGTGAGCCGGGGATAGCTTTAATATTTGTCATTGAATTGGAATTCCATGTCTGGTTCTTTGCTTTCCGTATAATCATCAAGGTTTATTTGAGTAGATGAGGGTTGTGATTCATTGTTTTTGAGCTTAAAAGTGGATATTTGTTCTTTAAGTATGTTTGCCTGCGAGGAAAGCTCTTCGCTTGAAGCAGCACTTTCTTCGGCTGTTGCGGAATTTGTCTGAACTACTGAGGAAATTTGCTCTATGCCGCGGTTGATTTGCTCAATAGCCTCAGCTTGTTCGGTCGAGGCATTTGAAATATCCTGCATTGCTTTTGAAACAAGCATAGTCTTTTCTTCAATTTCAGAAAGGGAAGAAGCGGTTTGTTCGGCAATTTGAGAGCCGTTTTGTACGATTTGGATTGAATTTTCAATAAGGGATGTTGTTTGCTTTGCCGCATCCGCACTTTTTGAGGCAAGGTTGCGTACCTCGTCGGCAACGACTGCAAAGCCTTTTCCAGCGGCTCCGGCTCGTGCAGCTTCTACTGCGGCGTTAAGGGCAAGTATATTGGTCTGGAAAGCAATATCGTCTATAACCTTGATTATTTTTGATATTTCGTTTGAGGAATTGCCTATTTCCGACATGGCGGAAAGCATGTTGCGCATTTGCTCCATTCCGCGGACCACACCTTCACCGGCATCATTTGCGTATTGCGCGGCAAGTGAAACATTTTTTGCATTTTCGGTAATTTGAGAAGAAATCTGCATAATTGATGCGGAAAGCTCCTCAATTGAGCTTGCTTGTTCAGTTGAGCCTTGCGACAGCGACTGCGCTCCGCTTGATACCTGCTGCGCTCCAAGTGAAACTTGCTCGGCGGCATGATTTATTTCTGCAAACATATTGTTTAGCTGTTCAACCGTGCCCTTTAAAGCAATTCCCATTACATCTTTTTCGGAACGCGGTTCGATTTCAATGCTCAAATCCCCTTGGGCAAGCGCCAGTACGACTGTAACTTGCTCTTTTATACCTTCAATCATCCTGTGAAATGCCTCTGCAAGCATTCCGGTTTCATCACGGCTTTCAATTTCTATTTGTACTTCCGTATTTCCAAGGGCAATTTCATTTGCCGCCTCAACCATTTTGTTTATTGGCTTGCTGATTATCCTTGAAATGTATCTTGCCAAAAGTATTGATGCTAAAAGTCCCAAAACAACAACGCTGAAAAGCACTATTGAAAGGATTAGGAAAAGCCTGTCGTTTGAATCGCTTGTAGCTTTTGCGTTTGAGAATCTGTTATCTATGCATTGACTGTAATCTGCAAACATTTTGTCTATTGATTTGCTTGCACTTTCAATGGAAGCTTCAGCTCCGCTTGAATTTCCCGATTTTAAAAGCGAAAAAACTTTTTGCGATAAAGTAAGAAATTCATTGTTAAAAATATTTTGAGCCTCATCAAACAATGCTTTGCTTTGCGAACTTGCTATACTGCTTTCATATTTTTCAGCAGCTTCTTTATATGAAGAAACAAGGCTATTAAAATCGTCCTCATAATTTTTAAGTGAATTTAAATCTTCTGAATTAAGGGTTGCAGAAAGCAAATCAGCCCTCATTTTGTAAAGGTTCGTTGTAATGGTAAACATATCGCTTAACGGCTTTGTCTGTTTTTCATAAAGCTTTGTATCTGCCGAATCGATGGCAAACATTCCCGCAATTCCGACGGCACCTATAATTGTTGCGATAATTGATATCACCAAAAATCCTGCCGCAAGCTTTTTTGAAATTTTCATGTCTTTGAGTTTCATATAAATTCCTCCGTTTGATGTCTTTATTTTAATTTTGCTTTGGAACCGGGAAAAAAATTCAGAACAACAGCCATGGCGCATAGCGTCATGGCTGTTGTTCAGAGGTTTTTCAGCTAAGGTAAACAAAGTATAGGACAACTTAAATTTCATAGCAAATAGCCATGGGTTTAAGTATTTAACTGTGGTTGGTTGAAAGACTTTTGTTTTGTTTTTCAAGGTACATTTCAACAAATTTTCATAAAAATCAACAAAAAACGACTGTTAAGCAGCAAAAAAATAAAGTATTTTAATATATATTCTACCTTGCCCTTTGCTTTTAATAGATAATTTTTGCAAATATTTTTGCAAAAATTATCTTATTGCTTGTTGTTGCATAATTATAACAATGGTATAATTAAAATGAGTTTCTATACCCAAAATATTCATTTTTAATATTGATTAAATTCAAAAAAATTTTGATGATAAAATTAAAATAATTTTTGTTTTTTTATTTTTTCAAACATATTATAATTGGAAATTTCCAAAATGTCAATAGAAAATTTGGAATTTTCCAAAAAAGTGAGGATAAAATTATGATTTGCCGTATACAATATCTTATGGAACAAAATAATATAACTCCGTCTAAATTATGTTCTGATTTAGGACTTGCAAAAAGCTCGATAACGGATTGGAAAAAAGGAAAGGCAAAGCCTTCGGTAGAAGCTTTGGTTAAAATAAGCGAATATTTTAATGTTTCCCTTGATTGGCTTATAACAGGAAAAGAATATAAAAAAGAAATCACAGAAGATGAAGAGGAAATTTTAAAAATGTATAGCCAGTTGGATTTTGAAAAAAAGGCCGAGGTTCGCGGATTTTTAAAAGGACTTTTGTCACTTCAAACAGTGTAATTTTATTACATATTTTGTGTATGATGTTGATTTTAATTTATTTTTACAAAAAAGAATAAAAAAATAAAAATCCACCTTGTAAAATTCAAGGTGGATTTTTATTAACATTGGCTGGGGTGCTAGGATTCGAACCTAGGGAATGGTGGAGTCAGAGTCCACTGCCTTACCGCTTGGCGACACCCCAATGTTTATTTGGTTGGGATAGATGGATTCGAACCATCGGAATGACGGAGTCAAAGTCCGTTGCCTTACCTCTTGGCTATATCCCATCGTAATTCCTTGTCGGCATCACGGACTCTTACCGCTGCGACTTGTATATTATATCAAAATGGAAGAATGATTTCAAGTATTTTTTTAAAAATAGTCAATATGCACATAATAGCTTTTGGATTTAAAATTTAAGGTATTCAATGTGACCATACATAATATTTTAAGCTAAAATGTATAAAATATATAATGCAGTATGAGTAAATTAAAGGAAATCTTTAAAAAAAGGAACAAATTAAATATATTGAAATATATCTGTTAAAATCAATAAAATCCCTTGACATTTGAGGAAATATGCCGTATTATTCAAGTGTTTGCAATTATTTTGCCGACAGGAAATTTTATTTTTGGGATTGGATGTGATGATAGGGTTGAACGATAAGCTTAAGCTTTATGGTTTTAACAACCTTACAAAAACACTTAGTTTTAACATTTATGATGTCTGTTATGCAAAAACCGAAAGGGAGCAGAAGGATTATATAAACTACATTGACGAGCAGTACAACAGCGACAGGCTTACTAAAATCCTCTGCGACGTAACCGAAATGATAGGCGCCCATGTGCTTAATATTTCAAAACAGGATTACGACCCTCAAGGGGCAAGCGTGAATCTGCTCATCTCAGAGCGCAAGGTGACCGAGGATATGATAGACCGCTCATGCAACCTTGGAAATTATTCTTCGGTGCTGGAAAAGCGTGAGAGCCTTTTGGGACATCTTGATAAATCGCATCTTACGGTTCATACCTATCCTGAATTCCACCCTGACAATGAAATAACTACTTTCAGGGTTGACATAGATGTTTCCACTTGCGGGAAAATATCCCCTCTTAATGTGCTGGATTATCTTATAGGCAGCTTCGATTCTGACATAATAACCATAGACTATCGTGTAAGAGGCTTTACAAGGGAGATAACCGGCAAAAAATGCTTTATAGACCATGATATTACGTCCATACAGAATTATATAGACCCTAAAACTCTGCTTAAATATGATGTTATGGATGTAAACGTGTACCAGTCGAATATTTTCCATACAAGAATGATGATAAAGGATATCGTTTTGCAGAATTATCTGTTCAATATTGACGCATATGAGCTTTCTCCAAAAAGAAGGCTTGAAATTGTTGACAGCCTTAGAAAAGAAATGATAGAAATTTTCAGCGGCATGAATATATATTAGGCTGGAGGAATGGAAATGACGGTTCTTTCGCAGGAAATGGCGCCGATTTATGAGGCGCTTAAAAGATACAGAAGCGCAAGGATAGTTCCTTTTGACGTTCCCGGACACAAGCAGGGGAAGGGAAATCCTGAGCTTGTCGAATTTTTGGGGAAACAATGCCTTTCAGTCGATGTAAATTCAATGAAACCGCTTGACAATCTGTGCCATCCTGTTTCGGTCATAAAAGAGGCTGAAGAGCTTGCCGCCGAGGCTTTTGGCGCCGAGCATGTTTTTTTTATGGTAAACGGAACAACTTCGGCAGTGCAGGCAATGATTTTGTCGGTCTGCAAGGCCGGGGATAAGATAATCATGCCAAGAAATGTACACCGCAGCGCAATAAACAGCTTGATACTTTGCGGGGCAGTGCCGGTGTATGTCAATCCTGATGTTGAAAAAAAGCTTGGTATTCCGCTGGGAATGCGGGTTTCAGATGTGGAAAAGGCAATTCTTGAAAACCCGGACGCAAAGGCTGTTTTTGTAAATAATCCTACATATTATGGAATATGTTCGGATTTAAGGTCGATTGTAAAACTTGCCCATGAGCATGGAATGTTAGTGCTTGTGGATGAGGCGCACGGTACACATTTTTATTTTGGAGAAAATCTTCCTGTTTCAGCTATGGCGGCGGGCGCGGATATGGCGGCGGTCAGCATGCACAAAACAGGAGGTTCTCTTACACAAAGCAGTTTTGTGCTGCTTGGCAAGGGCATTTCAGAAGGGCATGTGCGCTCTGTAATAAACCTTACGCAAACCACAAGCGGTTCATATTTGCTGCTTTCTTCGCTTGATATTTCAAGAAGGAACCTTGCTTTAAGGGGAAAAGAGATATTTAAAAGAGTGGTTGAGCTTGCCGAATATGCAAGGTCTGAAATTTCTTCAATCGGCGGATATTACGCATTTTCAAAGGAACTCATAAACGGCGACAGCATTTTTGATTTTGACATAACAAAGCTTTCGATTTTCACAAGGGACATAGGTCTTGCCGGAATTGAGGTTTACGATATTTTAAGGGACAATTACGATATACAGATTGAATTTGGGGACATAGGCAACATACTTGCAATAATTTCCGTTGGCGACAATGAAATGGCAATGGAAAGGCTTGTGGCATCGCTTTTTGAAATAAAAAGATTATACTCAAAGGATAAAAGCGGAATGTTTGACCATGAGTATATAAATCCTGTGGTAAAAATTTCTCCGCAAAAAGCATTTTATGCAAAGAAGAAAACCCTTGACATAACCAAAAGCAGCGGATATATAAGCGGTGAATTTGTAATGTGCTATCCGCCCGGGATTCCTATTGTTGCTCCGGGAGAACTTATAACTGACGAGATACTGGATTATATAGCTTACTCCAAGGACAGAGGCTGCTTTATGACCGGAACGGAAGATATGAAGATTGAAAAAATCAATGTCGTTGTCGGGGAGGAAGAATAGAAATGGAGCTTTGGTTTACTGAAAATCATACCCCAAATGTGCGCTTTTCAATAAAAGTGGACAAGCAGCTTTGCACAAAAACGAGCCGCTTTCAGCGCATTGACGTCTTTGAAAGCCCGGAATTCGGGCGTTTTTTAACGCTTGACGGAATAATGATGCTGACAGAAAAGGACGAGTTTATTTATCACGAAATGATTGTCCATGTGGCAATGGCGACCAATCCGGACATTGAAAATGTGCTTGTTATAGGTGCTGGCGATGGCGGCACGGTCAGGGAACTTTCAAGGTACGATTCGATTAAAAATATCGATATGGTTGAAATTGATGAGGAAGTTGTACAAATTTGCAAGCAATATCTTCCGCAGACCGCATGCAGACTTGACGACCCGAGGGTAAATATACTTTATCTTGACGGACTTAAATATGTCAGAACAAAAACAAACGAGTACGACCTTATAATAGTTGACAGCACAGACCCATTTGGCCCGGGCGAAGGGCTTTTTACAAAGGAATTTTACGGCAACTGCTTTAATGCTTTAAAGCACGACGGAATACTTGTCAATCAGCATGAAAGCCCTTATTATGAGCAGGACCGCATATCCATGATGCGCGCACATAAGAGGATAAGGGAGTTTTTTTCGGTTTGCAAGGTTTATCAGGTGCATATTCCTACTTATCCATCCGGACATTGGCTTTTTGGCTTTGCTTCAAAGAAATATAATCCCCTTGAATTTGACCCGTCAAGGTGGGAGGCTCTGGGCATAAAGACGAAATATTACAATACAGACCTGCATAAAGGATGTTTTGCCATTCCGACATATGTAAAGGAAATGCTTGAAAATGCTGATGCTGTTTAAGATTTTACAAAATAAAGCAATTAAAAATTGTCGAAAATCGGGCATAATTGTAATGAAAATTTTTTTTGAGGGGATTTATTAATTATGCTTAAAAAAATAATAATGCTTTTTTCGGCAATATTGGTTTTTTCATCCTGTGCAAGGAATATTCCAAATGAATCGGAAGAAACGGGAACAAGTTTCTCGGAGACTGAAACCACTCAAATTGTGGATACTACTTTGCCACAGACAACATCCGCTTCAAGCGCCCTGCCGTCTTCAACGGCAATAACTCCTGCAAGGACTCAAGCGCTGGTGACTTCGCCGCCTGTCCAGACCACGGTTCCAACAACGGCGGCAACTGTGCAGACCACTGTTCAGACGACGATTACTATTCCGCCCCAGACATTTCTGCCGCCGCAAACAACTACTTTGCCGCAGACCCAAACAGTTCCGCAGACTGTACCATCCGCATCGGCAGATTTTAAACAGGCGGTTGTGGACCTTGTAAATGCCGAGCGTGCAAAAGCGGGAGTCGGAGCGCTTGCCGTTTTGCCATCTGTTGAGGAGGCAGCCCAGATACGTGCCGGCGAGCTTATAATAAGCTTTTCTCATACAAGGCCCAACGGCACGTCTTGCTTTACGGTTTTAAGCGAGCTTGGAGTGGGATATTCTGCAAGTGGAGAAAACATTGCCGCCGGACAGAAAACTCCGGAGGCTGTTATGGAAAGCTGGATGAATTCAAGCGGTCATAAGGCAAATATTTTAAATCCTGATTTTACGCATATAGGGATTGGCTATGCGGAAGGCGGAAATTACGGTACCAATTGGGTGCAGCTTTTTGTAAAAACCAAATAGCAAAAACTTTTTTATGAAAGTTATACTCCTTTAAATTTCATTTATATTTTTGTATGGATGGTAGAATCTATAATTTGAAAATTTAAAAAAATAAGAATTATGTTCATTATATTGATTTTTTGAATTTTTTTAAAGAAATACTTTCAAAATTAAAGGAAATATGATAAAATAGAAAGCACATATTAAATTACATTCGAGGGTGTGTAATAATGTTAAAAAATGGATTGCCAATGGCGCAGGGACTTTACGATCCTGCATTTGAGCATGATGCTTGCGGAATGGGCTTTGTTGTTAATATAAACGGCGAGTCCTCCCATGATATCGTGGACAACGCGCTTACCGTTTTGGAAAATTTAAGCCATAGGGGAGCAAGCGGCGCTGATGAAAACACCGGCGACGGGGCCGGCATACTTGTTCAGATACCGCATGAGTTCTTTAAGAGGGAATGCTCCGTTTTGGGTTTTGAGCTTCCGGAAAAAGGGCATTATGCCGTGGGCATGATATTTGCGCATAAGTATGATGAATTCAGAAAAACGCAGATGGAAATGTTTGAAAAGATTGTTAAGGAAGAAGGACAGAAAGTACTTGGATGGAGAGAAGTCCCCATTGACAAGACAATGGTCGGGGAAACGGCAAAATCTGTTATTCCAAGATTTATTCAGGTTTTTATCGGAAAGAGCGATGACGTTTCCGAAGGAATGGACTTTGAAAGAAAGCTTTATGTTATAAGAAAGCGCGCCGAAAAGGCAATTGTTCCTTTGAGCGAGGAAAAAGGCGGAACTTTTTATGTTTCAAGCCTTTCTTCAAAGACGATAGTTTATAAGGGAATGCTTACTGCCGAACAGCTTAGGAATTTTTATCTTGACCTTTCGGACCTTGATTTTGTTTCGGCCCTTGCAATGGTTCATTCAAGGTTCAGCACAAACACATTCCCAAGCTGGGAAAGGGCGCATCCTAACAGATACCTTGTGCATAATGGGGAAATAAACACGATAAGAGGAAACGTAAACTGGATGAGGGCAAGGCAAAAGACCCTTGATTCCGATTTGTTTGCGGATATTTCTCAGGTTTACCCTATTATTGACGAAACCGGAAGCGACTCGTCAATGTTTGACAACAGCCTTGAATTCCTTTACCTTACTGGAAAACCGCTTCCGCTTGCCATGATGATGATGGTTCCGGAGCCTTGGGAAAAGAACGATATCATGCCGGAGGAAAAGAAGAATTTTTACAAATTCCAGAATTTTGTAATGGAGCCTTGGGACGGACCGGCTGCAATGGGCTTTACCGACGGCGAGGTAATCGGTGCAATGCTTGACAGAAACGGACTTCGCCCGTCAAGGTATTATGTGACAAAAGACGGAATGGTTGTGCTTGCGTCGGAAGTCGGAGTAGTAGATGTAAAGCCTGAAAACGTAAAATATAAGGGCAGACTTGAACCGGGAAGAATGTTGCTTATAGATACAAAGCAGAAGCGTATTATTTCCGATGAGGAAATCAAGTCTACTTATGCAAAACAGCTTCCGTATGCCGAAATGATTAAAAAGCACATTTTTTCTTTGGAAGATTTTGCATCCGGCGCAAAAGCGGACTGCAAGCCTTATTCCGAGGATGAACTTGTAAAGCAGCAGAAAGCATTCGGATATACTTATGAAGATATAAATAAAGTAATTCTGCCAATGGCTAAAAACGGCGAGGACCCGGTAGGAGCAATGGGAATGGATGCTCCTTTGGCAGTGCTTTCCGAAAAGCCGCAGATGCTTTATATGTATTTCAAGCAGCTTTTTGCGCAGGTTACAAACCCTCCGATTGACGGCATTAGGGAAGAAATCGTAACATCGAGCAGTATTTTGCTTGGAAATGCCGGAAATCTTTTAAATCCTGACAAGGAAAAGACCGCAAGCATTTTCCTTGAGCACCCTATCCTTACAAACGAACAGATGGCTGAAATCAAGGCACTTGATAATGAAAACTTCAAAGCTGTAACTATTTCCATGCTCTATAAGGTTTCCGAGGGAGCAAGCGGAATGAAAAAAGCGCTTTCAAGGATATTTAAGGAAGCGGATAAGGCAATTAAGAACGGCGCAAATATCATTGTCCTTACTGATAGGGGCATTGATGCTGAAAATGCAGCAGTTCCTGCACTTCTTGCATCGTCAGGCCTGCACCACCACCTTATAAGACATGAAATCCGCACAAATGTAGGCATTGTGCTTGAATCGGGCGAGCCGAGAGAAGTGCATCATTTCTGCACCCTTATAGGATACGGTGTTACTGCAATAAATCCATATATTGCATATGAAACCATAAAGGATTTGACAAGCAAGGGGCTTTTGGGAGAGGAAAGCTGTGAGGATGCTATTGCCCATTACATCAAGGCAAGCGTAAAGGGAATTCTTAAAGTGCTTACCAAGATGGGCATTTCCACAATCAGAAGCTATCATGGAGCTCAGATTTTTGAGGCTGTCGGCATTAGAAAGGATGTAATAGATAAGTACTTTACATCCACTCCTTCAAGATTGGAAGGAATCGGACTTGAAGAAATCGCCAAAGAAAATGAAATGAGGCATGACAGCGCATTTAATGAAGCTTCGCCTTATGCAGATACACTTGAATCAGGCGGACTCTTCCAGTGCAAGGACGACGGGGAAGTGCATATGTACAATCCCGAAACCATTTATCTCCTTCAAAGGGCTTGCAGGGAAGGCAATTATGAGCTTTACAAACAATTTTCCGCAAAAATCAACGAGGAAAATATCATAACAATAAGAAATCTTTTTGACTTTAACTTCAATGCAGGCGAAAATATTCCGATTGAAGAGGTTGAATCCGTTGACTCCATTGTAAAAAGATTTAAAACGGGAGCTATGTCTTATGGCTCAATAAGCAAGGAAGCGCATGAGTGCCTTGCAATTGCCATGAACAGGCTTGGAGGAAAAAGTAATACCGGTGAGGGCGGCGAGGATAGCGAACGCTTTAAGCCCATGGAAAACGGAGATTCAAAGAGGAGCGCAATCAAGCAGGTTGCTTCCGGCCGTTTTGGAGTAACTTCAAACTATCTTGCAAATTCGGACGAAATTCAAATAAAGATGGCTCAGGGCGCAAAGCCGGGCGAGGGTGGACAGCTTCCCGGAAGCAAGGTTTATCCGAGCATAGCCAAGGTAAGACATTCAACCCCGGGCGTTGACCTTATTTCACCTCCGCCGCACCATGACATTTATTCGATTGAGGATTTGGCCGAACTCATTCATGACCTTAAAAACGCAAACAAGGATGCAAGGATAAATGTAAAGCTTGTTTCCGAAGTTGGAGTAGGAACCATTGCAGCGGGCGTTGCCAAGGGCAAGGCTGACGTTATCCTCATAAGCGGCTATGACGGAGGAACTGGTGCATCTCCGCTTACCAGCATTAAGCATGCCGGACTTCCGTGGGAACTTGGACTTGCCGAAACACATCAGACACTTGTGCTCAATAAACTGCGTGACCGCGTTGTGCTTGAAACTGACGGAAAGCTTCTTACGGGACGTGACGTTGCGGTTGCCGCAATGCTTGGCGCAGAGGAATTCGGATTTGCGACAACTCCGCTTATTGCGCTTGGCTGCGTGATGATGAGAGTCTGCAACCTCAACACTTGTCCGGTTGGAATTGCAACACAGGATGAAGAACTCAGGAAGTGCTTTACTGGAAAGCCTGAGTATGTCGTAAACATGATGAGGTTTATTGCGCAGGAAATGCGTGAAATAATGGCAAAATTGGGCATAAGAACGGTAAATGAACTTGTTGGCCGTACTGATAAGCTTAAAGTAAAAGAGAATATAGACAACTGGAAGGCTTCAAAGCTTGACCTTTCAAGGATTCTTTATCAGCCGTATGCCGATGCAAGCGTTGGAAGATATAATACCTGCGCTCAGAACCATATGCTTGAAAACAGCCTTGGCATGAAGAAACTGCTTAGAATGTGCAAGCCTGCACTTGAAAATAAGAAAGCCATAAGGGCAAAGCTTGCTATAAGGAATACTGATAGAGTTGTGGGAACCCTTATCGGCAGCGAAATTTCAAAGAGATATGGCGAGGAAGGACTTCCGGAGGATACAATCAAGCTTGCTTTTGCAGGTTCTGCGGGACAGAGCTTTGGTGCATTCATACCGAAGGGAATGACGCTTGAGCTTGAAGGCGACGCAAACGACTACCTCGGCAAGGGACTTTCTGGAGGAAAGATTATTGTTTATCCGCCTAAGGCTTCCGACTTTGAGCCGGAAAAGAATATCCTCATAGGCAACGTTGCCTTCTATGGAGCAACCAGCGGAGAGGCTTATATCAACGGTATAGCAGGCGAAAGATTCTGCGTGCGCAACAGCGGAATAAAGGCAGTTGTCGAGGGCGTGGGAGACCACGGCTGCGAATACATGACCGGCGGAAAGGTTGTAATCCTTGGCAAAACCGGAAGAAACTTTGCAGCGGGAATGTCCGGCGGAATTGCTTATATCCTTGATTTTGACCCGGTTTACTGCAATAAGTCGATAGTTTTGCTTGAAAATATAGAATCTGATGAAGAGCTTCTTGAAGTAAAGGGCATGATTGAAAAGCACGTTGAGTATACTCAAAGCCCGCTTGGCAAAAAGATTCTCTCCGATTGGGACAATTATTCCAAGAGGTTCACAAAAGTTATTCCAAAGGCTTATAAGAAGATGATGGAAAACATTGCTCAGGCTTACAAGGAAGGGCTTACGGGCGAAGTTGCAATCATGACCGCTTTTACAAGAAGCATTAAAAAATAATCGGAATTAAGGTGAAATGCAATGGGTAAAGCTACCGGATTTTTGGAATATAAAAGAACTGAAGCAAAAAAACGTCCTCCCGAGGAAAGGCTTAAAGACTGGGATGAAATACGCCTTGGCCACGATGAGGAAACAATAAAAATTCAAGCTGCAAGATGTATGAACTGCGGAATACCCTTTTGTCATGGGGGAGCGCTTTTAAACGGAATGACTTCCGGGTGTCCTGTAAAAAACCTCATTCCCGAATGGAATGACTTGGTTTATAAGGGACAATGGAAAGAAGCGTATAAAAGGCTTTCAAGGACAAATCCATTTCCGGAATTTACCGGAAGGGTTTGTCCGGCTCCGTGCGAAGGCTCTTGCACAGAGGGTTACCATATGGAATCGGTGACCATAAGCAGCATTGAGTATGAAATAATCGAAAGGGCATTCAGGGAAGGCTGGGTTGAAATTAAAAAAGCCCCCTCCACAGGCAAAAGGGTTGCCGTTGTAGGTTCAGGCCCTGCTGGACTTGCTGCGGCGCACTATCTCAACATTGCCGGACATGAGGTTACTGTTTATGAAAGAAACGACCGTGCCGGCGGACTTCTTATGTACGGAATCCCTAACATGAAACTTGATAAGGCGGTTGTTCAGAGAAGAATTGACCTTATGGAGAAAGCGGGCGTAAAGTTTGTACTTAACACGGAAGTCGGAAAGACAATAAGCGCACAAAAGCTTGTTGAGGAGTATGACGCAGTTGTTCTTTGCGCCGGTGCAACAAAGCCGCGCGGACTTTCCGTTGAGGGCAAGGATTTGAAGGGTGTTTATTTCGCTGTGGATTTCCTTACCGAAAATACTAAGGCTGTTTTGAATAAGACGGAAAGCAAAATAAGTGCAAAGGGCAAGAATGTAATTATAATCGGCGGAGGAGATACGGGAACCGACTGCGTGGCTACTTCAATTCGTCAAGGCTGTGAAAGCGTTGCGCAGTTTGAAATCATGCCGGAGCCTGCCCATAAGAGGGATGAGGTTTCCAATCCGTGGCCGGAATGGCCCAAAAAGCTTAAAGTTGATTAT
>JAJUHO010000002.1 GCA_029267825.1 Oscillospiraceae bacterium
ATCTCTTATTGCCACAAGTATTTTACCGAATTTCCTGCCTGCAAGGAATCTGCAAAATGCAAAAACCAGAACCATCAGTAAAAGCGAAACATAAAACAAAAGGAACATATTGCCTTGGTTGGCAGGGCCTTTAATCCCTCCGAAAACGGACTTTATTTCCGTTATTCCCACATTCCCGTTCGTATACGGCGAAAGGGCAATGAAAATTGAATACGCCGCCCATGTCAGTGCTTGTGAAATTATTGAAAAATAAACTCCCTTTACACGATTTTTAAATATAAAATATCCTACCAGTGCGGCTATTGCTCCGGGTATCAAAACCATCAGCAGCACTGCCGCAGGAAAACTTAAAAAAGGTTTCCACATAAGCGGAAGGCTTGTCATTCCTCCCGTATGCATAAAATCAGTGATTTTTCCTCCTGTGCTTTGAAGTTTAAGGTACATTGCCATGGCATATCCACCAAGTGCAAAATAAAGTCCGTGCCCAAGACTTAAAATTCCTGTATAGCCCCAAATCAGATCTATTCCCATTGCGGCAATTGAAAAGGCTATGCATTTTCCTAAAAACAAAACAATTGAACTTGAGCTTAACATTCCAAAGTTTAAAAAAACCGGCATGAAAGCAAGGATAATGCAAATAAATGCAAAGCAGAATATATCCGCACGTTTTTTAAAAAGCTTCATTAGCAATCCCCCTATTCATCCAAGCTTCTATTTTTAATTACAAAAAATCCCTGAGGACGCTTTTGGAGGAACACAATCACAATCAGCAGCACTATGGCCTTTGCAATGGAAGAAGATGTATAATTTTCTGCAAAAATGCTTGCCGAACCAATTATGGAAGAACCAAGCACTGTTCCCAAAAGCTTTCCTACTCCCCCAAGCACAACCGCCATAAAAGCGTTGACAATGTAATTTTGTCCGACAGTTGAATCAACTGACCCAAGCAACGCCACCGAACATCCGGCTATTCCGGCAAGCCCTGAACCAATGGCAAAAGTAACATTATCCACCATTCGGGAATTTATCCCCATGCACTGTGCCATAGCACGGTTTTGCATGACCGCTCTCATTTGCTTACCAAACCCGGACTTATACATAACCAAATACACCGCAAAAAGACATATCCCAACAAGCACCATTATAAAAATCCTGTTATATGAAAACGTGCAGCCGCCGATTGAAATTCCACCCTGCAAAAAAGGCGGGGCCGTCACATTTACGCCTTGGGTTCCAAAAATGCTCCTTGCCGCCTGCTGCAAAATCAAACTTATGCCCCAAGTTGCAAGCAAGCTGTCAACAACACGCTTATAAAGCCTTGAAATCACAAGAAATTCAAGCAAGCTGCCAAGCGCGAACGCCGCCGCAAATGCGGCGGGTATCGCGGCAAAGTAATAAAGCGGCTGGATGCTTTTTGGAAAAACGGCAGAAAACAAATTCTGAACGGCATATGTTGTGTATGCACCAAGCATTACAAATTCACCATGCGCCATATTTATTACACGCATCAGTCCGAATGTAACCGCAAGCCCCAAAGATGTCAGCAAAATAATTGAACTTAAGCTTAAGGCGTTAAAAAGAGTATTTATAAATTGCGCCATTCCGAAAAGCCACCTCGCTTTGTAAAAATTAAGTATTATGCTTATTCAAGCGGCTGAACTCCTGCCGCAACCGCCCAATCATAGGTTTTAAGATACGGGTCAGGCTCAACAGGCTTTGGCGTTGCATAAACCTCATTTATAAGCCCGCCTGCATCAACTACGCCTATCCTTACTGTTTTTGCAAGGTGATGATTTTCACCGTTTATTTCAACTTTTCCTTCCGGGGCATCAAAGGAAATGCCTCCGCTTTTTATGGCTTCAAGCACTTTATTTACTTCAAAGCTGTTTGCCTTTTCGCAGGCGGCTTTCCAAAGATAAACCGCATCATAAGCAGCTTCCGCCGGGTCTGATGTAACTCTATTTTCACCGAACTTTTCCTTATAAGCTTTTACAAAGGCCTTATTTCTTTCAGTATCGGTAGTTTGATAGTAATTCCAGCAAACCATATGCCCTTTCAGTATATCTGCGCCGATTGTCGCCACTTCTTCTTCTGCAATGGAAAAAGACATGGTCATATAATCATCGCTGCTATGATTTTTCTCGGCCATTTGTTTGAAAAACGATACATTGCCGGTTCCGTTTAAAGTATTTATTATTACGTCCGGCTTTGCCGCTTCAATTTTAGAAATTATAGCTGCAAAATCGGTCTGGTCCATGCTTGCATATTCCTCGCCAACTATTTCAAGGCCGGAGGCTTTTACTTGCGCAGAAATTATCATATTTGCAGTGCGCGGAAACACATAATCCGAACCAAGCAAAAAGAATTTCTTATATCCTTTCTCAATTAAATATTCAATTGCCGGAACTATTTGCTGGTTTGGAGCCGCACCTGTATAAATTATGTTCGGAGAAGATTCCATCCCCTCATACTGCACCGGATACCAAAGCAAAGCACCGTATTCTTCAAAAACCGGTTTTACCGCTTTCCTTGAAGAAGAAGTCCAGCAGCCGAAAACCGTTGCCACCTTATCGCTGTTTATTAGTTTTTCAGCTTTTGTTGCAAAGGTCGAAGGCTCCGACGCGCCATCTTCTTCAACATATTCAATCTTTTTGCCAAACACGCCGCCTGCGGCATTGATTTCTTCAATTGCCAAAACCTCTGCATCCCTTACAGATTTTTCACTGATTGCCATTGCTCCGGTAAGCGAATGCAAAAGCCCCACTTTTACCGTTGAAGCATCTGCCTGCGATGAAGTTTTGGTGCATCCGGAAAGTCCGGAAACAAAAACTGCACCGGCAACGGCCGCCAAAATAAATTTTAAACCTGATTTTTTCATAACCTCTTTCCCCTATCTTTTATGGATTTTTAATATGCAAAAAAGCCGGTTCCGCCACGCTGCGGCACCGACTTCATTGTCATGCGCTTTATGTTTGATTTAAGGTTTTCCCTTGCCATTATAATACCATAACCATTAAAACCTTAAAACATAAAAAAGCAGATATTATCCATTAAAAAACAGATTTTCATCAAGGCCTCAAACCAAGTTTTTCCCTACAAAAATATAATTTTATGAATTTTTATATTCAGAAGGGCTCATCCCCGTGACCTCTTTGAAAATTTTTGCAAAATAATCAGGCGACGAATATCCAAGCATATCGCTGATTTCATAATTTTTATAGGGCGAATTTTTAATCAGCGACTTTGCATATTCAATTTTTATAATTTTGTAAAGCGAATGGAATGTCATTCCCGTACGTTTTTTAAACATTTTGCCAAAATAATCCTTGTTGAGCTTCATTGCATCTGCCGCCGCATCTGTAGTTACATCCTGTCCCATATTTTCCGATAAAAAAATGCAAATATCACTTAAAAACTTATCGTTTTGAGCCTCTATCCCGTACCTTTGAAAAACCGAAAGAATAAGTTCGTTTATTCCACGGTTTTTAGAATATTCGCAAAGGCAAATTCCGGCGCGTTCAAGCACTTCCGTCAAAGCCGTTTCCGTAACCGGTTTGACTATAAAGTCAAATGCGCCAAGCACAAGTCCTTGACGGGCATACTCAAATTCATTATAAGAACTTATTAAAACAGAAAGGATAGGCATATTTCTGGCCTTTAATTCTTTAATAAGAGCAAGTCCGTCAACAAAAGGCATTTTTATATCCGTCACCAGCATATCAAAGCTTTCACGTTCAAGAATTTCAAGCGCCTCTTTTCCGTTTGCGGCAAAGGAGGAAATCACAAAGCCGCACTCCTGCCACGCTTTCATCTTGGAATAAAGATACCTTAACTCCTTATCATCATCTGCAAGCAATACACGATACATATCACTCACCCCTTGATAAAAGAATTTTTGCCGCCGCTTCAAAATCGTATCCTGCAACAGCCGTTCTTAATTTTTCATATTCGCCCGGAGTAAAGAAATCTTTAAAAAAACTTTTATTTGCCTCAAAAATTTCCGCCGCTTCCACATCATAAGCGCTGCATTTTGATGCAAAATCATTTAAAATTTTTTGAAAATCACCGGATTTGACATTTTTAAAATCATTGCTGCTTTTGGATAAAATATAATCATTGATTTCCTGCATGGTTTTCTCCCAAATTTCCAAAAATTCATCAAGAGATGAAAATGTATTTCCTTTAAGCTGTTCCCCAAGTTTTTTTGCAGATGCGCAAAGCTCGTCGCAGCAAAGATTTCCCGAAAGGCCTGCTATATCATGCAGGATATGCCTTGCATTGCCAAAATTTTTATCCTTAATATGAAGGCTTATATGCTCCGCATCATTTGCTCTTTCTTTTGCAAATTTTTTTGCCAAACGAACAAGCAGCGCTTCGTTTCCATTTATGTTTTTAAGGCATTTTCGGAAATTAAAATATCCGCCGGCACCGGTATCGAGCTTTTCAGGCTCTTTTTGCGCAATGCTGAAATATTCCGACATTATTGCCCTGAGCTTTTCCGGCTTTAAAGGCTTTGAAACATAACAATTCACTCCGGCTTCCAACGCTTTTTCAGCCACTCCGGCAACAGCATCGGCAGAAAGCGCTATTATTGGTGTGAATTTATATTCCCGCATTTTTCTTATGCGTGAAGTAACCTCATAACCATCCATATCCGGCATACGTATATCCATTATAATCATGTCAAATTTAGTTTCAAAGACTTTTTTCAAAGCCTCCTCACCGCTTTGTGCAGTTTCGGTCATTATTCCAAAAGCTTTTATTATTTCACTTTCAACCTCCAAATTTATTTCATTGTCATCAACAAGCAGCACTTTTTTCCCTATTCCGGCAGATAAAAATTCTTCATTTGAGTCAATAGACAGGGCCTTTTCATCGCCTATGCCAAATTTCATCCTAAACTTAAAGCAAGAACCTTTTCCTTCTTCCGAATCAAGTTCAATGGTTTCCTTTCCTCCGCTTGCCCCTTCGACAATCATTCGGCATATTGCAAGCCCAAGCCCAGTCCCGCCATATTTGCGCGTAATGCTTGCATCGCTTTGGACAAAAGGCTCAAATATTTTTTGTTTGTCCTCTTGCCTTACACCTATACCGGTATCGCTTACCGTAAATTCAATAAGGCAAAAACCATGCGTATTTTCAACAACTTTTACGGAAAGCTTTACAAACCCCTCATGGGTAAATTTTACGGCATTGCCTACAAGGTTTATCAAAAGCTGGCGAAGCTTTACCACATCGCCTCTGACTATTTTAGGCATATCACCCTCTATTTCAAGCCGAAAAGCAAGTCTTTTCTGTCTTGCGCTGTTTTCCATTATACTGCATACTTCCCTTATAAGGGAAATCATATCAAAATCCACATTTTCAAACGTCATTTTACCCGATTCAATTTTAGCAAAATCCAAAATATCGCTTATAAGCCCCAAAAGGTTTTCGGAAGAAAGGCGAATGCTTTCGCAATACCGTTTCTGCCGTTCATCGGATATGCTTTCATTTAGCAAATAAAGATACCCTATTATTGCATTTAACGGAGTCCTAAGCTCATGGCTCATTCTTGCAAGAAAATCGCTTTTGGCATTATTGGCCCTTGTCGCTTCATCTCTGGCAATACGCATTTCTTCTTCCGCTTTCTCCCGCTTTTCAAATTCGCTTTGCAAGGTTTTTGAAAGGCCGTTGAACAATTGCCCGAATTGCCGTAATTCATATGCTCCTTTTGGGGCCACCTGCACCATACTCAAATCAAATTTTCCGTATGCGTCCTGATTGCGGGCTTTATTTAAATCTTCCGTATATTCTTTCAGCGGAAGTATGTAAAGGTTATTCAAGCCAAAAAGCAGTATGCCGATAAAAATAATGCCTGTTAAAAGACAGGTTATTTGAATTGTCGAGGCCTTTACCCTGCCATTCGTTGATTCCGCAACATCCCTGTTGAGACGTGCATTCATTTCATTTTGAAATGTTTCTATCGGATTCATGATTAAATATTTTGCATTTTCATAATTTTCATCGTAAAGTATGCTTATCGAAACTTCTTTCATTTCTGCCGCAGAAAGAGTTTTATATTTTTCCGGAAGTTCATATGACATTACACGCTTTACAAAATCCTGCGTAAGCTTGTCATAAGCATAATCCGCAACGGTTTTTTGATTTGCCAAAAGCACCATTTTCATTGAATAAGCTTCAGTTTCTATGAGAATATCGGAATATTTTTTTGCTTCTTTTAAAAGATAAAGTTCTTTTTGCGGTGGGTTATAGCTGATTAAAGTATCTATTGCATTATCTCGGCGTTTGGTTACTTCCACCTCATACCAGTAATTATACAAATGTTCTATTTCTCCGGTGACAGCATACTTTCTGACTTCATCCGTAAGATAATCTGACGCGTCCGCAAGAGATTCTCCAAGAGCTTTTAGCTCATAACGGTTTTTTTGCGCCGTGGCTTCGTTTTCAATGCAAATATTCATATAAATATTTCCTGCCAAAATAATAAGCAGCACCGTAACAAACAAAATCAGCGACAAAGCCGATATCGTTCCGCTTTTCCAAAAAACATTTTTTTCATTTTGCATAAGTTCACCGCCTTTCTGGTAATAAAAAAAACAACGATGCCATAAAAAGCACCGTTGCTATAAAAATATTATAAGCATTAAAAAAAACAATGTCAAGCATAGTTGCATGTCTGATAATTTGGGTAAAACATCTGCTTTTTAATGTTTAAGCCATATTAAAACAATGTTAAAATAAAATCGGAAACAAAAATAAATTTTTGCGGCAAGGAGGAAAAATTTATGCACCTTACACCAAGAGAAATTGAAAAATTGATGCTGCACACAGCCGGAGAGCTTGCAAAGCAACGCAAAGCCAAAGGCTTAAAGCTTAATTACGTTGAGGCCCAAGCATACATAACTTCCGAGCTTATGGAGCTTGCACGAGAAGGCAAAAGCGTAAGAGAACTTATGGAAGCAGGGCGCACCATGCTTGCTAAAAGCGACGTAATGGATGGTGTCGCAGAAATGATTCCGGAAGTTCAAATTGAAGCCACTTTTGAAGACGGTACAAAGCTTGTAACCGTACACAATCCAATCAGCGAGGAGGCGTTTTTATGATTCCGGGAGAAATTATAGCCGGTTCTGAAAAAATTCAAATCAACGCAGGGCTTGAAACAAAAACAATAAGGGTTTTAAATACAGGCGACCGCCCTATTCAAGTAGGTTCTCATTTCCATTTCTTTGAAGCAAACAAATTTTTATCCTTTGACAGAAAAGAAGCTTTCGGATACAGGCTTGACATACCATCAGGCACTGCCGTGCGCTTTGAAGCAGGTGAAGAAAAGGAAGTTGACCTTGTAAAAATAGCCGGAAAAAGGCGCATACGCGGGCTTAACAACTTGACCGACGCACAGGCAAATGACGCCTTGCTTGCCTATGCGCTTGAAAAAGCATCACTAAAAAATTTTATCGGCAAGGAGGATAAGCAAAAATGAAATACATTAACAAAAAAGAATATATATCCATGTATGGGCCGACAACAGGCGACAAGGTACGTCTTGGCGATACGGATTTATTTATAGAAGTTGAAAAGGATTATACCGTATACGGCGACGAAATGAAATTCGGGGGCGGCAAAACAATACGTGACGGGATGGGGCAAAATTCAGACATAACCTGTAATGGCGGAGCACTTGACACGGTTATCACCAACGCTCTCATTCTTGATTACTGGGGCATAGTAAAAGCCGACATCGGCATAAAAGATGGCAAAATTGCCGGAATAGGCAAATCCGGAAATCCTGACATAATGGACAATGTCGACCCTAATTTAATCGTTGGTGCCGGCACTGAAGTAATTGCCGGAGAAGGAACGATTGTCACCGCCGGCGGCATAGACACTCATGTCCACTACATTTGCCCCCAGCAAATCGAAACTTCACTTTACTCCGGAATAACCACAATGATTGGCGGTGGAACCGGCCCTGCTGTCGGCACGTTTGCAACAACCTGCACCCCCGGAATTTTCAATATCCACAGGATGCTTGAAGCAACGGAGGAATTCCCCATGAATTTCGGATTTTTCGGAAAAGCCAACGCTTCCTCCGAAGAACCACTCATAGAGCAAATAGAAGCCGGAGCAATCGGCCTTAAACTTCATGAGGATTGGGGAACTACTCCATCCGCAATAAACACAAGCCTTTGCGTTGCAGACAAATATGATGTGCAAATAACCATACATACCGATACGCTCAACGAAGCGGGATTTTTTGAATCAACACGCGATGCAATAGCAGGACGGGCCATCCACACCTACCATACTGAAGGCGCCGGTGGAGGACATGCCCCGGACATTATCAAAGCTGCAGGGCTGCCAAACGTTATGCCTTCCTCCACAAGCCCAACAATGCCTTTTACCGTAAATACAATAGATGAGCACCTTGATATGATAATGGTATGCCATCATCTTGACCCAAAACTGCCCGAAGATGTTGCCTTTGCAAGGTCAAGAATACGTTATGGCACTCTTGCCGCCGAAGATATCCTGCATGATATGGGCGCTATTTCCATACTTAATTCAGACTCGCAAGCCATGGGACGTCCGGCCGAAGTCATTACAAGGGCATGGCAATGTGCAGACAAAATGAAAAAGCAAAAAGGGCAGTTGCCTGAAGCCATGGGCGAAAACAACGACAATTTCCGTGCAAAGAGATATGTGGCAAAATACACTATAAATCCTGCAATCGCACATGGGGTTTCCGAATACATAGGCTCAATAGAAAAAGGCAAAATTGCGGACCTTGTGCTTTGGGACCCTAAATTTTTCGGTGTAAAACCGGATATGATAATAAAAGGAGGCTTTATAGCCGCTGCAAAAATGGGGGATGCAAATGCTTCAATCCCCACTCCTCAACCGGTAATCATGAGAAATATGTGGGGAGCTTATGGAAAAGCCAGAGCAAACACAAGCATAACCTTTGTCAGCAAAGCAGCCTATGCAAACGGAATAAAAGAAAAACTCGGGCTTGAAAAAATAGTCCTGCCGGTTAAAAATTGCCGTACGGTAGGCAAAAAAGATATGATTTTAAACAGTGCCACTCCGGACATTCAAGTTGACCCTCAAACTTACATGGTTAAAATCAACGGCATCCAAGCGGATTGTAAGCCCTCAGAAACGCTGCCGCTTTGCAGAAGATATTTTCTTTTTTAAAACCCACAAAAACAAAAATCCCGCAAATGCATACACATTTGCGGGATTTTATTATCTCTCCAAATTCTGTTCCCTTGACGGGCCGACTCCAACCATTGAAACCTTGCAACCGCAAAGCTCTTCCAGCCTTGCGATATAATCCTTGCAAGCCTTTGGCAGTTCCTCAAAACTGCGGCATTTTGAGATATCCTCATCAAAGCCCTTTATTTCTTCGTAAATCGGCTCGCAGCCTTCAAGTTCCTCCAAAGTTGCGGGGAAATCCTTCAAAACGCTTCCGTCCGGTTTTTTATAAGCAACGCAGACTTTAAGATTCCCTATTCCGCTTAAAGTATCCAACTTATTTATTGCAAGCGATGAAAGTCCATTTACCCTAACCGAATGGCGGACTATTACAGCGTCAAACCAACCTGTTCTTCTTGGGCGGCCTGTTGTTGTGCCAAATTCCCCGCCTTTATTTCGTATTGTTTCACCTATTTCGTCATTAAGCTCCGTCGGGAACGGTCCTTTGCCCACCCTGGTAGTATAAGCCTTTGCAACGCCTATAACATTTTCTATAAGCATGGGGCCGACACCAGTACCTATGCAAACTCCAGCTGAAATAGGGTGCGATGAAGTAACATAAGGATAGGTTCCGAAATCAATGTCAAGCAGGGTTGCCTGAGCTCCCTCAAACAATATGTTCTTGCCCGCTTTTGCAGCTTCATAAGTAAGTACAGAAACATCCGCAACATATTGTTTAAGGCGCTTTCCGTACTCTATATATTCTGCAATTATTGCCTCAACATCAAGCGCTTGGCCGCCATAAACGGCAGTGATTATTTTATTTTTAAGTTCACCTGCGCTCCTTGCTTTTTTTGCAAAAATTTCAGGATTTACAAGGTCATAAATACGCAATCCCGAACGCTCATACTTATCCATATAAGCCGGCCCTATTCCACGCTTTGTTGTGCCTATGTCGGAATTGCCCCTGAATTTTTCAGAAAGTCCGTCAAGTTCAATATGCCAAGGCATTATTACATGCGCCCTTGGGTCTATTTTAAAGTTGTCAAAGGAGATTCCCCTTGCCGAAAGTCCATCTATTTCTCCAAGAAGCACTTTCGGGTCGATTACCACGCCGGCTCCTATAAGGCAGGCGGTATCCTTATAAAGTATCCCCGACGGGATAAGGTGGAGCTTATATGTTTCTTCACCGCAAACAACGGTATGGCCGGCATTGTTTCCGCCCTGAGAACGCACCACAACATCAGCTCTTGATGCCATGATGTCAATTATTTTGCCTTTGCCCTCGTCGCCCCATTGGGTTCCGATTACTATATTTACAGACATTGGTCTTCTCCTTTGCACTTGAATTTCAAACACATATATTATAACACGTGTCAAATGCTTTTGCAAGTTAATTCATTAAACTTGCATTATGCTATCAATAAATCTTGTTGTCTTTTCTATTATAACATCCCACCGGTAGTGTTTATCAACATATTCGGCTCCGTTTTTTCCCATAGCTTCACGCAGGGATGGATTTTCATGCAAAAGGTCAAGGCAAAGGCAAAAATCCTCGTCACCGTAAAAATAAAGCCCGCCGTTGCTTTTTTCGCAATGTCCTTTTAAAACGGGGCAATGCCCGCTGACAAGCACCGGCTTCCCAAAAGCAAACGCATCAAGCACAACGATTGAAAGGCTTTCAAAATGTGACGGCAGCACAAACAACTCGCAATCCTTTAAAACCGAATACTTTTCCTCCTCCGAAACAAAGCCAAGCGATATTATATCCTCGTGTTCGGGCACAGGAATTATTTCCTTGCCGGTCAAGACAAGCTGAAGCTCGCCGCCATATCTTTTCTTGTATTCAAGGAAAAATTCAAAAAGCTCATCGCAGCCCTTTGCCGTATCAATTCTTCCCATATAAAGCATATACGGCTTTTTTAGTCCAAAATGCTCCTTTTCATCCGGAAGTGTTTCAGGCTTTGGCGGCTCTATTCCTATTCCCGTAAGGACATAAGGAATATTTTCATTCTTAAAGTGCCTGTGGACAAATTCCATTTCCTCATCGGTATTGAAAATAATTCCTTTGGGCGAATTAAAAAGCACATCAAAGCATTTGAAATAAACCGGCTTTTCATCATGCGCAAACGGAACAAGAATTGCCTTGTCAGCTACCTCCAAAAGCCCTGCGGCAGTCGGGTGATAAAGATAGGTAAAGAAAACAAAAAGGTCGTATTTGTCCTTGTTTTCACGTATGAAATTTATAAGTCCGGTCGAAAGCGGGCCTTGCTCTTCAAGCCAAAGATTTGCCTGCCAGAGCACATGGCGAGGATTATCAAATACAAGAGAGGCTATTTCCTCATAAGAACTCCTGTTAAAAGGCCTATCCAGCTTAAACCTGTGCACGGTCACTCCGTTTATTGTTTCGGTGCCCTCAGGATAATAGTCCTCCCAGTTTATATAATCAAGCGATGTCGTAGTGGCCACATCTATGTCGTAAAACGGCAAAAGCCTTTCGGCATAGGTTTTGCAATAGCTTTCCGCTCCGCCTATAATTTCATTTCCGTATCTTTGTATAACAAAGCAAAGCTTTTTTTTCATAGTTTTTTTCCTTAATTTTTTCCTCAATCAAGCCAAGGGAGTATCAGCTCCGCAAAGGTTTTCTTAGTATTTTCAATATCAAAAAACGCAAGTCTTTCACGCTGTTTGGAAATTATCTCGCTTCGCAAATCTTCATCCGTCGCCGCAAGGTTTATAAGCTCGGCAACAAGCCTGTGGTCCTTTTCATTGAAGATTATTCCGCCTTTTCCAAGAGTATATGGTATTGCAGTGGAATTATACGCTATTATAGGAATATCAAATGTCATTGCTTCAAGCAATGGCACGCAAAATCCCTCATGTTCGCTTTCGCAAAGGAAAACATCCGCAAGAGTGTAGTACGCTATTATATCGGAAAAGCTGACGTGTCCTGAAAAATAAACATTCTTTACCGCATTTGCTGAAATGTAATCTTCAAGCGCTTGCTTGTAGGCCTCAAGCGCATTTGAAGATCCGACAAGAAACAGTCTGCTTTTTGGATTTATATATTTGTTGTAAAGGTGGAAGCTTTGTATTACATCCTCCTGCTTTTTATTGGGAGCAATTCTTCCCACAAAAAGTATATTGGTATATCCATCTTCACCGTAAAGTTCCAAAAGCTTTTTTGAAGGCTTTGTATTTAAATACTCGCTTTTATCAAATACAATCGGCAAAGTCGCAGTGTTCTTATAGCCAAGCTCGTCAAGTTCTTCCCTGTTGTAATCGCTGTCCGCAAGTGAAAAATCAATATGCTTGGCAAGCATTTTAAGTTCTTCCCTGCCTGCACGGCACGCTCCTTGGACATGAGGAAATCCCTCGTAAAATTCCTCGGGGGTGATGTTATGATAAACCATAAGTTTGCGTTTTACCTTTGCATCGATAACATAACGCGACATTTCGCTGCCTATTGACATATGAAAAATAAATATATCGGTCGGTTTGGGAATAAATTTATGGAAAGGCACGACCCTGTCCTTTACTTTATCGCCTATGCCTATTGAAACAATGTGATTCTCAAAACCATGGCTTGAAAGCACATCCGCCATGGCAAAAACATCGTTGCTCACTGCGTCGCCAAAAGTTATGCAGGGAGTAAGCTGTATTATTCTTGATTTTTTCATAAAGCTGTTCTCCTATTTCCTTGCAACAAGCGCATATTCCCTGTTGCCGTAAATAAGGTTATTAAGGGTATTTATTGCATTGTCAAGTTCCCCGTGCTGCGGAATCAAAGGAATTCTTACCTTTTCATCAGACGGCGTCATATATATAAGCTCGTTTTGAACAAAATTCTCACACTCGGCAATAAATTTTACCGCCTCAGGATGCACCGGCTTTGTATGCGAAGGGTCAAGATAAAAACATTCGGCATAAATCATAAGGCATTTGGGATTAAGGGTTTCAAGCACAAGGCAAGCTCCCTTTTCAAGCTTTTTGTACGCAAGCCTTACAAGCTCAACAAGCTGCTCGGTAGAAATATGCTCTATAACCTGTGCGCAGAAAATTCCGCCAAGCGAATTATCCTCACAACTCCTTAAATACTTTATCCCGTCGCCAAGGACCGCATCAACTCCAGCTTCCTTGCAGCAGCGTATGTTTTCGGGAAGTATATCAACTCCCCTGCCCTTAATGCCGTTTTCGGCAAGAAGTTCAAGGAATTCTCCCCTGCCGCAGCCTATATCAAGGACATTTTGTCTGCCTCTGAAATATTCAATATAATGTTCCTGACGTTTTTTTATTTCTTCCTTGCTGCCCCTGAATTTGCTTTCAAAAAGGAAATAATCAAAATCATGCTTTTCGTTTGTATCAAAAACCTCTCCCACCGGCGAAAGTTCAGAAGAAGTTTCCATCAAAGCATCTCCGCTTTGAGTGGGATTTTTTGATAAAAGCATTTCCTCAACTCTATGCAATCTTGCCGCAACCGCAGTATTTATGGATTCCAATCTGTTTTGCCTTTGAGCATAACTGTTTTCCAAATCTGCAAATTTCTTTTCATATTCCGCCATTGTTTCCTTTATTCCAGCTTCAAGGCTTTCCTTATAATTATCGACAATTTGCTTCATTTCCAAATTCATTTTTTGGACAAGGCCTTTGAGCTGGGCATTTTCATTTGAAACCGCAGACATTCTCATAAGCAGTTCGGCATTTTCATTTTTAAGCTCGGAATATGCATTTGCAAGCACGGACAAGGAATTTGAAACATTTGCATTAAAAATATTCTGCTGGTCAAAAACATGCTTTACATAAAAATAAGTAAGCTTGCGCATAACCTTGTTTAAAAATACACGCAACCTGCCCTTTATTCCCCCCTGAGGCGGAATCGGCCACCAATACTTAATATTTGAAGTTGCCGCAACTCCAGCAACTGCCCCAAAAACGGGAGCAGAAAACTCCGAAGCCTGTTTTGTAACCTTTATTTGCAATGGCCTTGAAAGCTTTTTGAGCTCATCAATATCATATCCGCGCGATTTCATATTTTCATGGATTTGCTCCATGATTTTCTTTATATCGACTTTATCCGAATCAAAAATTATTTCCGGCTTATCGTACATAATAAAACTCCTCATCAGTTGATTATCCAGCGATGCACGGGGCGCGCCATGCCAACGTCCTTAATCGGCGAGGCGGTGAAAAATTCCGCGCGCTTTAATATATAATCAAAGGGCGTTCCCCTTTCATCATGTGCGGCAACATCAATCCAATAGCTCCCCTCAATAAATCCAAGCCTTTCAATTGAGCAAGTAACCGTTCCGCTGTCATTTATCTTACATTCTCCGCCATCTATATATGTGTTTGTACCATAGCGCTGAATTCCATCCGAACCAAAAATGCCTATCCCGAAGCATACCTGCCCAACCGGTTTGTTCACTTTATAGGAAATCACTATGTCCATAGCATCCTCAACGTCAAAAACAGCACGCTTTTCACCGCTTTTTGAAAGCAAAACAACATCGGTTATTTCAATGCTCCTATCTCCCCAGCGGTTTTCAGTTTCCTGTTTTTTCTCTTCCCTTTCTTCGGAAGAGCCTTGCTTTTCAGCCTTTTGTTCAACCGCCCTTTCATTAGCCTCCTCGGCCATCTTGGCAAGGTAGGACGTAATTACCGGCTTTGGAACGCCCTGTTCCCTTATTACTCCCCCGTCAAGCCATATCACCCTGTCGCATATCCTTTCAATGGTTGCAAGGTCATGGCTTACGATTACAATTGTAACGCCGTTTTTCTTAAATTCAACTATCTTGTCAAAGCATTTTTTCTGGAAATTTGAATCTCCCACGGCAAGAATTTCATCAATTAAAAGGATTTCAGGCTTTACATGGATTGCAACCGAAAAAGCAAGGCGCATATACATTCCCGAAGAATAAGTTCTAACCGGATTGTCTATAAATTCCCCAAGCTCGGAAAATTCAATTATATCATCCAAAAGGGCATCTATCTCACGTTTTTTCATGCCAAAAATGGAAGCGTTTGTGTAAATATTCTCCCTGCCGGTAAAATCAGGATGAAAGCCTGCCCCAAGCTCCAAAAGGCTTGAAACCTGTCCGTTTACCGTTATGCTGCCTTTTTCGGGATAAATTATCCTTGTAAAAAGCTTGAGCAGCGTGGATTTGCCACAGCCGTTCTGGCCTATAAGCCCAACTGCCTCACCTTTATAAATATCAACCGAAACATCTCTCAGCGCCCAAAATTCCTCATATGATTTTTTAACTATCGACAATGCCCTGTCCTTTAATGTCATAGGCTTGTCTTTGTAAATTTTAAAATGCTTGCCCACCCCGACGGCGGAAATGGCAATTTGTCTATCTCCCATTTTAAAGCTCCTCCGCAAAGGATTTTTGAAGCTTGTCAAAAACAAAAGCCCCAAAAACAAAAACCACAACAGAAAGCACCGTCACATACAAAAATCCATTAAGCGACGGAAGCCTTGAATACATCAAAACATCCCGATATGCCGAAACAAACTGCGTCATGGGGTTGATTTTAAGTATTTCCTGCACGTTCTCCGGAAAAATTTTTAAGCTGTAAACAACCGGAGTCAAATAAAACCACGCCATCGTCACAATTGAAATTATATGTTCCAAATCCCTGAAAAAAACATATGCCGCCGAAAGAAAAAGGCAGAATCCCGTCGTAAAAAGATAATTTACAAGCATTACCACAGGCAGAAAAAGCACGCTTGGCCCAATCTTTATCCCGGTTAAAATAAGCGCCGGAAAAACTATTACAAGCCCGAAAAGATAGTTTACAATCCCGGTCGTCGAAACACTTATAGGCAAAATCATCCTCGGAAAGTAAATCTTCTTGACAAGGTTTGCATTTCCAACAACACATGTGGTTGACATCTGCACGGATGAAACAAAATAAATCCACGGCAAAAGCCCCACAAACACAAACATGGGGTAATTTTCCTCAGACATTTTCAGCAAATAAGGGAAAACTATGGAATATATTACAAGCTGCATCAGCGGATTTATAAAAGTCCACAAAAATCCCAAAAACGACCCGCGGTATCTTGAACGCAGGTCTTTTTTAACGGAAGATATAAGCATTTCCTTATAATCAAAAATTTCCCTAAATCGGCTTAACATGTTTTCCTCCAAAAATCAAGGGTATCCGAAAGAGTTTTGTCCAAATCAATCTCCGGCATCCATCCCGTGTCCTTTTTAATTTCGGATATGTCCGCACAAATCTTGGGCGCATCTATCGGGCGGAGCTTTTCCTTATCCACTTCAACCCTTATTTTGGCCTCAGAAAGCTTTAATATCCTGCCAAGCAGCTCCTCTATGCTGCAAACCGTTCCGCCGCCGACATTATAGGTCTTCCCAGAAACGCCTTTCTCCACCAAAAGCCGATATGCCCTTGCAACATCCCTGACATCTGTAAAATCCCTTACCGCCGAAAGGTTTCCAACATAAATAACAGGCTCTTTAAGCCCCTTTTCTATCAATGCCACCTGTCGGCAAAAATCCGATGCCACAAAAGTCTGCGCCTGCATGGGGCCGATATGGTTAAATGCCCTGACGGAAATCATATCGGTTCCATATGCCTTAAAATAAAGCCCGCCCACAAGGTTTTGCGCAAGCTTGCTTACGGCGTAAATATTTGCCGGACGCACTGGATTGCTTTCTTTTATGGGAATTTCCTCGCCAAGAACATTCCCGTACTCCTCCCCAGAGCCTATAAGCAAAATCCTTGCCTTGGAATTTGTTTCACGAACAGCTTCAAGCACATTGATTGCGCCAATTACATTTACATTCATTGTAAGCTGCGGCTTTTTCCATGAAAGGGCCGCGGAGCTTTGCGCGGCAAGGTGATAAACACAATCGGGGCGGATTTTCCCAAAAAGGGAAAAAACCGCCTCCATGTCAGTGATATCAAGATTAAAAACCTCCGCGCTCGGATTGTCTATCTTTTCGCCTTCAAGCTTTGTGGCAAAGACCTTAACTCCAGAGCTTTCAAGCTCACTTAGCAAATAATGTCCGGCAAAGCCTCCGGCGCCCACAACCAGCGCACGCATTTTACTTCATCCTCGCAACCTTTTCAAGGTCTGACTGAACCATCATTTCTATAAGCTGCTTAAAGTCAACTTCAAGCTTCCAGCCAAGCGCCTTTTTAGCTTTTGTGGGGTCGCCAAGGAGCAAATCCACTTCGGCCGGGCGGAAGAATCTCGGGTCAACCTTTACATAATCCTCATAGTTAAGGCCAACATACTTAAACGCAACGTCGCACATTTCTCTGATTGTATGTGTTTCTCCCGTTGCAATTACATAATCATCCGGCTTTTCCTGTTGGAGCATAAGCCACATTGCCTTTACATAATCCCCTGCAAAGCCCCAGTCGCGCTTTGAATCAAGATTTCCAAGGAACACTTCCTTTTGAAGGCCATGCTTAATCCTTGCAACAGCCATGGAAACCTTTCTTGTAACAAATTCAAGTCCTCTTCTTGGGCTTTCGTGATTGAAAAGTATTCCGGAGCAAGCAAACATATCGTAGCTTTCACGATAATTTACCGTAATCCAGTGGCCGTAAAGCTTTGCAACTCCATATGGGCTTCTCGGATAGAACGGAGTCGTTTCGCTCTGCGGAACAGCTTGGACCTTTCCGAACATTTCGGAAGTGGACGCCTGATAAAAATGCGCGTCAGGCTTTTCCATCCTCAAAGCTTCAAGAATATTAGTTACACCAAGCGCATCGACATCTGCAGTAAGTATCGGCTGCTCCCATGAAGTCTGCACAAAGCTTTGTGCCGCAAGGTTATAAACCTCGTCCGGCTTTGCTTTTTTAACCGCCGTTATAAGCGAAGGCAAATCGGTCATATCAGCATAAATAAATTCAATATCGTTTTTAAGGTGTTCCACGTTTCCGTAATTAAGGTCGGATGTACGTCTTTTTATTCCGTAAACCTTATATCCCTTTTCAAGAAGAAGTTCTGAAAGATAAGAACCATCCTGTCCTGTTATTCCGGTAATTATTGCACTCTTCATAATTTTACTCCTTATAAATATTTCTGCATATTTTTTTCGTTGAGCTTGTCAACAATTTTCTTTACTTCCTGTGCCTTATCCTTTGGGCAGACCATAAGCGCATCCCCTGTTGAAACCACAATCATGTTGTTCAGATTTATTGTGGTCACAAGTTGCTTTTCGCTGTAAATTATACAATCGTTGGTATCGATAAGAACATGGTCGTCAGCCCTTATTATATTTCCGTCCTCATCAGGCGGGAAAATTGCGCCAAGAGCGTCCCAGCTTCCCACGTCATTCCAGCCCATATCGGCAGGGAAAACAAGCACTTCGTTTGAACGTTCAAGCACTCCATAGTCAATGGATATCTTTTGAAGTTCGGGGTAAATCTCCTCAAGCTTTTGCTTTTCCTCATCAGTGCCTATATAATCGTACCAAATCATCATCTTATCGTAAATTCTGGGCAGATACCTTTTAAAGTTTTCGATTATGGTTGAAATCTTCCATATAAAAATTCCGCTGTTCCACAGATAGGTTCCTGCCTTTATATAGGCCAACGCCTTATCGTAGCTTGGCTTTTCAACAAATTCGTTTACAAGAAAAGCCCCATCCACATTTTCTGAAGCATCAAAATTTATATAGCCGTATCCGGTGGAAGGAAATGTCGGCTTTATGCCAAGCGTGATAAGCTTGTCCGATTTTTCCGCAAGTGCAACAGCCTTTTTCATTATGCGCGAAAATTCATCGGTATCAGTAATGTACTGGTCCGACGGAAATACGCACATTACCCCGTCGCCATAAAGCTTTTTAAGCTTTAAAGCCGCATAAAGTATGCACGGAGCAGTGTTCCTTTGCGAAGGCTCGGTAAGTATATTGTCCCTCGGCACTTCTTTTAAAAGCACATCGTCAATTTTTTTCTGCTGGCTTGCCGCAGTGACTATATAATTATTTTCATAGGGTATGATATTCTCGCATCTTTTTATGGTTTCGTTTATCATTACGTCATTGCCGCTGATATTCAAAACCTGCTTTGGAAGCTCCGCGCGGCTGAGAGGCCAAAAGCGCGTGCCGCTTCCACCTGCAAGAATAACGGAAACAGTAGGCATTTTATTTTTCCTCCAAACTTTCCTCCAAAAATCTACAAAACACAATTTTTGCAGTATACACTAAATATTATATCACTTTTTTGGAATGAATCAACAATTTTTTATATATTTTTTCGCAATAGTTCTTTTGCAGTATTTCATCATATAATATGTGTAAAAAATCCGTAAATATAAACAATAATAAAAATCACAGTGCAATATAGTATTATAGTTGCTTTTTATAAAAAAATATTATATTATGTTTAAAGAAATTTTTCGAAAGGCTTTTGGCAGATATGAGGATAAAGAAGACTATAATAAATACAATTTGCACGCTTGGGGATAAATTAAAACCTTTTTTGATAAAAATACTTCCGCTGCGCTTTCTTAAAAAAATAAAGGGAGGCCTTATAAATTCGGCTTACGGCAAAAATCCTAAAATTCCGTTTCAAAAAGACGCATATCCGTTTGGAATAAATCTTATAGGATATATAAAAGCTCAAATGGGACTTGGACAGGGTTGCCGGCTGATTGCCTCAGCCATAAAGGAAAGCGGGATTCCTTTCCTGATAATGGACACAAGAGTCGGAAATCCCTTCAACCACAGCGACTGCTCATGGGACAGCCATATAAAAAGCTCTCCCGTTTACAACATAAACATTTTTCACATAAACGCTGAACAAATGCCGCATTTGCAGCTCTCCCTGCCATCCGGCACGCTTGACAAAAGGTACAACATCGGCATTTGGCTTTGGGAACTGCCGGACTTTCCCGACGAATGGTGCGGGGCTTTTTCGCTCGTAGATGAAATTTGGGCGCCATCGGAATTCAACTGCGAAAGCATAAGAAAAAAATCCCCCGTTCCGGTAACGCTTATTCCTTATGGAATTGAGGCTGAATACGATGAGGCTTTTGACAGGGATTACTTTTCTCTGCCAAAGGAAATGTTCCTTTTTCTTTCAATGTACGATTCAAATTCAACCATTCAGCGCAAAAATCCTATAGGAGCAATAAAAGCCTTTAAAAAAGCCTTTCCCGCATCCGAAAAAGGCGTTGGCCTTATAATAAAAATAAACAATCCAAAAGAAGAAGATTTAAAGCTTATCGAAGATGAACTTAAAGGCTATGAAAATATTTTTATAATAAAAAATACTCTTTCAAAAGTGGAAGTAAATTCGCTTATAAAATGCGCCGATGCTTTTGTTTCACTTCACCGTGCGGAAGGCTTTGGCCTTGTTATAGCCGAGGCAATGCTGCTTGGTACGCCTGTAATCGCCACAAACTGGTCTGCAAATGTGGATTTTATGAACAGCGAAAATTCCTGTCCTGTTTCCTATGAATTAAAGCAGCTTGGAGAGGATTATTTCTTTTACAAGGCATATCAGCACTGGGCCGAACCTGACATAAGCCACGCAGCGGAATATATGAAAAAGCTATTTTCCGATAAAGAATATGGCAAAATGATTTCAAAAAACGCAAGGGATTTTATACAAAAGAATTTTTCCGTGCAAAAATCAGCTGAAAAAATAAAATCAAGAATTGATGAAATTATACAAGAAAACAAAACTTAAAGCATATTGCATTCATCAGCCTTATATGGTATAATGCAGCGTAATCCGCCAAGCGGTGGAAAATATATAAAAACATCAAGGGGTAATGCTTAAAATGCCTGTCCTACACGCAAAAAACAAACCTTTTCATCCAACGAAACTGATAGTTTTGAGTTTTATTCTCGTAATAATAGTCGGCACTTTCCTGCTGATGCTTCCGATTTCTTCACGTCGGCATGAATTTACACCTCTTATAACTGCGCTTTTTACTGCCACTTCGGCCACCTGTGTGACCGGACTTGTTGTCGTTGACACATATACTCACTGGAACGCATTTGGCCAGTTGATAATCCTGATTATGATACAAATAGGCGGAATAGGACTTGTAACTTTTGCATCTTTTTTCAACTTGATAATAGGCAAAAAAATGGGACTTAGAACCATGCAGCTTGCAAGCGAATCTGTAAGCATGGGAGGATTTGACGACATAAAAAAACTGCTGATATCCATTATGAAAATATGCCTCAGCTTTGAGGGCGCTGGAGCGCTTTTGCTGATGATTGTTTTCGTCCCCAAATACGGGCTGCGCGGAATTTGGATTTCGGTTTTTCTCTCCATTTCGGCATTTTGCAATGCCGGATTTGACCCGCTTGGCTTTGAGGGCGAATTTTGCAGCCTTATGAACTATGCGGACAATCCAATAGTCACAATAACAATCATGCTCCTGATAGTATGCGGCGGACTTGGCTTTGTGGTCTGGAACGACCTTGCACAATATAAAAAGACCGGAAAACTGATTTTGCATACAAAGGTCGTTCTTCTTGGAACCGCCATACTGATTGCTTTCGGCACGCTTTCAGTCTTGATTTTGGAATGGAACAACCCACATACTCTCGGCGGACTTAATTTCTTTCAAAAACTTATAAGAGCGCTTTTTCAATCAATAACCTATCGTACAGCCGGATTTAACACAATTCCAATAAACGAAATGTATTCGCACACAAAAATTATCGGCGCCGCAATGATGTTGATAGGTGCAGCTCCCGGCTCCACCGGCGGCGGCATAAAGGTTACAACCTTTATGGTGCTTCTTATGACTGTCGTGAGCGTTATCAAAAATCAGCAGGACACAATTATGCTCAAAAGAAAAGTCGATAAGGACGTTGTGTACAGGTCTATTGCAATTTCTGCACTTGCAGCTCTTGTGGTAACAATTACAACTGCAATAATAATGTACACAAACAACGGCGTCAGAATACATGGCGTTGATGCGCTTTTTGAATCCGTTTCCGCTTTTGCAACTGTCGGATTAAGCGCAGGCGCAACTCTTTTAGTAAACAAGATATCACTTGTTTCAATGATAATTACCATGTTTATAGGTCGTGTTGGCCCTGTTTCATTTATGGCTTCACTGCTGCTGGGACGTGAAGGAAATTCCAAAAACCAAGTTGTCCCCGAAGGCAAAGTGCTTGTCGGATAAGGAGGATTTTTTTGCCGGAGAATTCTTTTTCTTTTGAAAAGCTGACAAATAAAATTCAAGTATGCGTTTCCAAAGAGCATACCTTTGGGACGGATGCGTTTCTGCTTTATGACTTTTCCCTTGCAAAGCCAAAGGACTTGGTCTGCGACCTTGGAACCGGATGCGGGATAATCCCTCTTTTAATGTCGCGCGGGGATAATCCGCCAAAAAAAATATATGCCGTTGACATACAGCCAAAGGCAATAAAGCAGCTTGAAATAACGCTTGAAAAATCGGGGCTTGAAAACATTGAGCCTGTTTGCGCCGATTTAAAAGATCTTTGGGAGGGCGCACCTCTTGGAATGTTCGACCTTGTAACCTGCAACCCGCCATATAAGGCGACAGACTGCGGAATAAAAAATGAGCTTGACGCCCATACCATTGCAAGGCATGAAATTTTATGCACCATAGATGATGTCTGCCGCGCCGGAGCAAAGCTCCTCAAATTCGGCGGCAGGCTTTGTCTTTGCAACCGTCCCGAAAGGCTTTGTGATGTGATTTATGCCATGAAAAAGCATGGCATAGAACCAAAGCGCCTAAGGTTTGTAAGCAAAACGCCATCGGACGAGCCGTGGCTTTTCTTAATTGAAGGAAGAAAAGGCGGCAAACCGTTCCTTAAAGTAATGAAACAGTTTTATATAAAAAACGGCGAAAACTTCTCCGAAGAGCTCTTGAAAATCTATGCGGACTACGCAGAATAATATGGAGGAAAAATGCCCGGAAAATTGTTTGTTATAGGTACCCCGATAGGAAATCTTTCTGATATGACATTTCGTGCGGTTGAAACGCTTAAAACAGTTGATTTTATAGCCGCGGAAGACACAAGGGTAACATTAAAATTGCTCAATCACTTTGACATAAAAAAACCGCTGTTTAGCTATCATGAGCACAGCACAAAATATGCAAGCGAAACTATCATTGAAAAAATTAAAAGCGGAGAAAACTGCGGAGTAGTGACGGATGCCGGAATGCCATGCATTTCCGACCCCGGAGAGGATTTGGTAAAGGCTTGCGCCGAAAGCGGAATCGAAGTCATTGTTATTCCCGGACCAAGTGCGGCAGTTTCGGCCCTTGCAATAAGCGGGCTTTCCACATCAAGGTTTTCTTTTGAGGGATTTCTTTCAGTTTCAAAAAAACAACGGCGCGAGCATTTGCAAAGCGTAAAAAACGATACACGCACGCTGATTTTTTACGAGGCTCCGCACAAGCTGCTCGGAACTTTATCCGATATGCTTGAACATTTTGGCGACCGCAAAATTTCAATTTGCCATGAACTCACAAAAATCCACGAGGAAGTTTTAAGAATGACAATTTCACAGGCTGTGGAGTATTATTCTCAAAAACCCTCAATAAAAGGTGAATTCGTGTTGATTATAGAGGGCGCAAAGCCTGAGGAAAAACCGGAAGTCACCATAAACGACGCCGCAAGGCAAGTAAAAAAGCTTGTCGCCGGTGGAATGAGGTTATCCGATGCCTGCAAGGAAATTGCAAAGCTGACAGGATTTAAAAAAAGTGAGCTTTATTCAATGGCACAGGAATAAAAATCTCCGGCGGCAGTTTTTACTGCAACCGGAGATTTATTTTTAAAGTGCTTTTTCACAGTATTAAGCATTAAATCAGCAAAAATAACTTGCCTTGCCAAAGAAATTTTTCCATTTTTCAATTACCTCATCACTTCTGGCTTCAATAATATCCATAATATTATTTAACGTCCTTGCGGGAATGTTTGAATTATTGTTGCACAAATAGCATTTACCTGCTTTTGTAATCCATATCTTTGTGGCATTTGCACTCGGCGCTCCTTCGGAAACATGAACATGCACAGGTTCAAGAGGTTCATTTTCATTTGCCCAAAAATAAACCCAATAAGAGCCTATTTTAAAGACCTGAGGCATTATTAAAGCCCCCCTCTTGAGAAAATCTCATTATAAGGTGAGCCGTTGACTCTATGATTTTTTGGTATTTTTTAATTTCTTCATCTGAAAAACCGTCAACCATTTCCCATTTATACATGGGAAGTATGCAATAAGCACTATGGAAGCAATCTTTTGCATCAGGTTTTTCAACATAAACTTTTACTGAACCGTCCGGTTTCATTTCTGAATGAACAATTACCGTATCATCATCAAGCGTTAAAAACGGGTACATCATAATAATCCCCCATTTAAAATAATTCCATGCTTGTTAAATTATATCATAAGGCTGTGATTTATTCAATAAAGCTTACTTATATTCTCAATAAATAAAATTTAAATTATCGACAATCATAAAAATCTCCGGCTGCAGTTTTTACTGCCGCCGGAGATTTATTTTTAAAGTGCTTTTTCGGTATTTTGGATTTTTGTCAATACCTCATTGGTTTCATTGATTTTCTTCAAAAATTCATCCATATTTTCAGAAGAAACATCATAATTTAAAAAAGTTTCCTCGACTTTGTGTATGGTATGGTGAAGCTCAAGTCCGGCATTTACGAAATTCTTGAAATTTTCACTTTTAGAAATCCTTTTAAAAGCTTCCATATCTTTTTTAATGTACTTTACAATTTCGGAAGGCTTTGAAAATTCTCCCGCGCCAACCGGATAAGGCAGAACCTTTTGAAGATAATACTTATTTTTTGCGTTTAAATTATAAACGTAAAAAAATTCCGTATCTTCAATGTTGAACCGAACAAAACAAACAAGCCCATGAATGCTTTTTACGTCCGCGCCCATTTGTGTGAGCAGCATTTCAATATTATCCTGCTCCGCAGATAAAAAATTCATATAAAAAGCCCCTTTTTATAATATAATATATGCCGCAATCCAATAAACAGTACACAAAACAATTGAAACCAGCATCAGCGGAAATCCTTCGCTGAAATATTTTTTAAACGTAAGCTTGTATCCGTGCTTTTCAGCAAGTCCTGCCGTAACAACGTTTGCCGATGCTCCAATAAGGGTTCCGTTTCCGCCAAGGCATGCCCCAAGCGAAATTGCCCACCAAAGCGGTGAAATTACCATACCGGAAGCCCCCATTGCCTTAATAAGTGGAATAAGTGTCGCCACGAACGGAATATTGTCCAAAAACGCTGAAAACAGCGCAGAAAACCAAAGCAAAATAACTCCCGTCAAAAGCAAATTGCCGCCTGTAAGTCCCATTATTCCCTGCGCAAGCTTATTGATAAGTCCAACCTCTTCAAGTGAACCTACTATAACAAACAATCCGCAGAAGAAAAATATAGTCGGCCATTCAACGCTGAGCATTGCTTCCTCAATGCTTTCACCGCTTATTAAAAGCAAAAGAGCAGCTCCCGAAAGCGCAACCACCGCAGAGGAATATCCAAACTGCGAATGGAGTGAAAATCCAACAAGAATAAGTGCCAGCACCACGAGAGATTTTTTAAGCAAAACAGGGTTTCTGATGGCTTTTTTTTCATCCATCTGCATTATCCTTGCCTTATTTTCATCGCTGACATTAAGCTTTCCACGGTACATGGCCTTAAATATAAAAAATGTCACAATGAATACAACTATTATAATAGGCGCAAGATTTTTAACAAAATCCAAAAAGTCAAGCCCTGCCTGGCTGCCTATCATTATATTCGGCGGGTCACCGATAAGTGTTGCCGTTCCGCCTATATTTGACGCCATTATTTCAGGTATAAGAAACAAAATAGGGTCAATTTCCAAGGCCTCTGTAATTACAAAAATTATCGGCACAATCAAAAGCACCGTAGTCACGTTGTCAAGCAAAGCAGAAATAATTGCCGTAATAGCGCAAAGGCTAACAAGTATCTTCCACGGGCTGCCTTTTGATTTCTTTGCGGCATATATTGCAAGATACTCAAATACGCCTGTGTTTTTTACAATCCCAACGACAATCATCATTCCTATAAGCACGCCAAGGGTATTAAAATCAATATACTCCAACGCCTTGCTGTCGGAAAGTATGTGGGCAAGGACAATTATGCTTGCTCCCACCAAAGCGGCAACGGTTCTGTTGATTTTTTCGCTTACAATCAGCACCATGACAATTAAAAAAACAAATAGTGATAAAATCGCAGAAAATCCCATACAAAATTCCTCATCATTATAAATATGTTGTTAAAATTAAATTCCAAAGCTTTATTATACATTTATTTTTCTAAAAGTCAATAATCACCCAGGCATTTTTATATTAAATTAACAGGCGCGCCTTTCCAATTGTCGGCGCGCCTGATTTCAATACTTCATTCCTATTTCAATTGCCTTTAAATTTGCCTCAATCAAGCTTGCTTTTGATGGAGGAACCGATTTTTCAACTGCTTTTTTTATTGCTTGTTCTGAAATTATTCCGGTTTCTTTAAGCAGCTTTCCTATCAGCACTATATTCCCCATTCCGCTTAAATTGTTTTCAAGCGCAAGCTGTGTTGCGGGAATGTAAAAACAATTTATATCATTCCTTTGGCATTTTTCATCAACCATCGTGCTGTCAATAAAGGCTTTGCCTCCCGGCTTTACGGCATTTATGAATTTATTGTATGAAGGCAGGTTCATAGCAATGAGCAAATCCGGTTCAAGCACAAGCGGCGAGCCTATCGGCTCATCGGAAATACAAACCGAGCAGTTTGCCGTTCCACCGCGCATTTCCGGCCCGTATGACGGAAGCCATGAAACTTCCCTTTCATCCATAAGTCCGCCATAAGCAAGCACCTTGCCGGCAAAAAGTATTCCCTGCCCGCCGAATCCGGCAAGAATTATCTCACTTGTCATTTTGTTCATCTCCCTTGTCCTTATAAATTCCAAGAGGATAATAAGGAATCATATCTTTTCTAAGCCTTTCAAGCGCCTCTGCCGGAGAAAGCCCCCAGTTTGTGGGACAAGTTGAAAGCACTTCGACAATTGAAAAGCCTTTTTTGTCCCTTTGGTTTTCAAAAGCCTTGCGGATTGCTTTTTTGGCCTCGCGAATATGAGGTACGCTGTCCACTGCAACTCTCTGTGCAAGTGCAACGCCATCAAGTGTGGAAAGCATTTCGCATACCCTTACAGGATACCCCTGAACTTTCGGGTCACGCCCGAACGGAGTGGTTTGAGTTACCTGTCCAGGAAGTGTGGTAGGAGCCATTTGTCCGCCTGTCATACCATAAGTCGTATTGTTTACAAAAATTACAACTATATTTTCGCCCCTTGTCGCGCTGTGAACGGTTTCCGCAGTACCTATCGCAGCAAGGTCGCCATCGCCCTGATAAGTAAACACAAACTTGTCCGGATTGGTTCTCTTTACTCCGGTTGCAACTGCCGGAGCACGCCCATGCGGAGCTTCAATCATATCACATCCAAAATAATCATACGCCATAACCGAACAGCCTACTGGGCAAACGCCTATGGTGTCGCCCTCTATACCCATTTCGTCAATGACCTCGCAAATAAGCCTGTGGATTATTCCATGCGTGCACCCCGGGCAGTAATGGGTGGGCACATCCAGCAGGGATTTCGGTCTTTGGAAAACAACCGCCATTACCTTGCACCGCCAATCTTTTTAATTTCTTCAAGGATTTCCGAGGGCTTAGGCACAACTCCGCCTGTTCTGCCCAAAAAATGCACCGGCTTTGAGCATGAAAGCGCAAGCTTTACATCATCAACCATCTGTCCCATGCTCATTTCAACGCAAAGCACGGCATCGGCATTTTTGCAAGCCTTTTTAAGCTGCTCCTCCGGAAAAGGCCAAAGGGTTTTGGGCCTTAAAAGTCCAGCCTTTATTCCTGCCGCCCTTGCCGAATTAACTGCGGATTTTGCAACTCTTGCAGTTGCGCCATAAGCTGCAACCACTATTTCAGCATCATCAGTAAGGTAGCTTTCAGCATCAGATTCTTCTTTTTTAACCCTTTCATACCTTTCAAAGCGTTCCCAAACTGATTTTTGGAGCACTTCCGGCTTTAAGTAAAGCGAATTGATTATGTTATGGCTCCTTTTGCCTCCGTGTCCGTTTGCCGCCCAAGGCTTTTCGGGCTGTTCCGCTTTTATCTCAGGGAAAGTAACAGGCTCCATCATTTGTCCCAAAAGTCCGTCAGCAAGTATCATTGCCGGCATGCGGTACTTGTCCGCAGTATCAAAAGCTTTTGATACCATATCTACCATCTCTTGCACCGAACATGGAGCATAGACAAGAATATGGAAATCTCCATGTCCCATTGCCCTTGTCGCCTGCCAATAATCAGCCTGCGACGGCTGGATTCCGCCAAGTCCCGGTCCGCCTCTTTGCACATTTATAATAACGCATGGCAAATCGCTTCCTGCCATGTATGAAATTCCTTCCGCTTTAAGGCTTACTCCCGGCGAAGAAGATGATGTCATTGCCCTTACACCGGATGCCGCCGCTCCAAGCACCATATTTATTGCGGCAATTTCTGATTCAGCTTGCAGGAAAACTCCTCCCGCCTTAGCCATTTTCTTTGCCATATAAGCCGAAAGCTCAGTCTGTGGTGTTATCGGGTATCCGAAAAATCCCCTGCATCCCGCCCTTATTGCCGCTTCGGCAAGGGCCTCGTTGCCCTTCATAAGGTTCCTTTCCAAAACCATTCATCTCCCTTAAAAACAGTTTATTTTGTTACGACTATTGCGCAATCAGGACACATAACCGCACACATTGCGCAGGATATGCAAGCCTCATCGTCAATGCAGTGTGCCGTAAAATATCCCTTTGCGTTGCGTTTTTCCTTTTGCAGCTCCACAATTTTTTTCGGGCATGCCGTTATGCAAAGCCCGCAGCCCTTGCAGCGCTCAAAATCAACCGTCATCTTTGCCATTTATTTCATCTCCCTATAAACTATTCATCCCAAACAGGTTTTACATATATATCCACATATTTAACCTTTCCGTCAAGCAAAGGACACGCAATTTCTCTGGGTGCTGTGGAAAATTCAAGCGGCAAGCCGCTTTCCTTTGCTATTTTTTCTGCAAAGCCAATCGACGAAAGCACGTCCTGCGGGGTGGTTTCCCTGCCCAAATTTGAATTGTTTATTATCTTTGTCGCCCTCAGTCTTGATGCCGCCTCGATTTTCCAAAGCAGCCCCAAAGCCTCATCCTCTTCCCCTTTAAGATACCTGAACTTATTCACAACATAGAAAAAATCCAAATCATCTCCAAAAAGAGAAAGAAAGCCGGCATATCTTCCAAGAGCAACAGCACCGTCGTCGTCCCCGCCGACATCTATTATCACATACCCGTCATCATTTGCAATCCTTTCCAAATCAAAAGAAATTGCCGGAATATCAAGGTTTGTATTTGCATAAAGAGGTTTTACAAGTTCAACTCCGCATCCGGAAAACAATTCTTCAAAATCGGCGCTCCTAAAATACGGATTTACAATGTCAAGGTCAACAATAGCGGTTTTTTTGCCCTGCTTTGCAAGCTCTACTGCCATATTTACGGCAATATTTGTTTTTCCGCTTCCGTAATGACCGGTGATTATATTTATTTTTTTCATAAAAAACCCGCCTTTTGGCAATACATTAAATTATATCACAAATACATTTAAAAATCAAATTAAATGAATATGGCAGGGTCTCCCCTGCCATAAAAATCATTCGTTTCCGTCGTTGTTCTTATCCGAAGAATCATCCACGGTAACGTCAATCACTTTGCCTATTTCCTTATTTTCAGTGGTTTGCGCCGAAATTTCAAGCTCATTTTCGGACATCTCACCAGACATAAGCTTTTCAAACACATCGCCGTCGATTTTCTCGTATTTTAAAAGGTGTTTTGCTATAAGATGGAGCTTTGAAATATTCTCCTCCAAGATATCCTTTGCCCTTTCATAAGCTTCCTCAATGATTTCCCTGATTTCAGCATCTATTTCAGCCGCAACGTTTTCGCTGTAATTCGGTGTACTGCTGAAATCCCTGCCAAGGAAAACCTCCCCTTGGTCATGCCCATAAACAATAGGGCCAAGCTTATCGCTGAAGCCATACCTTGTAACCATTGAACGCGCTATATTTGTTGCACGTTCAATATCATTTGAAGCTCCGGTTGAAATATCGTCCAGTATAAGTTTTTCAGCCACACGTCCGCCAAGAAGCGTAACGATATTTTCCTGCATTTCCTTTTTGCTTACAAAAGACTTGTCATGCTCCGGAAGCGACATAGTATATCCTCCCGCCATGCCTCTTGGGATTATGGACACCTGATGCACCTTATCCTGCGTCTTGCAAAAATAAGTGCATATAGCATGTCCAGCCTCGTGGTATGCTGTAAGGCGCTTTTCCTTTTCCGTAACAACCTTGGATTTCTTTTCCGGGCCTGCAATAACCTTAATGGTAGCTTCTTCAATATCTTCCTTGGTTATTGCCCTGCGGTTCTTGCGCGCGGCAAGAAGCGACGCTTCGTTTACAAGGTTTTCAAGGTCGGCGCCGGTAAATCCTACCGAAGTCTTTGCAATAACAGCCAAATCGACATCCGGCGCAAGAGGCTTGTTCCTTGTATGCACTTTAAGGATTGCCTCCCTGCCCTTTACATCAGGATATCCGACAACTATCTGTCTGTCAAATCTTCCCGGCCTTAAAAGTGCCGGGTCAAGTATATCCCTCCTGTTTGTCGCGGCAATCACTATAACGCTTTCATTAGCCGCAAAGCCATCCATCTCGACAAGCAACTGGTTCAAGGTCTGCTCACGCTCATCGTGGCCGCCGCCAAGTCCTGCGCCCCTATGGCGTCCCACAGCGTCAATTTCATCTATAAAAACTATCGACGGGGAATTTTTCTTTGCCTGTTCAAACAAATCCCTTACTCTTGAAGCACCCACGCCGACAAACATTTCAACAAAATCAGAACCCGAAATAGAAAAGAAAGGCACTCCCGCCTCACCGGCAACAGCTCTTGCAAGCAAAGTTTTACCTGTTCCCGGAGGGCCTAAAAGAAGCACTCCCTTTGGAATTCTTGCCCCAATTTCGGCATACTTTTTTGGATTTTTAAGAAAATCCACAATTTCAGCCATTTCGGCCTTTTCTTCCTCAGCTCCCGCAACATCGGCAAAAGTAGTTTTCCTTGCCGAATGTGACTGTGCCTTTACATTTGCCTTGCCAAACTGGGAAATCTTTCCGCCGCCTCCTGCCTGTTTCATCATAAAATAAAACAGCACAACCATTCCTATAAGAAGAAGCACGGTAGGAACAATATTTATAAGCCATGAATTATCCTGTATGGGATAATAATCCTGTTCAAGCTTTTTTTCAGGATGAAGCTTATTGTATTCCTTGCGGTAATTTTCCTCGCCCTGTATATCGTTGAGGAAAATGCTTACATTCGGCACCTTATAGACAATGGGAAGCTTTGAAGAATCCACACCGTCAACCTCGCTGAGAACAAGCTGTCCGCTACTCAAATCAAGCGTAAATTTCGAAACCCTGTACTCGTCAAAGTAATTTATTATTTCCGAATAAGGCACCCTGCTTTCGTTTTTGGCCGAAAGTGAAAACATAAAAACTATTGAAAGCATAAGTGCCGCCGCTATTGCCAGATATAATATCGTGCCTTTATATTTTTTTGGATTCAATAAATTCACCCCTCTTTTCGCTGCATATAACTTGTGTCATATGCGCCTATATAGGGCAGATTCCTGTATTTTTCAGCACAGTCAAGCCCATATCCGATAACAAACTCGTCCGGAATTTCAAAGCAGACATAATCGGCGCTTATTTGCGTCTTTCTACCGGATGGCTTGTCAAGAAGAGTGCAGACTTTAAGCGATTTAGGATTTCTATGCTCCAAAAGCTTTACCACGGCACTTAAAGTAAGTCCGCTGTCAAGAATATCCTCCACAATTACAACATCATATCCGCTTATGTCCACATTCAAATCCTTTGTTATCTTAACCGTCCCGCTTGAAACAATGCTGTTTTGGTAGCTTGAAACACACATAAAGTCCACTTCGCAAGGGATTGTTATTTCCCTTATCAAGTCAGCCATAAACACAAAAGCGCCCTTTAAAACGCTTACCAAAAGAAGGTTCCTGCCCTTATATTCCTCTGAAAGGAGTGCCCCTACCTCCTTTATCTTTGCCGAAATTTCCTCTTTTGTTATAAGTATTTTTTTTACTCCAAGTTCTGCGGTGTTAATTGCCAGACACTCCCAACTATTTCTATTTTAAGTATTCTTTTTGTATTTCCATCAGGCTTTACGCGGTCGGAAATACCAATGCCCTCGATGAAAACAACCCCCTCATCGTCGGCAAGAAAAACAAGCCCGTCCCGCTCCCCCGGCGGAATTTTTCTATCATTTAAAAGCTTTTTGACCGAGCTTGTAAAGTTCCTGTTCAAAAGCTTTATTTTGTCGCCGTCCCTACGGTTTCTCAAAATAGCTTTACCTTGTATTTTATCATAATCAATACAAACAATTGCAAATTTTTTGTTAACATTAGCGTTTTTAAATTCCTCTGCGTCGCTTTCAAGGCTTGCCCTTACTATTTTATTAAAAAATTTATTTTCACCAATTTTCAGTTCAAATTCCGTTTGCGGCAAAGGTTTTTTCTTTTCTTCCTTATAAATAATTCCCTTAAAGCAGCAAATATAAACGTCTTTTGCAATATTTATTTTGCCCCCATAAAGCAGAATTTCATCAAGCTTTTCAAGCTTTTCAAAGCAAACCGCCGCTGAAAGCCCGACATCCTCCAAAAAACGGGCAAGGCATCTCTTTCTTATTGCCGGATGTTCCTTCACCAACTTTTCTGCAAAAAGAGAATTTTTATCCTTAAAACACCTTTCGTATGCCCGATTTGCTTCATTTTCAAGAAAATCATTTTCCTCTTGCAAAATTCCGGCCGCCCTGCCAATGCAAAAATCTGCCGCCGGATTTATTTCACGAAGCTTTGGCATTATTTCAAGACGTATCTTATTCCTTGTATAATCCGAGGTCAAATTTGTTTTGTCGATTGCAAATCCCTGCCCCGCCTGTTTTAAAAAGTCCTCTATTTCGCGCCTTGAAGTTTCAATCAGCGGGCGGATTATATTTCCCCTTACCGGAGGAATTCCGCAAAGACCTTTTAAGCCCGTGCCTCTTGATAAATTTAAAAGCACGGTTTCAGCATTGTCATTAAGGTTATGGGCAGTAGCAATTTTCATCCCGTTAAAAGATGAAAATTCCTTATATCTTAAATCCCTTGCCGCTTCCTCAATGGACTTTTTTTCTTCTTTGGCATAGGAAATCACATCCACGTTCCTTACAAAAAGCTCCACGCCAAGCCTTTTGCAAAGTTCGCGACAAAACTGCTCATCAGAGTCGCTCTCCTCTCCCCTGAGATGATGGTTCACGTGCACCGCAGAAATTTCAATATTATATTTCTCTTTCACCTTTAAAAAATTCAAAAGCAGGCACACGCTGTCCGCACCTCCGGAAAGCGCTGCTAAAATCCTATCTCCGGGATTTACCATCGAATACTTTTCAATCGTTTCCAAAAAACGCAAAACAAACCATCACCGCCGAAATTATTTTTGAATTTCCGCGCTTGAAAAACGCGTAAATTGCCCATCCCACACAAGATAAACTGTTCCCGTACTGCCATGCCTGTTTTTGGCAATAATGCATTCCGAAATGTTTTGCTGTTCGCTTTCCTTATTGTAATAAGCATCCCTGTAAAGGAACATGATTATATCTGCATCCTGCTCTATTGAGCCGGATTCTCTCAAATCCGAAAGCAGAGGCCTGTGGTCGGTTCTGCTTTCCGGTCCTCTTGAAAGCTGTGAAAGGGTTATAACGGGAACATTAAGTTCCTTTGCCATAAGTTTTAAATGCCTTGTTATTTCGGATATTTCAAGCACACGGTTGTCAATCCTGCGCGCGGAAGACATGAGCTGCAAATAATCTATCACCACAAGTCCCAGATTGCTCATTCTTCTAAGCTTTGCCTTCATCTGCGGAACCGTTATTCCGGGCGTATCATCAAGGTAAATCGGCAGCCTTGACAGCACATCCGCTCCGGCCGCAAGCCTAACCCATTCCTCGCCGGAAATTTTTCCGGTTTTAAGGCTCTGGCTGCTGACCAGTGATTCTGACGAAAGCATCCTTGTTGCAAGCTGTTCCTTTGACATTTCAAGCGAAAAAACCGCCACCTGTTTTCCAGAACGCCTTGCAACGTTTGTTGCTATATTCATGGCAAAGCTTGTCTTTCCCATTCCGGGACGCGCGGCAATAATTAAAAGGTCCGATTTGTTAAGCCCCGTTATCACCGTATCAAGTTCGGCAAAGCCGGATTTTGCACCAAGATATTTTTCCTTGTCCGGACCGGTTATCTTTTGCAGCCTGTCATATGCCTGCACGATAACCTCGTCAATCTTGGTAAGTCCTTCTACCTCCCTGCCCTGCCTTATATCGTAAATCTTTTGTTCCGCGCTGTCAAGGATTGTTTTCGCATCGTCCTGACCTGAGCTTGCAATATCAATTATTTCTCTTGCCGCAAGAATCAGCGAGCGTATGTAAAACTTTTCCTCAACTATTTTGCAGTAGCTTTCTATATTTGAAACCGTAGGCACGGACTGCATTATTGCCGAAAGATAGCTTTTGCCTTGTGAAGAACTTTCAAAAACGCCTTGTTTTACGGCCTCATTCAAAACGGTTATTATATCCGCATTTACACCGGACGAAAACATCCTTATTATTATCCCAAAAAGTTCCCTGTGCTTTTCGTTGTAAAAGCTCTCCGGCTTCAAATGCTCCATCACTGTGGAAAGCGTTTCAGGTTCAAGCAGCAAGGCGCCAAGAACGGTTTGCTCTGCTTCAAGGCTGTAAGGCAAATCCCTTTGTGAAAATTCAGATATTGAGCCAAAATCCATTTTATCACCCCGCCATTTTCAATAAAAGGACGCGACTTTGCGCGCCCTTAAAACATTATTCTTCTGAAACTTCAACGCTTATCTTTGCCGAAATTCCGGGATAAAGCTTTATTTCAGCCTCGTATGTCCCGAAAGCCTTTATTTCGGCAACCGAAATTTTCTTTTTCTCAATCTTTTTTCCAAGCTGTTTTTCAATCTGCTGCGCTATGTCGCCCGATGTAACCGAGCCAAAGAGTTTTCCTCCCTGTCCGGCCTTTGCCTTTACGGAAATTTTTTTGCCGTTTACAGCTTCCGCAATTTCCTTTGCCGTTTGCTTTTCAACCTCTATCTTATGCTGTTCGCTTGCTTTTTTGCCGGCAAGGTCGGAAAGATTTTTAGGCGTCGCCTCTACCGCAATCCCCTTTGCAAGCAGAAAATTCCTTGCGTATCCGTCCGCAACCTCCTTAACTTCGCCTTTCTTTCCTGTTCCTTTTACATCTTGAAGCAAAATAACTTTCATTTGCCGTCACCCTCCAAAATAAATTTATGAAATTTCCTTAATATGCTGGTCAATTGCCTCCAAAAGCGATTGCCTTGCGCTTTCAAGGCTTACTCCCTCAAGCTGGGCGCCTGCCATGGTTTGGTGTCCTCCTCCGCCAAGCTTTTCCATTATCACCTGAACATTCATTGCCCCAAGTGAACGCGCGGAAAAGTAAACCGTACCGTTTGACTCATATATAACAAAAGACGCATCGACTCCGCTTATTCCAAGCAGCTCGTCCGCCGCCTGCGGCGCAACAACCCTTATATCATCCGACTCAACATCGCTTATGGCTATGGCGCATCTTTTATAAACTTCGGCAGACGCCACAAGCTTTGTCTTTTTCTGGTATGAATCAATCGTATTTGAAAACAAGGCCCTGACTGCTATCGTATCCGCTCCGAGCTTTTTAAGAAAAGCCGCCGCCTCAAAGGTTCTTACACCCGTCCTCATAACGAAATTTTTTGTATCAAGCATTATTCCGGCAAGCAGCGCCTCTGCATAATAAGACGAAAGCCTGCCCGCATCGCCGAAATACTGTATAAGTTCGGCAACCATTTCCGATGCCGACGACGCATATGGCTCATGGTGGAAAATAACCGCATTGTCTATATAATTCACCGTTTTTCTATGGTGGTCTATCACAACCACATGTTTTGCCTTTTGATAAAGCTCCGTGCTTTCAACAAAATCCTTGTTATGTGTATCCACAACCACAAGCAAGGTTTGGTCGTTTATGCTTGCAATCGCATCCTCAGGGGACATGAAAAGCTCAAAATCTTCATTCTCGTTGATTCTTTCAATAAGATTTCCGGCAAGATTTTTAACGCCGTCCAAAACTACTTTTACGGGTTTTCCCATATTATGTATGGCCCCGCCAAGCCCAACGGCGCTGCCCACGCTGTCAAGGTCACCGAAACGGTGTCCCATGATATATACTTTTTCACTATTTTCTATAAGCTCTATGAGAGCTGTTGCTATAATCCTTGTCTTTACCTTTGCACGCTTTTCTATTCCCTTTGAAGCGCCGCCGAAAAACTCAAATCCGCCCTCCGTTTTCACTGCCGCCTGGTCGCCTCCGCGCCCAAGCGCCATATCAAGGGCCTGCTTTGCAAAAACCTCGCTTTCGCTCAAATCCCTGCCGCCTCTTCCGACGCCAATTGAAAGCGTAACGCAAAGCCTTTCGTTTACAGTTATTTCCCTTGCCCTGTCAAGGATTTTAAACCTTTCGGCAATCATTTCGGCAATATGCCTTTCTTCTATTACCGCTATGAACCTGTCGTTTGAAATCCTTCTTATTATGCCCGTACACTTTTCCATAAAAGCTTCAAGCAGCTTTTCAATCTGCACAAGCACATGCGCCTTTTCGCTTTCCTTTACATTTTGCAGCAAATCCTCATAGTTGTCAACCATTATAAGCACAACCGTAGGCTTTGCAAGCTCATGCTCCTTTTGCAAGCTTGCAAAATCAGTAACATCCTCAAAATAAAGTATCGAAAGCGATGTTCCATCCTTTTGCGTCAAGTTTGAAAAAATCCTATAGCTCTTGCCGCCGTACTCGACAACACATCCCTTGCGGCAGTGTATCTTTTCAATATCCACGTTTAAAATTTTTGAAAGCGAAATGCCAAACGGGTCATCGTCCGGATAAATCCTTTCCTCAAAATCCTTGTTGTACCAAAGTATTTTTGCGTCCGAATCTATTATTATGCAGGGAGCAGGGAAATTGTAAAGGCTGTCCCTTTCTGTCAAATTAAGCTCACTGTCAATTTTTGTGACAAAGCGATGTATATTCTTCTGCGCGGAGACCATTTCCAACATAAAAGCAAGTCCCGCCGCAGAAGAAATCAAGAGCATAATCCAAAAAGCGTATTCGTTGTATCCGTAAACGACAAACGCCGAAGCAAAGGCCACCAAAACCAAAATTACAGCGGTAACCTTAAACAGCAGCCATTTTGCGCCTTTCAACCAACCGCCCCCTTTGAAGACAAAACAAAATCATATTTCCATTATAACCGGAAGAATCATCGGAGTCCTCTTTGTTTTTGAAAAAATAAAATCAGAAAGCACGTCTTTAAGTTTTGTCTTTATTGCATTCCATTCCTTTGTGTCGTTGTCAAGGCACTGCTGCAAGGTTTTTGAAAGCAATGCCTTTGCCTGATTCATAAGCTCCTCTGATTCCCTGACATACACAAATCCCCTTGAAACTATATCCGGCCCGGCAAGTATCGTGCCGCTTTCGCTTTCAATAGTCGCAACCACAATTATAAGCCCGTCCTGTGCAAGGTGCTTGCGGTCACGCAGCACTATCGAACCGACATCGCCCACTCCAAGTCCGTCAACAAGGATTTTTCCCGCCGGGACCTGTGAGGTTATCTTCATTTCAATGCCATTTGTTTCAATAACATTGCCTATCTCGGCAATTATTATGTTTTCCTCAGGAATTCCCATTTCCTTTGCGGTCTGGGCATGCTTTTTAAGATGCTTGTATTCGCCGTGAACCGGAATAAAGAATTTTGGCTTTGTAAGCGCCATCATCAGCTTTTGCTCATCCTGACAGGCGTGTCCGGAAACGTGCACCTCGTACATTGCCTCGTAAACCACCTCGGCCCCGGCTTTCATAAGCTCATTGACAACCTTTGTCACAAGCTTTTCGTTCCCCGGAATTGGCGTCGCCGAAATGATTATAAAGTCCATCGGAGTTATATTGACCTTTTTATGGTCATTCATTGCCATTCTTGTGAGCGCGCTCATTGGCTCGCCCTGGCTTCCGGTAGTAATAAGCACTATCTTTTCGTTCGGATATTTTCCCATAAGGTCTATGTCAATTATAATCCCCTGCGGAACCGAAAGATAGCCAAGCTCTATGGCCGTATTGATTACATTCACCATGCTTCTGCCGAATATTGCCACTTTCCTGCCGTATCTTTGGGCGCAGTCTATTATCTGCTGCACACGGTGGATATTTGATGAAAACGTAGCAATTATTATCCTTTTGCCCTCGGCCTTGTCAAAAAGCTTTTCAAAGGATTCTCCCACTTTGCGTTCGGTTTGGGTATATCCTTTTCTTTCGCTGTTGGTTGAATCGGACATGAGCGCAAGCACGCCCCTGTTGCCAAGCTCTCCGAATCGTGCAAGGTCTATTACCCCGCCCTCGATTGGCGTGAAGTCTACCTTGAAATCTCCGGTATGCACAACTACTCCGGCCGGAGTGTGTATTGCAAGCGCAACCGCATCCGGTATCGAATGGTTTACCCGTATAAACTCAACCGCCATGCAGCCCATCTTTACGGTTTGCTTTGGTTTTACAACATTAAGGCTGACTTTTCCTGAAAGCCCGTGTTCTTTAAGCTTGCTTTCAATCAATCCTATTGTAAGCCTTGTGGCATATACCGGAACATTTATCTTCTTTAAAAGATAAGCAAGCCCGCCTATATGGTCCTCGTGGCCGTGGGTGATAACAATCCCGCGGATTTTATCCACATTCTTTTCAAGGTATGCAAAGTCAGGTATCACTATGTCAACTCCGGGCATTTCACTGTCCGGAAAGGTCATTCCGCAATCCACAACAAAAAGGTCGTTTGAGCATTCAAAAACGGTAATATTCTTGCCTACTTCATTAAGTCCGCCCAAAGGAATGATTTTAAGCGTGGAGCTTTTCCCTCGCTTTTCCGGCTGTGTCCTTGAATTCCTTACCGGCTGTGCTGACTCTTTCTTTACAGAACCCTGTTCCTGCTTTGAATTCATCTTTTCTTCATATTCCGCAAAATTTGCGGCCTTTTGAGGCTTCATTTTTGCCTGCCTTTTTGACTGAGCGCCCTGCCTTGCAGTCTTTTTAACGTTTGTTCCCTCTGTTTTTTCCGCTTTTTTAGGCGATATTTTTTCCCCGAAAAACGGGAGTTTTTCAAAATTATTATCCACTTTTTTCCCTCTCTTTTGAATTTCCGGACCGCAAAAAACAAAAAGACAAAAGGTCTTGCGGCAAAGCTTGCGCAAACCCCAGATGCCAAATTAAATTTTACTTTAAGCGGTTCCGGATATTGAAAATATAAACCGTATCTTTTGCCCGCGCTTTTGCAAAGCAAATTGCAACGTATGTTTTATGTATCCGCCCGAATTTGACCGCCTTGAAAAACCTTGCATAATTTTGCCCGTTTTATCCCCATCGCATTATTCAAATCAAAATTACGGCAAGGGGATAAAACGGGATAATCCGACCACAGCATTAAAAACAGACTTTTCCAACCGAACACAAATATGTGATTTTATTATAACCGCAAAAGTGTTCCGTGTCAATAAGCCTACGTCAGGTGTTAATTTTTTTGCTCTTTTAACCTGTCGTTTAATAATTTTTCATAAAAATCACATATTTCGGATGCCGTTTCTGCCTTGTAGCTTTCCACAAACATCATAACGCCTTTGCCGGTCTTTGCGGGACGTATCAAAACCCTGCCCTCGGAGCCGTTTGCAACAACGCCCTCACCAAGACCTCCCCTTTCGCCGCAAAATGTTTTAAGCACTATTGACGGCGGCTGCTCTATTCCAACAAAGCGGCTTGCGGCGGTAAAATTCGGAAGCTCCGCAAGAGCCTTGCCAAGAGAAAGCCCTCTTTCAGAAAGCCATGAAAGCACTGTAAGCATAAGCTCAAGCGCATCAAGCGAAAAGCTTTGCTTCCCAGCAAGCTTCCTTGCCTCGGAGTCACTGTTGTCAACGGGAGTATTGTAATATCTTTTCACCCCTGCCCCGAACCTTCCCGCAATTACATCCGCAGCGGCGGGAGCGCTGTAAGGCAATGCGACATCCTCACCGGCGGCAAAAAATTTAAGGCACGCAAGCATTAAAAGCTTTTCGTAAAATACATATCCCGTTTCTTCCGTATAAACCGAAAGTTTTTTCCCGTCAGAAGAAACATGGAAAATCATCCTTTCTCCTGAACGGTCGTTTATTTTATCAAAAATACGGCGAGAAATCTCAGAAATCCTTTTATTTGCAGAATTTACTTCCGCCCTTATCCCGTTTAGCTTTTTAGGCGCCGCCCTTAAAAGGCTTTCAAGGTAAAGCGCCTTAAATGAACCCGCATCAATAATATTTCCAAAATCGCCTGCTCCTACTCGCGGATATTCGGAACGGTTAAGGCCGCCTTCAATTTTCCTCTCCTGCTTTCTTGTCAGCGGAAGCCCGTTTTCGGCTGAAATCTTAAATTTTGTAAAAATCCCCGCATCAACATAGCATCCCAAATCAAGCCCTGCGGTGCGAAGTGCAAATTCAAGCTCCGGCTGGCAGCATTCACCCAAATCCCAAACCTCGCCGCCGGATGACATTATTCCGGAAACAAGTGCAAAGCCAAGCGCCTTTGCAGGTTCGCCGGAAGTTCTTCCAACCGCAATTTTCTTTCCTGCCGAACAAATCGCACTTCCAAGCACCGATGCTACCTGAGGTGTTATCTCGCCGTTGGTTTCTCCGCAAACTCCGTCATCATCAATAGAAAGCAAATGCGCAGTGCCGTATTTTATATCATATGAGGCCGTACAGTCCCTCTCAAGCTCCTTGCCTGTCCAAATTTTAACTCCGCTTTGAACTATTGAATTTTCGCCTATAACGGCGTTTTCTCCTACAACCCCACCCTCAAAAACGGAGCTTGACGAAAGCAACCTTGCCCCCTTGCAGATTACCGCTTCATTGCAGGTGACTTTTTCGCCTACATATGCTCCGTCAAGAATTACCGAACCGTGGATTTTTGCTCCTCTGCCGACAAAAACCTCATCGCCTATTATACTTCCCGCCTCAATCACAGCCCCGGGTGAAATTTTTGCATCCATGCCTATATAAACGGGAGGATTTACCCTTGCTCCCTTAAAATCGGAGCCGGAAGCCGAAAAAATCCCATCAAGGGTGCGATGAGCGTTTAATTCACATTTTACAAGCCCGTTAAGCATATCCCGCTGGCATTTCATATAGCTTTTGAAATCGCCTATATCGCACCAGTAGCCGTTTTCTTCATAAGCAAAAAGAGGCATGCCTTTTTTTAGCATCATAGGAAAAATATCCTGCGCAAAATCCGATTGCCCGTCCGGAATCATTTCAAGCACTTCTTTTGAAAGTATATATACACCTGTATTTGCCATATCGGTAACACAGCTTTCAAATGAAGGTTTTTCAAGAAAGCTTTCAACTTTTCCATCCTCATCAAAAAGCACCAGCCCATATTCGCGCGGGTCAGGAACTTTTTTTACGACAATTGTTGCCGCAGCCCTGTTTTTCTTATGAAAATCCACAACCGCTGAAAGGTTGAAGTCGCACATTGCGTCACCGCTGATGACAAGAGCTCCTTCATCGAAACTTTTTAATTTCAAGGCATTTTTTACGCTTCCCGCTGTGCCAAGCGGTTCGTTTTCAAAAGAATAAAAAAGCCTTATGCCGTCAAACATATCATCATCAAAATGTGAAACAATCTTGCCGCCCAAGTACCTGAGCGTAAAAATCGCCTCACCAAAGCCATGAAGCTTTAAAAGCTCAAGAATGTACTCCGCCACCGGCCTTCCGCAAAGTGGCACCAAAGGCTTTGGGATGTCGCAAGTCAAGGGGCGCAGGCGTGTGCCCTCCCCTCCCGCCATTATAACAGCATTCATATTCCGCCCTCCGTTTTATTTTTAAATTTAGTATTGAATGGCGGAATGAATTTTATTCAAAAGGCATTATGCACATTTGAATGTTTTGAAAGTTGATTAAATTTTACAAAGCCTCACTTGCATTTTAAAATCCAAAATGCTATAATTTATGCTTATACAAAATCAAGATGGATAATGATGATAAAGGAGAGATGAAAATGGCATTCTTTTATGATGAACCCTCCCGCACATTTAACGAATACCTTTTGATTCCCGGGTATTCTTCGGCAGAATGTATTCCCGACAACGTAAGCCTTAAAACGCCTGTCGTAAAATTTAAAAAAGGTGAGGAACCCGCCCTTAAAATGAATATTCCTCTCACCTCGGCAATAATGCAATCCGTATCCGACGACAAAATGGCAGTCGCACTTGCAAAAGAGGGAGGAATCTCCTTTATTTTCTGCTCGCAGTCAATAGAAAGCCAAGCGGCAATGGTTGCCCGTGCAAAATCCTACAAAGCGGGCTTTGTTGTAAGCGATTCAAACATTTCGCCAGACAAAACATTGAAAGATATTCTTGATTTGAAGAAAAAGACCGGACACTCAACCGTTGTTGTCACAACCGACGGCACGGCAAACGGAAAGCTTGTGGGTATAGTTACCAGCCGCGATTACCGCATAAGCAGAATGAGCCTTGACACCAAGGTAAGCGAATTTATGACTCCCCTTAAAGACCTTATTTACGCTCCCAAGGGAATAACCCTTTCCGAAGCAAACGATATAATCTGGGATAAAAAGCTCAATTCGCTTCCTATTGTGGACGATGACGGAAAACTTCTTTACATGGTTTTCAGAAAGGACTATGATGCCCACAAGGAAAATCCCAACGAACTGCTTGACGCATCAAAAAGATACATCGTCGGCGCAGGCGTAAACACAAGGGATTATGAGCAAAGAATCCCCGCTCTGGTAGAGGCTGGGGCCGACATACTTTGCATAGATTCATCCGAAGGCTTTACGGAATGGCAAAAGAGAACTATTGCATTTGTAAGGGAAAAATACGGCGACAAGGTAAAAATCGGCGCCGGAAATGTTGTTGACAAGGACGGATTTTTGTTCCTTGCAGAATGCGGAGCGGATTTTGTAAAGGTCGGCATAGGCGGAGGCTCTATCTGCATAACCCGTGAAACCAAGGGCATAGGCAGAGGTCAGGCTACCGCAGTAATCGAAGTTGCCAAGGCAAGGGACGAATATTTTGAAAAAACAGGAGTATATATTCCAATTTGCTCCGACGGCGGAATAGTTTACGACCACCACATCACACTTGCGCTTGCAATGGGAGCAGATTTTGTGATGCTCGGAAGATATTTCTCACGCTTTGACGAAAGCCCGACAAACAAAGTCAACATAAACGGAACTTATATGAAGGAATACTGGGGCGAAGGCTCCAACCGTGCAAGAAACTGGCAGCGCTATGATATGGGCGGCGACCAGAAGCTTTCCTTTGAAGAAGGCGTAGATTCCTATGTACCGTATGCCGGAAGCCTTAAAGACAATGTGTCGCTCACTTTAAGCAAGGTAAAATCCACCATGTGCAACTGTGGGGCGCTCACCATACCGGAACTTCAGAAAAAGGCAAAGCTTACCCTTGTTTCCTCAACAAGCATTGTCGAGGGCGGAGCTCATGACGTAATTTTAAAGGATAAAAATATAACTCCAATAAAATAACTGCAAGAAAACTTAACTCAAAAAACTGCAAAAGCCGCACAAAAGGACAAAACCTTTTATGCGGCTTTTTTATATCATCTTTCCTAATCGGTCTTTTTAAAGCTTCTCAAATAAACTACATTTCTATCCGGGTCATAAAAACTCATATTGACCGCTCCCCAAGGACGCACGGTAGGTTTTTCAATTATTTCGGCCCCTAAACCCAAGACTTTCTCATACTCTCTATCAATGTCATCAACGGTAAATGCCAAGCACATATTTTGATTTAAATTATTTTTATTTGTCCCGTCATTATAAACCGTCAGCATAGTTTCCTCTTTCAAAATCGTTTGATGCACCGTATCATCGCTGCCGTTATCCACATCAAGCAATTTCTTGTAAAAATCCGAAAGCCTTGCAACATCGTTAGTCAACAACCCTACTTCTCCTATTTTCATAGCAGCCTCCATTTCAAATTCAACGCTACTTGGAGTAAAAAAGCGGCATAAATGCCGAAAATACAGCACCAAGCACCATTACTGCGGCAAGTGCAAGCAGCACTGCTTTTGCCCATGCCGGTCTTTTGCCGTTCATTTTTTAAAATACCTCCATTTGTTCGGGAAGTTTAAATCTGCCGGCCGCGCTTATCCCCGACGGCGAAAACAAAAACACCTCGGTGGAAAGCTTATTGCCGGATTTCAAATACTGCTCCACAATAGCAGTTCCAAAGCTTTCAACAATATTATTTTTTATCTCCTCAACCGCAAGCATATACTCCTGCGAAGGGGCAAAAACCAAAAAACGTGCCCCAAGCTTTTCCGAAACAAGCTTTTGAAAATTTGAGCAAAGCATAAACGAAGCCTTCAACTTCAAAGGCTGAATCGAAAAATCAACTGCCTTTACCTTTCCCGCCACAACGCAGGAATGCAGGCTCGTTTTTTTAAGCATCTCGCTCATATTCTTGTCTGCAACCGCAAAAAGCACATCCTTTGGCACTCCCCATTTTTTTAAATGTGAAACGTCAAGAGGATAAATATTTTCCCCGTCGGCAAAGGCAAGTATCTTTTTTATCCCGCCGACAAAGTTCCCCCATATCCAGCCTTCTTCCAAATCCTCCTCGCGCACAAGCAGATGCCTTAATGCCCCCTGTGCGGTCTGAAAAGACGTCAGCTTATATTTTATGGCAAATTCAAGCCCAAGCTTTGCCATCAAAGCATCAAGCTGCAAAAGTGTCCTGCTTTTCAAATATTCATCCCTTGCGGCCGAAACATCTGCGCAAAAGCTTATCCCCTCTTTTAAAACCTCTATTTCGTTTTCAGAAATCATACGTTTTAATAAAAATCCGTTTTTTCTCAAAGCAGTTCTAAGTATGCTGTTGAATATGATGTTTTTAACTTTTGTCACAAGCATTGCCCCACCCCGTTCTCTATGGGGTTATTATACCATGCCGTTTTTATTTTGTGAATACTAAAAAATCCCTCAAAATTGCTTTTTCCGATTGTCTTTTTTCACAAAAGGCCTTTTGTTTTCCCTTTTTGATTCCCTTTTCCCGTCAAAAAGCCTTACCGTAACCCTGTTGCCGTTGATTTTTCCATCGTTCATTGTTTTAATTACATGCTCTTTGTCTTCATCGGGAACTTCAACCGTCGTATGACTATCAAAAATATCTATCTTGCCAAACGCCTTTCCGGGCATTCCGGTTGCATCAACAAGCGCTCCCAAAATATAATTCGGAGCAATTTTCTGCCGCCTGCCAACCGAAATTACAACCTTTGCAACTTTTGCATTATATCTTCTTTCATCTCCGGATTTTTCCCTCTTTATTTCAGGTATCTGCATTATGTTGCCCGCAATTTTTTCGCCGATAAGGGCAGCCGCAACATCCCTTGCCAAAATACCCTCGGCCTCAAGCCTTTCAAGCATCCCTTGCGCCTCCATGGAAATCTCCCCCATAGTCGCAGATTTGATTTCTGCGCAAAGCCTTTCAAGTCTTTTTTCGGAAATATCCTTTGCAGAAGGAAGCTCCCTCTTTACTATTTCAGCTTTTGTAAAGCGCATTATGTCCCTTAAATCATAAAACTGCTTTTTGCCGCTTATAAGCGTATGCGCCGCACCGGTCTTTCCCGCACGGCCGGTTCTTCCTATGCGGTGGATATAGTACTCAATGTCCTGCGGAAGGTCATAATTGAAAACCATGTCCACGCCCTCAACATCAATTCCCCTTGCGGCCACATCGGTAGCTATCAGTACCGAAATCCTGCCGCCTTTAAAGCCTCCCATAACCTGGGTTCTCTGCGCCTGCTTCATATCGCCATGAAGCGCCGCAGCCTTAAATCCCCTTGCGCAAAGTTCTTCCGAAAGCTCGTCAACCATGCGCTTTGTGTTGCAAAAAACCATAGAAAGCTTAGGCTCCCAAAACATAAGCAGAAGCGAAAGCGCATCGGTCTTTCTTCCTGCGGGAACATCATAATAATACTGCTCTATGCTTTCAACCGTACTCGTTTTGTTTTCAATTTTTACCATCACAGGGTCTTTTTGAAACTTTTTTGTAATTGCAAGTATCGCTGGCGGCATTGTTGCGGAAAAAAGAACGGTCTGCCTTTCCTCCGGAACATTTTTAAGGATTTCCTCTATATCCTCCCTAAATCCCATATTAAGCATTTCATCCGCCTCGTCAAGGATTACTTCCTTTACATTCTCAAGCCTAAGCGTTTTTCTGCCTATATGGTCCATAACCCTGCCCGGTGTGCCGATAATTATATTTGCGCCTCTTTTAAGCTCTATAATTTGCTTTTCAATGCTTGCCCCGCCGTAAACCGCAACCGGCTTTATCCAAGGCATATGCTTTGAAAACTTTTTTATTTCGCCGCATGCCTGCATTGCAAGCTCCCTTGTGGGGCAAAGTATCAAAACCTCCACTCCGTGGCTGTCCTTTGACATTCTCTCAACCGCCGGTATTCCAAAAGCGGCGGTTTTCCCCGTTCCGGTATTTGAGCGCCCTATAACATCACGCCCCTCCATAAGCACCGGAATTGCCTTTTCCTGTATGGGCGACGGTTCGGTGTATCCCATTTCATCAATCGCCCTCAACATTTCCTCTGATAAATTCAAATCTGTAAAACGCATTTCAAAATCCTTTCTAAAAGAAAAACGAGGATTTTTTCCTCGTTTTAAAATCTTATGGTTAGTAATTTATGATAACACATATATTAACCTTTGTCAAGCTATTTTAAAAGCACCGCGCGCATTTCTTCAAGCAGCTTTTTTTCGCGCCTTGAAACCTGAACCTGTGTCATATCAAGCCGCTTTGCGGTTTCCGACTGGGTTTTATTTTCAAAATATCTCAAATAAATAAGTTGCCTGTCCTTTGGCTCAAGCTCAAGCATAACCTGTCTTAACGAAATTATATCACCTATTTCAACATCGGGCGCCTCCACCGGAACATCAAGCTGGCCCTCGTCATCGCTTGTTTCCGTAAGAGAAAGCGGCGGCTGGCTTATCGAAAGCGCCTCCACCACATGTTCCACAGAAATTTCAAGAATTTCCGAAAGTTCGGACAAAAGAGGTTCCCTGCCATATTTTTTTATATACTTTTCCCTTTCGCGCGACGCTCTTAGGGAAAGCTCTTTTAAACCGCGGCTGACCTTTACCGTTCCCCCGTCCCTGAAAAGACGTTTGATTTCGCCAAGAATGACCGGAACCGCATAGGTTGAAAACTTAAGCCCCCTGCTTTCATCAAAAGCGGAAACCGCCTTCATTAGCCCTATGCAGCCCGCGGAGTAAAGGTCCTCATAGTCTATTCCCCTGCCGCGGAAACGGTTTGCGCAAAGATGCACAAGCCCCAAATGCTGTTCTGCAAAAGCTGATTTAAGGGTATCCATATATGTTCCGCCTTTCATTTTACCCAAAAACGGATTTTTTAAACGCCGCCGCACAAATGAAAATTTATCCGGCGGCAATATGTAAATCAGCCTCTTTGCGAAAACTTTTTCCTCATTACAACGCAAGTGCCTCTGCCGACTTTGCTCCTAACTGAAAGCTTGTCCATAAAGCTCTCCATCACCGCAAAGCCAAGTCCTGCCCTCTCGCCGTTTTTGCAGGTGGTGAAAAGAGGCTCCATTGCCTTTTTTACATCCTCAATGCCGCAGCCATAATCCTTGACTTTAACGTAAAATTCACCGTTTTCAAAAATTCTGGCGCATATTTCAATTTTGCCGACTTTATCGGGATAGGCATGCACTATGCAATTGGTCACCGCTTCGGAAACCGCGGTCTTTACGTCCGCAAGCTCATCAACCGGCGGGTCAAGCTGTGAGGCAAACGCAGCTACGGCAAGCCTTGCATACCCCTCGTTTACGGATTTTGACGGAAACGTAATCTTCATTTCATTTAAAACCTTCATGGCTGCACTCCCTTTCTTGAACTGTCGCCAATGCCCGCAAGCTTGTCCAGCCCCGCAAGGCGCATCACTTTTTTTATATGCATAGAGGGATTTTGCACAAAAACCCTTCCGTCAAGATCCCTCATTTTTTTATATCTCCCCATTACAAGTCCTATGCCGGAGCTATCCATAAAGCTGACTTCACCAAAATCAAGCACAAGCAGTGATGGAAGGTTTTCATCAATCGCCCTGTCTATTTCCTCTCTCATTTTTTTAGCGCCGTGATGATCTATCTCACCCGAAAGAAAAGCCGTCACAGTCTTATTTTCCTTATTCTCAACTATGCGGACAGGCATAAGGGCACCTCCGTTTCAAAACAGTTGTTTAAATGATTATACAATTTCTGGCATATCGTTTGCTGTCGAAAGCTGAAACCCAAAATAAAAAATATTGCCAAAAACACTTGTCCGGCATATTTTTTAAAATTATTGCAAATCTTAAAAATATGGTATATAATAATGGTATCAATAAAAGGAGGATTAAAAAATGGAAATAACAAAAGACACCATTATCGGTGACATTCTCGATGCCGATTTTGACGCCGCTCCGTATTTCCTTGAAATAGGAATGCACTGCCTTGGCTGCCCCGCTTCAAGAGGCGAAACCATTGCACAGGCTTGCGAAGTTCACGGTGTTGACCCTGATTCACTCATCGAAAAACTTAACGCACATTTCAACAACAAGTAAAAAAAACGCTCGCAGGCTGAAACTTGCGGGCTTTTTAATATAAAGGAATAAAACCATGCTTAGTGACCAAAGACTGCTTGCCTGCGCCGAATATGTTTCCGGCAGGGGGATTGCGTGCGATGTGGGAACAGACCACGCTTATCTTGCCGCTTATCTTGTCAAATCCGGAAAATGCGGCCTTGTAATAGCAAGCGATGTAAAAGACGGCCCCTTGCTTTCCGCAAGGACAACAATAGAAAAATACGGCGTTTCGGACAGGGTAATGCTTATAAAATCAAATGGGCTTGATGACATTGCACCGGACAATGTTTCCGATGTAATAATCGCCGGAATGGGTGCGGAGCTCATATGCTCCATAATCGAAAGGGCCGACTGGCTGAAAAACGGTGTGAATTTAATACTCCAGCCAATGACGCGCGCACCTTTTCTCCGCAAGTGGCTATGCCAAAACGGCTATGAGATAGATTCCGAAACCGCAGTAAAAGATTCGCGTTTCTTTTATGCAATAATAAAGGCTCACTATACAGGCATATGCCGCACACCCGATGCTGTTTTTGAAAATATAGGCAAAATGGACCTTTCAGATGATATTTCAAGGGAATATGCCAAAAAGCAGGCCCAAAGGCTTTTAAAAGCCGGAAAAGGAATGCTTGCAGCCTCGGGTGGGCAAACCAATGCCGCCATTGAAACCGCAGAAAAAATCAAAAAGCTTTTGGAGGGATGAATATGGCAACCGTTGGAAAAATTTTTGAGGCAATAGATGCTCTCGCTCCTTTTTCTCTTGCCGAAAAGGGCGACAATTCAGGACTTTTGGTTGGAAATAAGGAAAACAAGGTAAAAAAGGCGCTCATTGCACTTGACATAACAAACGAAGTTGCAGCCGAAGCCGCCGACCTTGGGGCGGAACTGATTATATCCCACCACCCGGTAATTTATAATCCGCTTTATTTTGTTTTTGACGAAAATCCGGTTCATATCCTTGCAAGAAACGGGATAAGCGCAATCTGCGCCCACACAAACCTTGACATGGCTCCGGGCGGAGTTAACGACGCTCTTGCGGAAGCCCTCGGATTTGAAGGTAAAAAGGTAATTGAAGTCATCCACAGAATGCCGTTCAAGCAGATTTGCGTTTTCTGCCCCGAAGAATACGCTGAAAAAGTCAGCGAGGCAATGTTCCTTGCGGGCGGCGGAGTACAGGGAAATTATTCTCACTGCGCTTTCTTTTCAAATGGAACAGGGCAGTTTATGCCAAACGAAAAGGCAAACCCGTTTGTCGGAGAAAACGGAAAGCTTGAAAAAACAAAAGAAGTGCGCATAGAAATGCTTGTATCTCCTTCAAGGCTGAAAAATGTAATTTCGGCAATGAAAGACGCGCATCCGTATGAAGAACCTGCATTCAGCGTTCAAGATAATCTTGCTTTTGTTGAAAAATACGGATTCGGAAAGCTTTGCACTTCTGAAACTGAATTTTCCGCCAAAGCTCTTGCCGCCCACATAAAAGAAAAACTTGGCTGCAAGGTGGTACGGTATACCGATTCCGGAAAAGCAATAAAAAACATAGCCGTATGCTCAGGGGCCGGAGGAAGTCTTATACGATATGCCGCCGAAAAAGAGGCTGACGCTTTGATTTGCGGGGATATAAAGCACGACCAGCTTATAACCGCAAGAAATCTTGGAATTTCCGTTTTTGATGCGGGGCATTTCCACACCGAGGCGGTAATTCTTCCAAAGCTTAAAGAGGTTTTGACAAACGCATTTCCGGAAACGGAATTTGAAATTGCGGCGCAAAGCATTGACCCGGCGCTTTACGAATAAAAACACGGAGGAATTTTATGGCACTTGACGGTGCGTTTTTATACGCTGTCAAAAAGGAGCTTGATTTTTTAATAGGCTCACGAATTGACAAAATACACCAGCCCTCTAAGGAGGAAATCCTTATAACACTGCGCGCCCAAGGCGAAATGCAAAAGCTTATAATAAGCGCCAGCGCAAATTCGGCAAGGGTGCACCTTACAAAGGCGGAGGTTGAAAATCCTAAAACCCCGCCTATGTTTTGCATGCTTTTAAGAAAACATTTAAACGGCGGAAAACTGACTGGGATACGGCAAGACGGGCTGGAAAGGATTCTTTTCCTTGACTTTGAGGCAATGAACGAAATAGGCGATTTGGTAAGCCTTACCCTTGCGTGTGAAATAATGGGAAGATGCTCAAACATCGTCTTAATAAATTCCGAGGGAAGAATAATTGATTCCATAAAGCATGTGGATGAGGAAATGTCCAGGGAGCGTCTTGTGCTGCCCGGAATGAAATATGCTCTCCCTCCCCGCGATAAAAGGCTTTCGCTGCTCAATGCTTCAAGGGAAGAAATGGCGTCCGGCATACGCCTTGCAAAAAATGCGGAGCTTTCAAAGTGCCTTATTAAGGTTTTTGAGGGAATATCCCCTATTTTTGCGCGCGAGGCGGTATTTTATGCCGCAAAGGGCAAGGAAATTACCCTTGAAGAAGCAAACGGAGATGTCATGGACAGGCTTGTTTTCTGGCTTATAAACGCGCGCGAAAATCTTTTGGCGGGCAAAAATACCTATACGGTAGTGATGGACAAGGAAAACAACCTTAAAGATTTCTGCTTTGTCAGGATAAGCCAATACGGGCCTATGATGATGACAAAGGAGCTTTCAAGCGCCTGTGAAACTTTGGATTATTTTTATGCCGAGCGCGAAGCGGCAAACCGGACCAAGCAGCGTTCGCACGACCTTTTAAAATTCCTTGCAAACACATCCGACAGGATTTCAAGGAAAATTGCCTTGCAAAAGGAAGAACTTGCCCGCTGTGCAATGCGTGAAGAACTTAAAATTAAAGGCGACCTCATAAGCGCAAATATTTATTTACTGCAAAAAGGACAGAAAAGCG
>JAJUHO010000028.1 GCA_029267825.1 Oscillospiraceae bacterium
AAAAATCCGAGACTCATATCTCCTGTGAATCTCGGATTTCTTTAAACTGTTTTTATAGGTATCTTTTTATATCTTTGCAAAAAGATTATTGATTGAAAGAACAATTTGTAATTGTCGCCCCAACAATTTTATCTTTGCTTTTCCCATTTACAGATATGCAATCAGTAAATTTATGACTTCCTGACGACGGTGCTTTAGGGAAATAGAAATTTACATAATTTCCAGTACCGGTGCAACCAACCAAGGTTAAATATCCAGTATTATTATTTTGGTCAAATCCTCTTAACTTGTTGCCTGTGGCGGAACACCCCTCCAAATAATGATTATCGGCGGTATAATTGCCTCCCACTTTAAAACCATTGCCATTGCCATCACCAACACCACTATAATTCGCCTGGCAATTATATACCGATACTGCATTTCCCGCATAATAAAAATCAAATCCATCATCCGAATTATGTTCTGCTATACAATTTTCAAACACATTACCAGGACCTATACTTAATTTTGCGGCAAAACCATCAGCATTCTCACCATTTGTTGCTGAATCATAATTGTATGTAGATGTTACCCTTGTGATTCTATTGTAAGAAGCTCCGTTGCTCATTTGAAGTCCGGTATCGCAGCATTTTGTAATATAGCAATCTTGTATACGGTTATAATTTCCACTTATATAAATCCCATTATCACCGGCATATTGAATTTTAAGGCCAGCAAGAACCCAATAATTGCCTGAAATTTGAAATCCTCTGTTACTGCTGCTTTCTGATTCACCAGAAAAATCAATTACCGGTGTATGTCCGTTGTAATTCAGAATTTTAATCGGAGCACTTGAAGTGCCGCTTGAAGTCAATTTAATTGGCGAACTGAAGTTATAGGTTCCATTTAATAAAAAAATCGTAGTTCCCGCACTTGCTTTTGACAAAGCGTATGTCAAATTTTTAAATGGCGTATCTTTAGATAAGCCATTATTTGAATCGTTGCCACTAGGTGAAACATAATAGTAGGTCGTTGCAGCATTAGCAGAAATCTCATTAAACTGGAATAATCCTGCAAGCATAAAGCATGCTGTTAAAATTCTGATTCCTCTTTTTACTTTTTTCATGATTACTACACCTCTTCATTTTTTATTATTTGATTCCTTACCTAATATTGGTTTGGAAATCTAAAACCATAAATATTTAAAGCCTTATCAATCTATATGGCACAATATTATGATTATAAATATAAAACCAAATCTAAAAGGCATTTTTAAAATCAATTACTAAAAAAATCTAAATTTATCAGCACATTAGGACTATTTCAAACAGTATTATCGTTTTTCTTTACTTTTAGCACTCTATCATCGCTAATTTCAAAGTGGTAATTATCAGACTCGTAAACATGAGAATTGGAATTCCATAAAACTATAATTTTTCCTGATATTTCATATTATAGTACATTTTTTAAAAAATGTCAATATATACATTTATTTTATAACCTTATTGTGACTATTTTTTAATAACAAAGCATAAAAAATCCGAGCCATTAAAGGCCCGGATTTTACTTTCTAATTTATAAGAAAAGTTTACAATTTTGCCATGCCGATTTTGACGTATAAAAAATTATTTTGAAAGCTCGTAAGCTCTTTTAGTACAGCTTTCGCATGCTTTTCTTACAATGCCGGTCAAATTACCCAAATAAAGCTCATCTAAACCTTTAAGCGTGGTTCCTCCCGGAGATGAAACCATTTTTATAAGTTCGTCTATCGAATACCCAGAATCGGTTATCATCTTTGCCGAACCTATTAAAGTTTGTGCAAAAAGCTTCTTGGCAACTTCCGAAGAAATACCAACCGATTCCGCATAATCAACAAATCCCTTTGCAAAAAGGTAAATGAATGCCGGACTACTGCCATTTATAGCTATAATTTCTTTCATCTTGTCCTTTGGAATTACCGCAATTTCTCCGCATGCCGAAAAAATATCGCATACAAGTCCAAATTCTTCATCAGAAGTTGTTTCCGACTTTGAAAGGGCAGACGCGCCTTCTCCCAAAAGCAACGGAGTATTCGGCATAACAAGAATTACCTTTACCCAATCGGCAGTCTTTGACCTGATAAATTCATCCGTAATTCCAGCGGCAATTGAAACAAGAACAGTATCCTTTGAAACTTCTCCGGCAATACTTTCAAGAACACCTTCAATTACCTGAGGTTTTACGGCAAGAAAAACATACTTGCATTTTTTAACGACTTCATTGGGGCTTGCACAGGCCTTGACGCCAAGGCTTTCAAACTGATGGATTTTAGAAAAATCCGTATCAAAAGCAAAAACAGACACGGATGAGGAGAGAGAACTTCCTAAAATCCCTTTAATAATTGCCGTACCCATATTTCCGGCGCCGATAAAGCCTATGCTTGTCATTTAAAACACCTCAATTAAATTGTATTTTTATTAAACGCCCTTTTATATGCTTGATTTACAAAAAGCAGCACTATTATAAGCATTACGCAGCCAATCGGCAATTCAACAAGATTCTTTATAACTCTTGTAAGTATTGCTTTGGAAGTTATATCCGGAGGGATAAATCCATAATGCACAAGGGCAAGCGTATTTAAAAATATGTTGCAGATTAAAGTTACGCAAACTTTTGCGATAATTGCAGATACCACAAGTTTTTTCCCTTCCTTTTTATAAAGGAAAAGCCCATAAATAAAACCTGAAAGCATTGCAATTAAAGTGAAAATTATCAAAAAAGGCCCGGACGGTTTTACTATAAAGCCAATCACATCACATAAAGCCCCTGCCGCCAAGCCAACAACAGGCCCATAAAGCATTCCTATTGATGCAAGGGCAATAAATGAAAACCCTATTTTCAAATACGATGTCACGCTTATCGAAAAAAACCCCAAAATTACGTTAAGCGCAATAAATATTCCTGTAACCGCAAGCGTTCTTACTTTTGCAAATTCCTTTGCCGATTGTTCAAATGTTGCTAAAAAGCTTTTCAATATAATTCCTCCTTTTAAAATTATGCTGTTTTGCATAATAGAGTAATTATAAAGAAAAGCCACTATTATGCATACCAGCGGGATGCGGAAATTGCACCGCAAGCAAGAGTCTTGTTCTCCTGCTGTTTCGTTCGAACAGCAACTCCCCGTCTGTTCGACACTATAACGCGCAATTTCCTACTCTGTATGCTAAATTTATTCTATTGGAATAAATAATAGCCCTAAACTGAAAATTAGAATGAAATTTCCTGAGCTATATTGTAAAGTTCCATTTCAAAAGGCTTTTTCATATTAAGAGCCTCTTGTATATCAAAATCAACAATCTTATTATTTTGCATTCCAACCACACGGTTTCCTATGCCTTTTTCAAGAAGTTCAACAGCATAATATCCCATTTGGCTTGCAACAACTCTATCACGAACCGTCGGGGCTCCTCCACGCTGAACATGCCCAAGTATTGTCGCCCTTGATTCTATGCCTGTTTTTTCCTCGATTTGCTTTGCTATTTCAACAGAATTTCCAATTCCCTCAGCAACAACAATTATAAAATGCTGCTTGCCAGTTTTTCTTGTTTGAAGCATTTTATTGCAAACTTCATCTATGCTGAAAGGAACTTCTTTTGTAATTATATAAGTTGCTCCAACTGCAACACCTGTATTTACAGCAATATACCCGGCATTTCTACCCATAACTTCAACTACGCTGCACCTATCATGAGATTGTGCGGTATCACGAAGCTTATCCACCATTTCCATGGCTGTATTCATTGCAGTATCATAGCCTATCGTATATTCTGTGCAGGCAATATCGTTGTCAATTGTTCCAGGAAGGCCAACGCAAGGAATTCCCCTTGCGGAAAGGTCTGCCGCGCCTCTGAAAGAACCATCGCCCCCAATTACCACAATACCGTTAAGTCCAGCCTCCAAGCACTGCTTTTTAGCCTTTTGCAAGCCTTCCTCATATCTGAATTCAGGGCATCTAGCGGTGTACAAAATAGTTCCTCCGCGCTGTATTATATCCGAAACGCTTCTTTCGGTAAGCTCTATCATATCGCCGTTGATAAGTCCGTTATAACCTCTGCGGATTCCAAGCACCTTAAAACCTTTCCTTATTGCCGCCCTTGCAACCGCTCTTACAGCTGCATTCATTCCGGGAGCGTCTCCTCCGCTTGTGAGAACCCCTATTGTTTTGCTCATTTGTCCATTCCTCCATTTTAAACGATAACGAATACAATGCCCCAAAACCGGCATCCGTCTTTAATCAAATACTATTTTTATTTTACACTATTTGAGCGATTTGTCAAGCGTTTAACAACTAAAATTCCACATTTTCAGGCATAATATTTTTAAATTCAATAAATCACATAAAAGCTATATTATCCTCACCGATTGCCTTAAAAAGTTTATCCAAAAGCTCCGTGCTTATGCCGATTTCAGGAAAAGCTTTATGAGAGGCAAGTTTTTTTAAATCCTCAAAATAAAAGCAAATTTTTGACTTTCCATTTCCTGCACCGGATTTGATTATTTCAAGTGCCTTTTGCAGACCAGTTTCATCTTTACTTGAAATTCTTATGCATAAATTCATCCGTTTGCAGCTTTCGACAAAATCCTCTGCCAAAGAAACCTTATCAACGATAAGCTTTGCGTCATCTTCATCCTTTAATGAAATATGTCCAAAGAATTCCAGCACTGCATCCTCCTTCAAAAGGTTTCTGCATTCATCCAAAGTTTTAGGAAAAACAATACCTTCCATTGAACCTGTCATATCTTCTATTTGAATAAAGCACATTTGTCCGCCGGAACGTGTGGTGTAAAGCTTTTTGCCTTGAACCATAGCAATTATGCAAACGTTGTCCCCATCACCAAAGCCTTTAATTCCCTCTTTTGACTTTTCAATTATTTCTGCAATATTATTTAATTTTTTTGCTTTTGCAAATGCCAAATACTGCGACAGAGGATGTCCTGAAATATAAATTCCTATTGTTTCCTTTTCCATTTTTAAAAGTTCAGAAAAAGGATATTCCTCAACATACGGTATGTTAAGGCTTGAAGCTTTATAAGCTTTATCTCCGCCAAAAAAATCAATTTGTCCGTCTATATTGCTTTTGGAAGAAACATTAAGCGCTTCAAAAATGCTTTCAAAGCTTTGCAGCATTTGTTTTCTATTAAGATTAAATCCGTCAAATGCCCCGCATTTTATAAGGCTTTCCATTGCTCTTTTATTTATATCGCTCCCATACATTCTTGAACAAAAATCCTGCAAGGAAAGAAAAGGCCCACCGCTTTCCCTTTCTTTAAGTATATCCGAAATAACACCTCTACCAAGATTTTTAATTGCAAGCAATCCGAAGCGTATTCCTTTTGGCGTGGAAGTAAAGCCCTCAAAGCTTTCATTTATATCCGGATTTAAAATCTTCACTCCGTTTTGTTCGCATGATGAGATATATTCTATTATCTTTGAAGTATTGTCAAGCATTGAAGTCATCAACGCCGCCATATATTCGCTGTAATAATGACATTTAAGATATGCCGTCTGGTAAGCAAGATAAGCATATGCGGCAGCATGGGATTTATTAAAGGCATATGATGCAAAGCTTGACATTTCATCAAAAATTTCATTTGCAATTTCAGCAGGCACTCCGTTTGCAACAGCACCAATGCAATTTACAGTTCCGTCTTTATTCTTATCACCGTAAATAAAGCTGCTTCGCTCTTTTTCCATAACATCGGCCTTTTTCTTTGCCATTGCCCTGCGCACCAAATCCGCCCTGCCATAGGAATATCCGGCGAGATCCCTAAAAATCTGCATTACCTGTTCCTGATAAACAATACAGCCATAAGTCACATCAAGAATATGTTTCAAAAGAGGAGTTTTGTATGTTATCTTTGACGGATTATGCCTGTTGGAGATATATTTTGGGATGCTTTCCATAGGTCCGGGGCGGTAAAGCGATATAACCGCTATCAAATCCTCTATTGTTTCCGGCATAAGTCTTGACAAAACCTGACGCATTCCCGCGCTTTCAAACTGGAATACACCGTCGGAATCTCCTTCCGAAAGCATTTTATATACTTTTGGGTCGTCCAAAGGAATTTTTTCTATATTAAAATCAGGTTCACGCTTTCGTACAGAGGCAACACAATCCCTTATTACGGTAAGGTTTCTAAGCCCCAAAAAGTCCATCTTTAAAAGCCCAAGACTTTCAAGTACGGTCATCGGATACTGGGTAACTATTGAACCTTCATTCTTTTGCAAAGGAACAAATTCGCTTACCGGAGCACTTGCAATGACAACTCCTGCGGCATGCGTGGAAGCATGGCGCGGCATCCCCTCCACCTTTTTTGCCATATCGATAAGTTCTTTTATTTTAGCATCAGTATTGTACATTTCCCTAAGTTCCGGACTTGTTTCAAGAGCCTTATCAATAGTCATATTAAGCTCAAACGGCACACATTTTGCAACTGCATCAACTGTTTGGTAAGGCACTCCCATTGCCCTGCCGACATCCCTTATCGAGCCTCTTGCAGCCATTGTACCAAAGGTGATTATCTGTGCCACCCTGTCAGTACCGTATTTGTGCACCACATAATCAATTACCTTTTGCCTTCCCTCATAGCAAAAATCTATATCAAAGTCAGGCATTGTTATTCTTTCAGGATTTAAAAATCTTTCAAAAAGAAGATTATATTTAATTGGATCTATTCCGGTAATACCTATGCAATAAGCCGCTATGCTGCCGGCTCCAGAACCTCTGCCGGGGCCGACGGGGATTCCATTTTCTCGTGCATACCTTATAAAATCCCAAACTATAAGGAAATAATCAACATAGCCCATTTTTATTATGATTTCAAGCTCATAATTAAGCCTATCTACCACATTTTGCTCCGGATTTTCACCATAACGCTTTTTCATGCCGTCAAAGCATAATTTTTTAAAAAAAGAGATATTGTCAGATGTCCCCTCAATTTCAAATTTAGGAAGCTTTATTACTCCAAATTCAAAATTCACATTGCATTTTTCAGCTATTTTTACAGTGTTTTCAACGGCGTCAGGAACAGCTTTAAAAAGCTCTGCCATTTCCTCTGAGCTTTTTATATAAAATTCATCTGTCGGAAAGCTCATTCTATCCGGATCATCAAGCGTAGTGTTTGTACCTATGGCAAGCAGAACGCTTTGCATTTTTGCATCCTCTCGGTTTATATAATGGGCGTCGTTCGTAGCAACCAAAGGTATTCCGGTTTCTCTTGAAAGCTTATACAAATAAGGCAATATCCTTATTTGCTCCTCCATGCCATGGTTTTGAACCTCAATATAATAATTCCCATCGCCGAATATTTCATTGTAAAGCAAAGCCGTCTGTTTTGCGCCCTCATAATCTCCATTTGAAATTTTTTTAGGTATTTCCCCCGCAAGACATGCCGAAAGCGCAATTAACCCCTTGCTATATTTTTTAAGCACCTCGACATCAATTCTCGGCTTTCCGTAAAAGCCCTCTATATGCCCTATCGACACAAGCTTTATCAGATTTTGATAGCCTTCGTTGTCCTTGCACAAAAGCAGCAAATGATAAGGGCCTCCATCGGATTTATGCTCCTTATCAAATCTTGAACGTGTTGCAACGTAAACCTCGCAGCCTATAATAGGCTTTATTCCTTGCTTTAAAGCCTCGTTGTAAAAATCAATAACACCGTACATGCTGCCATGGTCGGTAATTGCCGCCGCAGTCTGACCAAGTTCCTTCACCTTGCTTACAAGCTGTTTTATCCTGCACGCACCGTCAAGCAGGCTGTATTCGCTGTGGACATGAAGATGAACAAAACCTCCCATAAAATACTCCTCTTTAATCAACATCTTTACCGCGAAGATTTTCAGCAATTGACGAAAGCTTTTTCATTCTATGATTTGCCCCCGAACGGCCTATCGGCTTTGAAAGCATTTGTCCTATTTCCCTTAAAGAAAGTTCCGGATAATCAAGCCTTATTTGGGCAATTTCCCTCAATTCCACCGGCAAAGACTCCAGCCCCACACGTTCGGAAATAAGTTCTATGTCCTCAATTTGCTTTACAGATGCTTTTACCGTTTTTTCTATATTTGCAGAATCACAGTTTGCCATCCTATTAGCTTTATTTCTAACATCTTTAAGGATTTTTATGTTCATTATTTCAAGCGAGCTTTGAGGCGCTCCCATAAAAGTAAGCAAATCCTCTATTCCCTCACTATCTTTTATGTAGACAACAAAAACATTTTTTCGCTCTGTCACCTTTGCATTTATGCCTATCCCTGCAATAATATTTTGAAGATCTTTTGCCAAGCTAATATATGGAGTGACAAATTCAAGATGATACTCTTTATTTGGATCTATAATGCTGCCGCTTGCTATAAAAGCCCCTGCAAGAAAGGCACCAACATCAAAGCGGCTAATATTTTCGCTTAAATTTATTCCCTCCACACCACCATCATTCATTCCATAAAATGAAGCAAGAAAATGCCGGTTGTATTTATTTTCAATATTCAAAACAAACATGGAAGAATTTTTCCTTTCGGCTTTTACCGCAGAAACAATTCCCGTTTTGCTTGATACTTTATCCGCCAAAACACAAAAAAGCTCTGCCGCCGCCTCACATTCAGTCTGAAATGTTATTGCTCCAAAATCAAACTGCCTGCAAAAAAGCAACATGCCGTAAAGACAGGCAGTTTCTTTTTCCCTGCCGGCAATGCAGCCGCAAAGCTCCTCTTTAACTCTATATGAAAAAGACATTTAAATCATCTTACTCCTTATGGATATCCCTATGTGAGATCCTTGTCCTTACACCCTTTTCTGAAAGATGCTTATAAATTTCCTCGGCAAAAGTAACCGAACGATGTTTCCCTCCCGTGCAGCCAAAAGCAATCACAAGCTGGCTTTTGCCTTCATGCACATAGAGCGGAATCAAAAAATCTATCATATCCTTAAGTTTTTCCAGTAAAATTTTTGACTGCTCAAATTTTAAAACATACTCGCTGACGCATGAATCCTTACCGGTAAACTGCTTCAATTCAGGTACATAAAACGGATTCGGCAGGCATCTTACATCAAAAACCAAATCGGCCTCGTTGGGTGAACCATATTTAAATCCAAACGACATGACCTTTACTATCATAAAATCATTTATGTTTTCAAGGAAAATGCTATTGATTTGTTCCTTAAACTGAGAGGTGGACAAATATGAAGTATCTATGTAGTAATCCGCCGCTTCCCTTACCGAGCGCAGCATTTCCCTTTCTGCTGAAATTGCCTTTTGCAAGTTGCCATGATATTTTTCATCAAGGGGATGTTTCCTCCTTGTTTCCTTATATCTTTTCATTATTACTTCGTCGCTTGCGTCAAGAAAAAGTATTTTCACGGAAAGACCCTGTTCTTTAAGTGCATTCAAGCTTTCAGAAAGTTTGAAAAAAAGCTCGCCGCCCCTTATATCAGTAACAATTGCTACACGGTCAATTTTGCCATTCGACTGCGCGCTTATTTCGGCAAATTTTGAAATAAGCTGCGGCGGCATATTGTCTATGCAATAAAAGCCTATATCTTCAAGAACATTCACCGCCCCGGACTTTCCCGAACCTGAAAGCCCCGTAACTATAACAAACTGCATAAAATCCGTCCCCCATCAAGCTTTTTAATCCACATACCGTATTATTTCCGGCTCACATTCAAGCTCGTAACCTGTTTTTTCCTTTACAATTTCTCTTACCTTTTCAATCAATTCCATTATATCTTTAAAGCTGGCATTTCCGGTATTTATTATAAACCCACTGTGTTTTTCAGACACCATGGCTCCGCCAACCGAAAATCCCTTTAAACCGCATTGCTCAATTAAAAGCGATGCATAACTGCCGTTAGGACGCTTAAATGTACTTCCCGCACTTGGAAATTCAAGAGGCTGTTTATCCTTTCTTCTCTGCATAAGTTCGTCCATTTTTGCCCGGATTTTCTCCTTTTCACCTTTTTGCAGCTTAAAAGAAGCACCTAAAATTATGCCTTTGCCCCCTGAAAAACAACTATGCCTATATGAAAAATCCATTTCCTCTTTTGGAATATCGTGAATTTCACCATTTAAATCAATATATTCGGCAGAAATAATAACATCGGCAATTTCTCCACCGTAAGCTCCGGCATTCATGTAAACCGCACCGCCCACCGAACCCGGAATGCCCCATGCAAATTCAAGTCCGGAAAGCGAATTTTCCAATGCAAAAAGGCAAAGGGCAGAAAGAGATGTGCCGGATTTGCAATAAATTGTATCATTTTCCAAAAGTTCAATGCCCGAATAATCATTCCCAAAATGAAAAACGACACCATTATATCCATTATCGTCAACAATTAAATTTGAACCCTTGCCAATAACAATAAAATTAATATTATTTTCCTTGCAATATAAAACAAGCTCCCTGCAATTTTTTGCATCATTAATGTCTATAAAAGCCTTGCATTTTCCTCCGACTTTAAAGCTTGTGTGCTTATCAAGGCTTTCGTTCTCGCAAACTTTGCAGCCAAATCCAATTGCTTTTTTTATAAGTTCCGATATGTCCGCCATTTTATCCCACGCTTCGCAGTTTATTTGTACCCATACGGTATATTTTTATGCCGCCAATGGATTTTTATTCAAAAATATTTCCTCTCTTTTTTACAATGAATTCCTTAAGTTTTTCCCAATCGGCATTTATTACAAGTTTTTCGGGAAAATTCAATTCTTCAAGCAATTTAATACTTTCGCCAACTTGTCCTACATGAACGGAAATATGGGCATCGGAATTAACTATTACCGGAATTTCATATTTTTTGCATATCTTTATTATCTCAATATAGTTTTCTCTAAATTTCTTTTTATGGGCAATTGAATTTTCATTTATCTCCACAAGCTTTTCATATTCTTTAAAAGCCTTTAAAACCTTTTCATAATCAAACATAAATCTTGGTGAGGCGCAATGCCCTATTACGTCCACATATGGATTTTTACAAAGTTTCAAATAAGAATTTGTAATATCTTCAACCGTTGACGGATTTATCAGGTCTATATGCATCGATGCAATAACCCAGTCAAGAGGCTTTAATTCTTTTTCAGGAAAATCCAAATTCCCCTCATAATCCATAATATTTGCTTCCACACCGCAAATAACTTCCACTCCGTCATATTTTTTCGGCACGCATCTTTTTATGTTATGAAAATGCCATATATGCGGCGAGTCAGGCATTGCGGTCGCATGGTCGGTTATGGCAAGGCCTTTGAGCCCTGCCTTTGCCGCGCCATTTATCATTTCCATAACCGTAGAATAAGCATGTGTGGATGCAATCGTATGCGTATGTGTATCTGCTTGTATAAACAATAATATCACTCCAAATTAGTCAATATCCAATTTTTTAATCTTTATAGTTTCCTTTCGGTCCATATCAAGGCCAAGATTGTCAAGCAGCTCTTGTGCCGCATTATACCCCATTTTCTTTTGTCTGTTGTTCATTGCGGCAACTTCAAGAATTACTGCAAGGTTTCTTCCCGGTTTTACAGGAATTGTTACAAGCGGGACATTTACTCCCAAAATTGAAATATATTCGTTGTCAACGCCCATCCGGTCGTAAATTTTTTCACTGTCCCAAGGCTCAAGTTCAACAACGATATCAATTTTTTCGGTCACCTTTACGGCGCCTATTCCAAAAAGTCTGCGGGCATTTATTATTCCTATACCTCTAAGTTCAAGAAAGTGTCTTATATTTTCAGGAGAAGTTCCTACAAGGCTTATATTTGAAACCTTTCTTATCTCCACAGCATCATCGGCAACAAGCCTATGCCCTCTCTTTACAAGCTCTATTGCAGTTTCGCTTTTTCCGACACCGCTTTCCCCAGTTATAAACATTCCCTCGCCGTAAACTTCTATAAGCACACCATGTCTTGTTATCCTCGGCGCAAGGTTAAGATTCAAAAATGCAATCAATGCAGACATGAAGTTGGAGGTGCTGTCCTTACTCCTCAAAAGCGGCACCTCATACTTTTTGGCAAATTCAAGCATTTCAGGAAAATACGGAAGTTCCCTTGTTATGATAAGTGCAGGAAGTTTTTGCGCAAAAAGCATTTCAAGCCTTTCGCGTCTCAACGGTTCATCAATTGTCGCAAGGTAGGCAAACTCCATCTTCCCTATTATTTGAATCCTTTCCGGATTAAAATATTCATAAAATCCCATAAGCTGAAGTCCCGGACGGTTTACGTCAGTTTCTTCAATATAAATTTCCGCAGGGTCACCAGGAACAAAAATACTTTCCAGATTAAATTCATCAAGTATTTTTTTAAGCTGAACCTTAAATTTTTCAACCATATTTGTTTGCCTCCGCTCAAAAGCCGCCGCAATTTGCAGCTATTTTAATTTTTATTATACAATATATTGATTTGTTTTTCAACAATATTATGCCCAATCTTTTCTTAGAAAGAATGAAATTCATACTTGATAAATACTAATATCTGGTGTAAAATAATATCGTTATGAGTAAAAATACGGATATATGGAAAAAGATTAGAAAAACGGGGTGTAATTGCATTTTATGAGAATTGCTATTTTCAGCGAAACATATCTTCCCGACGTAAATGGTGTTGCGACCCACATAAAAACTTTAAAAGACGGTCTTGAAGCACTTGGCCACGAAGTTTTAATAGTTAAAGCAGATGCAAGTTCCCGAAGAAACTACATTGAAAAAAACGTAATGCACTGTCCGGCAATCAGGGCAAAAAAGCTTTACAATTACAGCATAGCTTCTCCCATAAGCCTTTCAAGACTCTTGCTGCTCAAAAAATGGAACCCTGACATAATCCATATACAAAATGAATTCGGAATAGGGCTTTCGGGAGTTTTTATAGCAAAAATTTTAAAAAAGCCCCTTGTTTATACCCTTCATACCATGTACGACGATTATATTTATTATATTGCACACAAACCATTTATTCCGCTTGTAAAAAATATTTCGCACAAATACGCACGCTCGCTTGCAAAAAATGCTTCAGCTGTTACAGGTGCTTCTAAAAAAATAGAAGATTATTTTAAAAAATGCGGTGTAAAAAAGCCAATTCACATAATTCCAAATGCGGTTGAACTTGATATTTTTAATGAAGAAAAAATTGACCAGAAAAAAGTTGAAGAAATAAAAAAAGAGTATAATTTAACTGACGATTTAACGGTTGCATGCTTTTGCGGAAGACTTGGAAAAGAAAAAAGCGTTGATGTGCTTCTTAATTATTGGGCAGAAAAAGTTTCCAAAGACGACAAGCTGCGTCTTTTTATCTTTGGCGATGGGCCTGACAGAGAAGCTCTTATGCAGCAGGCAAAAGAGCTTGGAATATCGGATATGGTTTTCTTTACGGGAAAAATTCCGCACGATTCACTTCCGCCATACTATGCAGTATGCCAAATATATGTAACTGCATCCCTTTCCGAAAATTATTCTATTGCAATGCTTGAAGCAATGGCAAGCGGACTGCCGATAGTTCATCTCTATGACGAAGTCAATGAAAGCCAAACCATAGAAGGAGTAAATGGCTTTGCTTTTCATAATGCTGATGAAATGTATGAAATTATAACAACTATTAGGGATCTCCCCCCGGAAGAAAAAAAATCACTTGCTGACAATGTAAGGCTTTCAGTGAAAAAATCCGGCGCAGAAGATTTGGCAAAATATATACTTGACATATACAACAACATTCAAAATTCAAAAAACCAATCTGTTTTGGGAAAATAGCAGGCTTTTCTTTCCTTTTGCCTGCAAAAAATAAAAAGGATTGAGGGATAAAATGAAAAAATTTATAAAATTTCTAACCGGACGTCTTTTTGTAACAAGCTTCTTTATACTTATCCAGCTTTTAATTTTGTTTTTAACTTTTTATTATTTAAGCACTTACTCAACCTATATTTACATGGCAATGGTCATGTTGAGCTTTCTGCTTGCAGTTAAAATTGCCGGAAACGATTCAAATCCCAACTTTAAAATTGCTTGGATAATACCCATGCTGACTCTGCCTTTTTTCGGATGGGCGTTGTATCTTGTCCTCGGCAGAAGAAAAACAACATCCAAAATGAAAAAAAGGTATCAAAAGGCAAGTTCCTCATCATTAGGGATACTTCAAAGCGATGAAGAAATCATGCATGAAATAAGGGATTTAAACGACAGCGTATACCGGCAGTGCGTATATATTAAAAACACCGCCAAAACAAACGTATTTAAAAACACACAGACCGAATTTTTTAAAACAGGTGAGGAATTTTTTGAAATTTACAAGCAGGAACTTAAAAAGGCTCAAAAGTTTATATTCCTTGAATATTTTATAATAGACAAAGGACAAATGTGGGATGAAATCCTTGGCATCCTTATTTCAAAAGCTCTTGCCGGGGTTGAGGTAAGAGTTATGTATGACGATATGGGGACTATCAATTTACTCGAAAAAGGATATGATGAAAAATTAAGGAAATATGGAATAAAAGTTTGCATTTTTAATTCTTTCCGGCCGTCTCTTGATGCATTTATGAATTATCGCGACCACAGAAAAATAACTGTGATAGACGGCAACGTTGCTTTTACCGGCGGGCTTAATCTTGCGGATGAATACATAAATGCAATAGAGCGCTTCGGATACTGGAAAGATTGTGCTATCATGCTAAAAGGCGATGCGGTTTCAGCTTTAAGCATAATGTTTTTGCATTTATGGAATTTTACAGCAAAAGAAGAAAAGCCGAATTATCTGCCATATTTAAGCACGCAGAAATATCCTCAGGACGGATATATTATCCCATTTGGCGACGGGCCTATGAGCGGACATCTTACAGGAAAGCTTTCCTATATAAATTTAATAAATCATGCAAAAAATTACGTTTATATTGCAACCCCTTACCTTATAATTGACAACGAAATGATAACGGCTTTAAAAATTGCAGATCAAAGCGGAGTAGACGTAAGGATAATCACCCCTCATATACCGGACAAATGGTATGTCCACACAGTGACAAGGTCAAATTACGAAATTCTTGTAAAAGCCGGAATAAGAATTTATGAATACAAGCCCGGATTTATACATTCAAAATTCATAATAGCCGATGATGAAGTAGGAATTGTCGGCACTACGAATTTTGATTTCAGAAGCTTTTATCTGCATTTTGAAAACGGTATTTTTATGTACAAATCCAAAGCCTTAAACCAAGTAAAAGCAGACTGCATTGAAATTTTCAAGCAATGCATTGAAATCACCCCTGAAATGTGCGAAAATGTTCCTGCCGTAAAAAAATTCGGTCAGACTTTTATGAAACTTTTTTCTCCGTTTATGTAAAAACAGTCCGATACGCATTGCAAAGCGCATCGGACTATTTATTTTTAATTTTCTTCAAGCATTTCATCAACACATTTAAGCAAATCTTCCAACGTATTTATGCACACTCCGGATTGCAGGATATAATTTTTTGCCTCTATGGGAAGCATTTCAAAATATGCCCTTAAATTCGGATTTAAATATGAATTCATAACACCGCCTCTGCTTTAAAATTAAATTTTCTCATTTCCTGTCTTCCCCTCCCGGGCCATCACGACGCTCTGGACTCATCGGCTTTTGGCTTTTGGAAGTCCATTGATTGTTTACGGCGCTTTTTTCAGCTTTTCCATTTTTATTTTTATTATTTTCCCGCATCAAATCACCCCTTTATTATTTTAAATTTATTGTTGAAAATTATTCAAAAAAATAATTTCTTTTTTACCCTTCAAGCAAAAATATTTTTTGAGGATTTATTTTAAAATATTTTTTGCCGTTTTTAATTTCTGCCCATTTTTTATTGCATACCTCGCATCTTATAAGTTTAGCCGGATACGTTTCTTTTGGTTTTATCATCAATATTACAGAAAAAGCGTCTTCGATTTTTTGACAAATCTCATATTCAAAAGCATTTTCATCTGACAAGTCGCTGCAGGTTTCAAAATATTTCCCGCGTATGCCTATATGTGAAATATTTTCACTTATCTTTTTTGCGCATTTAAATGACATTCCCCAATCAATGGCAAATACTTCGAAATCAGATATTTTCTTTGCAGCTGAAATATTTTTGCAGCCCGTAAGCATTGCAGCAGAAAGCTTTTTGGGATTTTCAAAAATTTCATGCTTATCATCAAGCACATCAATTTTTCCATTCGAAATCACAGCCATCCTGTTGCAAATTCTGTAAGCTTCGTCCCTATTATGCGAAACAAAAAATGACGGCCCTTTAAAATTTTGCAAAACTTCGGCGATCTCCTGTTCCAAGGTCCATTTTAAATAGCTGTCAAGAGCCGAAAAAGGCTCGTCAAGCATTAAAATTTCAGGCTCTGATGCAAAAATCCTGGCAAGGGCCACTCTTTGCTGCTGTCCCCCAGAAATTTGACAAGGATACTTTTTTTCAAGTCCTTCAAGTCTGAATATTTTTATTTTTTCTTCAGCAAGCCTTGCCTTTTCAATTTTTGTTCCGCGGATTCCCGCAGCAATATTCTCTTTTACTGTCATATTTGGAAAAAGAGCGTAATTTTGAAACAAATATCCCGTATGTCTTTCCTTTGACGGCAAGTTTATTTTTTTCTTTGAGCTGAAAAATATTTTTCCATCAAAGGCAATTTCCCCGCTGTCCGGCTTTTCTATTCCGGCTATGCATTTCAATGTCATGCTTTTTCCGCTTCCTGAAGCACCGAGGATTCCAAGTGTTTCTTTTTCCGCTTCAAATGAAACTTCAAGGCAAAAATTTCCCAAGTTTTTCTTAATATCAACGTAAAGCCCCACTTTTCATCCCCTCCAAACGGTTTTTTAATAAATTTCATCTTATGCTTTTCAAAGTAATTCATAAGCGTTATTGATAAAAAAGAAATTACAAGCATTATCAAAACCCATCTGTACGCATTTTCCCTATCACCTGACTGAACCGCCGAATAAACGGCTATTGAAACCGTTGTAGTTTTACCTGGGATATTTCCGGCAAACATAATTGTCGAGCCGAATTCTCCAAGGGCGCGTGCAAATGACAAAATAATTCCGGCTACTATTCCGGCCGAAGAATTCGGCAGAACTATTTTTAAAAATATTTCTATTTCGCTCATTCCAAGCGTTCTTGCAGCATAAATCAAATTTCTGTCAAGCTGTTCAAATGTTCCTCTTGAAGTTCTATACATAAGCGGAAATGCTGCAACCGCTGACGAAATAACTGCCGCTGAAAATGTAAATACCAAAGAAATATTAAAAAAAGATAAAAACCTCCCTACAAATCCATTTTTACCAAAAATCAAAAGCAAAAAAAATCCTGCAACAGTTGGAGGCATTATCATAGGGAGAGTAAAAATTCCATCTGCAAGTCCTTTAAACCGACTGATTTTTGAAACTTTCCAAGCGGCAAAAATTCCAGCAAAAAATACAATTATAACCGCTATAAAAGAAACTTTTAACGAAATTAACAATGGAGAAATATCCATAGCACCTCTCACCCTTCATAAAAATATATAAATTGGGTGCAAACGTCATCGTCTGCACCCGCACTTTAAAGCGAACATCAATGTCCGCTTAAAGCGGTCAGTTATAATACCACAAATCCATATTTTTCAAATATTTTCTTTGCTTCATCTCCGGAAAGATAAGCAAGAAAATCCTTTGCAGCATCTGGATTTTTGCTCGATTTTATTACAGCCGCAGGATAAGAAATTTCTTCGTGGTACCCTTCCGGTGCGGAACAGATTATTTTAACCTTATCAGTTGTTAATGCGTCAGTTTTAAATACCAAGCCGCAATCCACTTCTCCGGTTTCAACCCAAGAAAGCACCTGCCTTACATCAGAGCCATAAACAGTTTTGCTTGATACTTTATCAAGAATATTCAAATTTTTAAAAACTTCTTCGGCATACTGGCCTATAGGTGTAGTTTTTGGATCTCCATATGCTATTTTTTCAACCTTTTCGGAAGCACAATCCTCAAAGCCCGAAATAACTTTTTGACTTTCCTTTGGAGCTATAAGTACAATTTCATTTGAAAGCAGATTTTTCTTCGTTTCAGAAATAATTAAGCCCTCATCCTCCAAAGCTTTCATTTGCTTTTGCGCGGCAGAAATAAACAAATCTACCGGCGCTCCTTCCTCAATTTGCGCTTGCAGGGAACCGCTTGAACCAAAATTAAAATTTATCTTTGTGCCTGTATTTTTTTCATACACTTCACCGATTTCTTTTAAAACATCAGTAAGGCTTGCGGCGGCAGATACCGTAAGTTCTTTTGTTTCTGATGTGCTCGTTTCTGCTGACATCGTTGCGGCTTTTGAGCTTTCGGACTCGTTTGCATTATAACATCCGGCAAAAACAAACGCCAAAACAATCCCAGATAAAAACAACAAAAATCTTTTCATAATACCACCCTTTCATTTAACAAGCAAATTTGATGTTTTTTCTTCCAGCATAATTGATTCAAGTTGAGAAATTTTCAGCGAAAAAACTGATTCGGAAGCATAAATAAATTTCCTCATATCGCAGTTGCCGCATCTTTCCCCTATTCCCAAAAGAGTGGTATCAACATAATCGGCTCCTGCCTTTCCGGCAGCTATTGAATTGGCTACAGCCATTCCCAAATCGTTATGGGCATGCATTTCAACCTCAATTCCGGTATAATTTATAAGGTCTTTTACCATTCCAAAGCATCTTGAAGGGAAAAGTACTCCTACCGTATCGGCAACTCTCACCCTTTTTACTCCCATTTCCATTACAATTGCCGCAAGGGTCGAAAGAAAGGTTATATCCGCCCTTGATGCATCCTCAAAGCCCACTGTCACTTCATAACCCATTGATTTTGCCAAATCAATGCAAACTGAAAGTTTTTTTATTATCCACGCCTTGTTTTTGCGAAGCTTTGTATATATTTGGGCATAAGAAACCGGGGCACTTATATGTATTATATCCGGCCTGCAATCAAACGAATGCCTTATATCGCTTTCATTAAGCCTGTTCCAAACTGAAATCTTTGCATTTTTCTTATTCCCCATAATTTCGCAAAGCGTATTCTTTTCATATGAACCAAGTGCAGGTATCCCCGCCTCTATTTGAAAAACTCCCGCATCGTCAAGCAATTTTGCTATGAATACCTTTTGCTCTTTCGAAAGCGCTATGCCCGGGCTTTGTTCACCATCCCTCAAAGTGGTGTCCACTATATGTTTTAAAGGCTTCACAAAAAATCACCGCCCGAATTTTACTTAACTTTCATGCTGTCGCAAATCTTTTCAAACTCTTCATCTGAAAGACTTGCGTTTTTTTCAATACTTGCCATTTGCACCGCATAAAGCAATTTTTTCAAATCAAGCCCCTCAGGGTTTATTCCCATTTCCTTGATTTTAAGCATAAGTGCCGCCCTGCCGGAATGTTTCCCTATGACAAGTGTTCGTTTTCCTCCCACAATGTCGGGGCTGAATGGCTCATATATCTTGGGGTCTTTTGAAATTCCATCGACATGAATTCCAGCCTCAACATCAAAAATTTTACTTCCCAAAACAGGCTTGCCGCAATGGATTTTTTCTCCCGTTATTTCTTCAATAAGTTCTCTCATTTCGGGCAAAAACGGGAATTCGGCACCAATCTTGTATTTCTTTTCAAGCTTTAATGCCATAACCACTTCCTCCGTCGCAGCTTTTCCTCCTATGCCGCAAAATGATGCCGCCACATAACTACCACCGTTAATCAACCATTCAACCGCAATGGCGCTTGCACAATAGCATCCGTTTTCCGGACAAAGTTCAAGCCTTTTGCAAAGTCCGTTTTTCATATTGCTGAAAGCATTTATATAATCATGTCCAATTATATCGTCAAGTCCGACTACCCTTATGTTTTCAAGAAATGCTGCATGAAGCTTTAAAGAAGCTATTTCTTGAATATCGTTCAGCTGAATTTCGGATATTATATCAGGAGATGCTGCAAAGCGCATATGTTTGCAGGAATACCTTGAAAATCCGCTATAAAGCCCTAAATCCTCTTGTTTTTTTATTTTGAGTATATATTTTCCGTCATCCGGAAGACTTTTTATTTTGCGGTACGAATCGGTCGACATTTCAATGAAATCAACTCCCATGCGCACCAAAAATTCGCAAAGCTTTTTAAGCTTATCGGGAGGAGCATCGTACTCGTCAAGACAGCTAAGCGTTATATCTGTTATCTTAATCAAAGCAAAAGCACCTCCCAAAGCAAGATTAAATTTGATATTCTTTTACAACTTCTCCGTTTTCTATATGCTTCTCAACGATTTCCTCAACTTTTTCGGGGGTTAAATCGCCATACCATACTCCCTGAGGATAAATCACGGCTACCGGGCCGCGACTGCATATTCCAAAACATCCGGTATTTGTTATCATAACTTCACCGGACAACTCTCTGTCCTCAATCTCCTGCATAAATTTATTCACTATATCAACGCTGCCTTTATTGAAGCAAAAACCTTTTTGCACCCCGTTGGTCCGACAGCTTGTGCATACAAAAATATGATATTTTGGATTAGTCATAATAAAATTCCTTTCATATTAAAGTTTTATCCCAGTCTCTGCGGCATTTTTAACAGCATGCTCAATGCTGTCATAGGTTATGTAAATTTCTATGCCCTTTTCTTTAAGCTTTCTCAT
>JAJUHO010000217.1 GCA_029267825.1 Oscillospiraceae bacterium
AAAACACTATAAAATATGAAATCGTTGCGGGAAATCAAATAGAAATATCAATTTGCATCAAAAGAAACCAAGATTTTTTGAATATAACCATTATCGATACCGGCGAAGGATTTCCGCCTGAATATCTTCCGCTGCTTATGCAGGGAAAACGAATAGTTGATTCCGATGGAAAAGTTCACATAGGAATACACAATATTACACAAAGGCTTAAACTAATGTATGAAGACCGCGCTTTAATCAGTTTTTCAAACGAACCCGGAGCAGGCGCAAGAATTGACATTTCAATCCCTATGGATTTATTAAATAATCCGGAAAATAAATTTAACAAATAATGGTGATGAATATGAATTTGCTGATCGTCGATGATTTGATTTATGCAGTTGATGGCATAAAAGCCTCTATAAATCCCTCACACTTTGAAATCGAAGAAATTTACACGGCTTACAGCATGGAACAGGCACAAAAAATATTCAAAGAGCACAGGATAGACATTGTTATAACTGATATTGAGATGCCAAAAGGCAGCGGCATAGATTTGATAAAATGGATAAGAAAAGAAAATTACAAAACCGCTGCAATCTTTCTTACAAGCTATGCAAAATTTGATTATGCCAATCAAGCAATAAAGCTTGAAAGCATTGATTATCTCCTTAAACCGGTTTCGGCAAATGATTTGGAAAACGCCCTGCTAAAAGCCGTTGCCGCAGTAAAACAAATGACCAAAAATAAAGAAAACGAAAAATACGAAGAATATTGGCAAAAAAATCAAGATAAAATAACAAGACAGTTTTGGACAGAAATAATTTCCGAAACAATTCCTCCGTCAAAAGAAGCAATAGAAATTGAGGCGGCAAAACGAAATATTGCCTATGACAAAAACAACGAATACCTGATAATCTTAATTCATTTGATAAAACAACATGCTGGCGAAGAATGGCCTAAATGGCTGCTTGAATATGCCCTTGAAAACATAATCGGCGAATTGCTTTTATCTGAATTGCATGGAAATATAATTTCGCTTGAAAATAACAATCTAATTGTTGTTTGCCGCTCAGAAAACGGAGCCAAGCCTGATTTAAACTATTTTTATGAAAAATGCCAAAAGCTGATAAAAGAGTGTGAAACACATATAAAATGCACTTTGGCCTGCTATATAGGCAATTATTGCTCTGCCGAAAAACTTTCCTATGCATATAAAAATCTGCTCTCAATGAAAAGCAATAATGTGGCCTTAATAAATTCCGTATTTTTTTACAATGAGGAACTCTCGTCTTTAAGTGCAATCAGCTATGAAAGCCCTCCGCTCGGTGAATGGATAAGCCGGGCTTTTGAAAATACCTCACAGCAAAACAAAGATTTTGCCATAATAAACATAACAAAATATCTTGATGGCTTGGTTAAAAACAATACTATAAACTCTTTTATCCTAAGTCAATTCTTCCATGATTTTTTGCAGGAAATTTATTTCATCCTCAAAGAAAAAAACATCCAGGCACATTTGATTTTGCAAAACGAGGCTTTGAGAGGAATCTTAAATTCTGCTGAAAAATCAGTAGATGAAATGAAAAAATGCTGCAAGCAAATAATTGAAATAACAACCGAATTTGTAAGTATGATTGAACAGACTCAAACAATAATTGATAAGGCAAAAATTTATATATCAGAACATCTGCATGAGGATTTGCGCAGGGAAAACATAGCTGCCCACACTTACTTGAATCCGGAATACTTGTCAAGGCTTTTTAGAAAAAAAACAGGATTGTCCCTTTCCGAATATATAACTGACCAAAGAATAAACTACGCAAAAAAGCTACTTATGCAGCAAAATTTATCAATCGGCGAAGTTGCAATTAAATCAGGATATGCGAATATACC
>JAJUHO010000116.1 GCA_029267825.1 Oscillospiraceae bacterium
CTTTATCTGCATTTCAGGTATTTTGACGTGCTTGGAATTATAAAGCTCATAACCGGACAGACCATAAACCTGCAGAACTCAATAATTCCTTATGTTTTGCTTTGCATGGGCTGCATGGGGCTTAAAAACGGACTTTATATCTTTTTAATCCGGCAGTATTTCAGGAATATACCCAAGGAACTTGAAGAAGCGGCTTATGTGGACGGCTGCGGAACATTTTCGACTTTTTTCAAGATAATGCTTCCTGACGCAAAGCCAATTCTTGTATCCTGCTTTTTGTTTGCTTTTGTATGGCAATGGACAGATTCGTTTTATTCAAAGCTCTTTTTAGGCAATATAAAGCTTTTGCCTAAAATGCTTACCTCAATAAGCGGCCTGTTAAGTGACTATGTAAATTCGATAGGCGCGGGAGTGAAAGCAACTGTGGGATATTCCCAAATGATGATTTCAACAGGTATGATTATGGCAATTATTCCTCTTATCATCATTTACATAGTTGCGCAGAAAGGCTTTGTTGAAAGCCTTAGCAGAACGGGAATAAAAATGTAGCGGCGGAAATGCGTGCGGCACTGCCGCACGGTTCCTATAAATCCTAAAAATGAATTTTTACGGAGGAGAATGAAAATGAGAAAAAGGCTAATAGCATCCATTTTGGCAGTAGCTTGCATTGCATCATTTGGAGGCTGCTCTCAAAAGACAACAACTTCATCATCAGAATCGGCTAATTCGGAAAGTTCTTCAAGCAGTGAGGGAACAACTACAGCGTCTTCGTCTGAAGAAGAGGCAAGAGATCTTGGCGGAATGGAAATTGTAGTCGGCGACTGGTGGTCAAGCGATGAGGAAAGCGCACCTCAAAATGCAAAAGATGAAGCAACACAAGAATACAGAAAGATGATTCAAGAAAAATATAACTTTAAAATTAAACAGGTTGCAATTACCGACTGGGGAGGAATGCAGGAGCTTTTCACCACATCGGTAATGGCGGGCGACCCAAAAGCAAGCGTGTTTATTTTGGCGCCAAACTGGGTAGCACAGCCAATAGCAAACAATCTTGTGTATGACTTGGCAACAATAAAAAGCCTTGATTTTTCACAGTCAAAATGGAACAAGATGGTTACTCAGCTTACTACTAAGGGGAATTCTATTTACGGTATGGCAGCTGGAAAACCAGAGCCAAAGCTTGGCGTTTTCTGGAACAAGAGGCTTTTCAAAGAAGCAGGGCTTGACGAAAATCTCCCATATGATTTGCAAAAGAGTGGGGATTGGACATGGAGTAAATTTGAAGAAATATGTCAAAAACTTACAAGAGATACAAACAATGACGGCAAAATGGATACATATGCAATGGCGGATTTTTCTGTAGAATTATTTACCGGTGCCGTATTCTCAAATAATGCTGAATTTATAAGCAAGGATTCAAGCGGCAAATATTCAAATGGAACTAAATCACCTGAATTCCTTGAAGCAATGCAATGGGCTGTAAGCCTTATCCAAAAGGGCTATGAAATGCCTGTTCCTCAGGATGCAAACTGGGACTGGTTTATTTCGGCATTCCATGACGCAAAAGCGGCAATGATTGCTTCTGAGGAATATAGGGTTGGCACATGGAAGGATATGAAGGATGACTTTGGGTTTGTTCTCTTCCCGAAAGGACCTAAGGCAAAAGATTACAGAACTTATTTCTGGGACAATATAGCTGTTATTCCTTCTTGCTTTGATGCTGAAACAGCGGATAAGATTGCTTTTGCATACAATCTTTATACAAACCCAACACCCGGCTATGAAGATGAGGATAGCTGGAAGGATTCATATTACAGCTCGTTTAGAGATGAAAGGGCTGTTGATGAAACCCTTGCTCTTATGTACAAGGATGGCATTGGAACTGTAAACTATCTTTCTATGATACCTAACATAAGCGTTGGTGATATAGCTTATGATGTTTATGCCCTTGGCAGCACTCCTGCTGAAAAAATTGAAGCTATTTCAGGAACATGGCAGGCTGCAATTGACGAGGCAAACAAATAATTTTTCAAAAGGGGCAGTTGCCCCTTTTGATATTTAAGGAATAGAGGTGTTAAAGTGAGAAAAAATAGATTTTTAAAGGGATTTATGTCCATTTGCCTTGTGCTTGGCTGGATTTTTGCCGTTTCCGGCTGTACTACAGGGAAAAATAGTGAAAGCGTAAAAGAAACAAGCACTGAAACATTGGAGGCCACTACTATGGGAAGCACTTCTCAAACGGAAGAAAATAAAAATAAAACTTATTACGAAATTTACAATGAAACCGGCGAACTCCCAAGCCTTGCAGAGGTTTATAAGGATTACTTTAAAATTGGTGTTGCTTTGTGCAGGGAAGACCTTGATACTCAAAAAAGAAAAGATTGTATAGCAAGCCAATTCAACAGTATGACCTGCGGAAATGAAATGAAAGCTGATTTTACGCTTGACAGAAATGCTACCATTGCTGCGGGAGATGAAACTTGTCCTGTGGTAAATATGGCCAAAGCGGATGTTTTGCTTGATTTTGCCAAAGAAAATGGACTTAAAATGCGCGGACATACTCTTGTTTGGCATAGCCAGACTCCAAGATGGCTTTTTACGGTTGGATATGACAACAGCCCTGATGCTCCATTTGTAACAAGAGAAGTAATGCTTGCCAGAATGGAAAATTATATCAAACAAGTAATTGAGCATGTCAATACCAAATATCCCGGATTGATTTACGCATGGGATGTTGTAAATGAGGCTATCGATCCCGGAGATGGCAGAGCAGATGGACTAAGAACCAAGAATTCTTATTGGTTTGAAGTGGTTGGCGAGGATTTTATTGAGCAGGCGTTTACATTTGCAAGAAAATATGCCACACCGGAGCAAAAACTTTTTTACAATGATTATAACACATATGAAAAAACCAAGCTTTCTGCCATATACAATTTAGCACAAAAGCTCAAAGAAAAAAATCTTATTGATGGGATAGGAATGCAAAGCCATATTCAGCTTTCATATCCAAGCCTCATGGATTACGAGTATGCGGTGACAAAATACAGCGAATTGGGCCTTGAAGTCCAAGTTACCGAGCTTGACATTGATGCAACAGATAATACAAAAGAAACACAGGATAAGCTTGCTTCAAGGTATAAAAGGCTTTTGCTGATACTGAAAAGCTTAAAGGAAAGCGGTAAGGCAAATATAACAAGCGTTACATTTTGGGGACTTACCGATGACCGTTCATGGCTTAACAATGATGGCAAACCAAGCTGGCCGTTGTTGTTTGACAAAGACATAAAGCCTAAATCGGCATATTTTGGAGTTTTGCAGGATCCGTCAGTTGCATTGAATTAAATTTAATAAACGTCTGCCGGATAAACGGCAAGCAAATTTATCCGGCAGACATTTTATGCAATAATATTTTTAAAATTTAATTGTTACTATGGTTGAATAATATTAAACAATGATGTAAAATAATTTAGAATTATAATTTGGAGGAAAAATTTATGCTTACGGGCGATAAGTATGTTCTTTGCTATACAAGGCTGCCGCAGGAGGATATAATTTATGCCAAGAAGCTTGCTTTCAGCATGCACCTTGGATACAGCGACGACGGGAAGTATTTTAAGGATTTAAACCATAATTCCGGCGTTCTTTTTGCAAAGGCAACCGAAAATGAAAATGGTTCCCTTAACGCAAAAAGCCTTAAAAATCCTTATATTTTTTATATGGAGGATGGCAGCTTTGGCGTTGTTGCCGTGCGTACAGAGGCTGATGGGGGAAATGATGAGCAAAGCAGGGGAAAAATCCTTTTGTTTGCTTCAAAGGACCTTTTGCAATATGAAGAAATAGGCCTTGTTGACCTTAAAACAAATAGCTTTGCTGATGATGTGTCTTGCTTTTATGATAAGGAAAACAAAACCTATGTTATTCATTGGAGAGATATTGACGGAAATTATTACAAAAACTTTATTTCAAACATTTTTGATTTAAATGCTGCAACACCTCCGCAAAAAGCACAAGCATTTGCCATTGAACCTGTTTGTGCAGGCATAGAGGGCGTGGTGGCCAGAAATGCAATTAAAGTATCCGATGAGGTAGCTCGTAGACTTGTTTGCAAGCTTACCGTTCCGTCAAATATTAAAATAGAAGTTCCCGCAAGCATAAAGGCATCATCCCGCCAAGATTTGAAAACCATAAAAGCGGTTGCAACATACAGCGATGGAACAAAGGCCGAAAAACAGGTGGATTGGGATATGTCCGGGGTAGATTTTAAAACTCCCGGAAAATACTGCGTAAACGGGATTGTGCGTCAGGATAGATATGTGTTCCCGATAGCAATTAACAGGGCGGACCCGTGTATTGCTAAATGGAATGAAAAATATTATTTTATTGCCACAAATGACGCCGATGGCAACCACAGCTTGTACATAAGGGAAGCTGATAATATTCCGGAACTTGTAAATGCAGAGGAGCATATTTTGCTTGATTCCAAGACATATAAGGATATAGGCGGGCTTTTGTGGGCGCCTGAATTTCATATTATCGGAGATGATTTGTACATTTTTCATGGTGCAACTCCAGGGGAATTTTTCCGTGAAGAATCACATGTTATGAAACTTAAAAAAGGTGGAAATCCCATTTGTGCATCTGATTGGTCAAGGCCGCAGCGTGTTGTAAAAAAAGATGGCACATATTTATGCGAGGCTGGCAAAACCATTTCGCTTGATATGACAACCTTTGAATGGGATGGGGAGCATTACGTCGTTTGGTCGCAGCGCGAATTTTTGCCGGTTGATTTAGGCGCATGGCTTTATATTGCCAAAATTGACCCCAATGAGCCATGGAAATTGACGACGGATCCGGTTGTGCTTACAAAACCGTATTATGGATGGGAAAACAACCATACTTTTGTTGTTGAAGGCCCATTCCCTTTAATTTGCGGTGATAAATTATTTTTAACTTATTCGGGAGCGGCTGTTGATGCCACATATTGCGTGGGACTAATTGCCGCCGAAAAAGGTGCGGATTTGTTAAATCCTCAAAGTTGGCAAAAATTGAATTATCCTCTGCTTACTTCAAGAAGCATGCCGGGTGAATACGGTCCGGGACACAATTCATATGTAATTGATGATAACGGAGTTGTTTGGAATGCTTATCATGCAAGGCCGGGAGTTGAAGGCCCAAGGTCATCCGGAATAAGGAGAGTGCATTTTGATATTGACGGTTATCCGGTATTGGATTTGCCTGAATATAAGGATTTAAATAATCAGCTTGTCAAAGTGCTGATGGAAGTAATTGTGGAATAAAAATAAAAAGAAGGAAATAACAGCTATGGATATTAAATTTGATTTGTTTCCAAATGGAAAAACAAAAGCGCTCACAATGAGCTACGATGATGGGCCGGTATTTGACAGAAGACTTGTTGAGATTTTTAATAAATACGGAATAAAGGGTACTTTCCATTTAAACTCCGGCAGATTGGGACATGATGGGGTTGTTTCGCCTGATGAAGTTTCAAAGCTTTATAATGGACATGAGGTTTCGGTACATACAAAAAATCATCCTTTTTTGGATTTAATTCCGCTTGAAGCTGCTACGGAGGAAATAATCGAAGACCGCAAAGCTTTGGAAACCCTTGTTGGTTATCCTGTAAAGGGAATGTCTTATCCTTATGGGGTTTACAACTCAAAAATCATTGAAATGCTTTCGGCATTGGGAATTGAATATTCAAGAACCGTGGTAAGTCATCATGGCTTTGAAATTCCTGAAAATTTTCTGGCATGGCATGCGACTTGCCATCATGACGACAATTTAATTGAACTTGGAAAAAAATTTCTTGCTTCTGCTGGCGGCGGAAGATTAAAGCTTATGTATGTATGGGGACACAGCTTTGAATTTGACGCTAAAAACAACTGGAACCTTATAGAAGATTTTTGCTCAATGATGTCCGGGAAAAAGGATATTTGGTATGCTGCAAATATTGAAATAGCAAGATATGTAAAAGC
>JAJUHO010000146.1 GCA_029267825.1 Oscillospiraceae bacterium
TAAAAAATACAAATTCATTATATTAGGCAAAAAATCCACGCCGTGCATAATGCAAAGGCGTGGATTTTTTAATTGGAGGAAGGTATGGCATTGATTTATTTTGCTTCAAATTTCCAGCTTCTGAAACGATATCCCGAACCTGAAAATATGAAGTAAATATCATGTACTCCGGTTATATTTTTTACGGATGTGGTTATGTCAATAGTTGAAGAATAATTTCCGGTTGCAGGAATTTGGGCATAAGCAATGGCCTCTCCGTTAAGGCTGTCGGAACATATTTTTACGGCACCGCTTTTTTCGGAGGCAAATTGCATTATAAGATTTTTAGCTCCGTTACTTCCAAAATCCACTCCGCTTATTTTAATCCAATCTCCGCTGTCTATGTCGCCAACCGAAATTATCTGAGGGTCGTTTAATTTCTTTTTTTCTTCTTCAACCGTTTTAATTCCGGCATTGTTTGACATTGTTGCCGCTGAAACTTCCTCATACGGATTTAAATATTTTATTTGGGTTGTTCCCTTTTTATCGGCTTTTACCGGTTCAAGGCTTCCGTCCGGGTTAACGGTAATTTCATTTGCATTTGTGCTCCTATAACCGCCTTTTACACCTAAGGCATCCTGTAAAAGCGAGGCATGATAGAATATATAATACCTGTCTGCAAACTTTGCAATGCTGTGATGATTGTTTCCGCCGGTGCCAAAGAAGTATCCCGGATTTTTTAATATTGAGCCTTTGTATTCCCAAGGACCTTTTGGGCTTTTGGATGTCATATAAATAATTTCTCCGGCATCAGGGATATTAGGCCCTTTTGCTCCGTCTCTGCTGCTGAAATTTGAGCAGTAGGAGTAATAATATGTATCTCCGATTTTATTTATTCCGGAATCTTCAAACATAAAAGGAGCATCAATGACGACCGCTTCGCCAACGGTGCTTATCATGTCTTCGCCCAATTCTATTACCCTTGCCGTCATGGGATGTTCTTCTTTTCCTTGAGGAACTCCTCCGCCAAAATACATATATGCTTTTCCGTCGTCGTCAATCAATACCGCAGGGTCAAACATCCATAATACTCCGGAGCAGTTTGGAGTCTGGCTTGTTATTAAGGCTTTTCCAATGGGGTCGGTAAAAGGCCCTGTCGGGCTGTCTGAGGATAATACGCCTATGCCTCCGCCGCTGTTTCCGAAATATAAAAAGAAGCGGTCTTTTCCGTTTATCTTTTTCCAAACAGCAGCCGGAGCCCATGAATTCCTTGCCCATGATGTTACTCCTTTAAGCCCTCCGACATGAATTTGACCATGGTCGGTCCAATTTACCATATCATCAGTGGAAATGCAGCGCAGGCTGTCAATTGCACCATACGTATTTTCTTTTAATTTTCCGCTTGCATCATACATATACACGTCTTGAGTCATATACACATATAGTCTTCCGTTATATTCCATTGCAAAGGGGTCTGCGCCATAATCCTGTGTTATCAGAGGATTATGTTCATCTTCTTTTTTTAATGGTTCCGTAAGCTTTAATCCTTCAAAATTTTTTGCTATGGAATCAGTAGAAGATTCCGATGAACTTGTGCTTTGTGTCATACTTGTTTCCTTGCTTTCCATAGAAGTTTCATTCCTTTCGCAGCTTGTTCCTAAAATCAGCAGAAAAGAGCAAACGGCGGCAATCATATGCCGCATGTGGGTTCTTTTTTCCATAAATATCTCCCTTAAAACGTATTTTTAGCAATGGAAATTTGATTTATGGTACATCAAACAATATTTTAAAATATTTGGCGTGAAATTTCCAATCATATATTTCTATTTTCTGCTCATATATTGCTATTTTTGAAAAATAAAAATCCCCATAAGGCTAAATCCTTATGGGGTAGGGGTTATATTAAATTAAATTTATTTATTTCACGTTTAAGCATGTTTGCCTGTCCGGAGAGCTCTTCGCTTGCCGCCGCATTTTCTTCTGCCGTTGCCGAATTGTTTTGGACTACGGTTAAGATTTGGTCAAGCCCTTGCTTTATTTGATTTATTGCCAATTCCTGCGATGAGGAGGCGGCGTTTATTTTTTCTATCAGGTCTTTTACAAGCATTGAGTTTTCCGAAACGCTTTCAAGCGATTTTGCTGTTTCGTTTGCGGTTTTTGAACCCTCCGAAACGGCTTGTATTGATTTTTGTATCAATACTGTTGTTTGCTTTGCAGCATCGGCGGATTTGCTTGCCAAGTTTCTCACTTCGTCGGCAACAACTGCAAAGCCTTTTCCGGCAGTTCCGGCGCGTGCGGCCTCAACCGCGGCATTAAGGGCAAGGATGTTTGTCTGGAATGCAATTTCATCAATTACGCTGATGATTTTTCCGATTTCGTTTGAAGAAACGCTTATATCGCTCATTGATTCAAGCATACGCTTCATATAGGCATTGCTTTCTTCAATTCTTGAAACTGTGTTTTCAACGTATTCTGTGGCATGCCTTGTATTTTCTGCATTTTTATGCACGCTATCGGAAACGTCAATAACTGAAGCGGAAAGCTGTTCAATGGTGCTTGCCTGTTCGGTTGCGCCTTGCGAAATAGTCTGTGCGCTTGCGGAAACCTGTTCAGCCCCTACATTTACCTCATCGGCGGCTATAAGTATGTTTTTAAGCGTTTGGCTGAGTGATGAGGATATTTTTAACAAGGCATCTTTAATTGAAGCAAATTCTCCGGCATAATCGTTTGAAAGTTCTATTTGCATATCTCCGTCGGCTATTTTTTCAAGCACATCGGCAATTTCCTTTATGTAATCCGAATAGCTTTGAAGCCTTGCAAGCATATGCGCAATAGCCTCGCAAAGCTGGCCAAGCTCGTCTTTTGCAAGTTTTGATTCGTCTATTTCTATCGACAAATCCCCCTCGGCAATCCTCTTGCTTATTCCCGTTGCATAAAGGATGCTTTTCTGCAAATATCTTATTATAAATATTGCAATAATAAAAACAATTAAAATTATGGCAGCTACTACTGCCGAAGCTATTGCCGCACCCAAGTTGACATTTCTTCGCACTTCTTCGGATTGTTTATTAGCATAGCTTTCCAAAAGCTCGGTCATGGAATTTATTTGTTCTCTTGCGGCATCAAAGCTTTTAAGCTTTGCATCCATGTCGCCTTTTCCGGTGTTGATGTCGTAAGCTTCTTTCCAGGTTTTAAAACTCGATTGAAAATCAGCATAAAGCTGCTCAAAAGGGACTCCCGCGCTGTAATCGGTAAATTGGCTGTAAAGCTCAGCGTTCTTTTTAGCATTTTCAGCCGCTTGTGAAATTCTTTCTTCCACCTGTGCGGCATTTTCGTTGTAAGAATCAATCAGCTCTTTTTTCTTTTCGGCGGAAAGGCTGTCTTTACTTAGCAGCAATTCTTTTTCGGCAACATCAGCCTGATAGAAGTCCCTGTCTGCATTGAGTATAAGCGCCGTATTTATAAAAGCTTCATCGTAAAGCGATTTTCTTGATTCGTTTCCTATTGTTTCCGTGGCGTAAACAAAAAAGAGGAGGAAAGCAATTAAAACGGCTGTCATAGGAAGAACTATGAGCCATAATTTTTTGGAGATTTTTAAATTTTTAACAATTGTCATTTAAATCACCAGCCAATTTATTTTGTTTTTATAAATTATACTACATATTTTTTCAAATTTCAATAAATTTTACATTTTATAAAAAAATCCCGTGCGGGATTTTTTTACCGCACGGGATGGCTGAAATTATCAATTATCCAATAGGATTGATTTCTTTTATATAAACATACCTCATAAAGATGGAACTGAATGTTACAGATGCGATTTCGGCTATGGGAAAGGCCCACCAAACTGCATTTACATTTCCGGTAAGCGAGAGAAGGAATGCCGCAGGCAAAAGCACCACAAGCTGTCTTATAACGGATACGGTAAGGCTTAAAATTCCGTTGCCAAGTGCTTGAAAGACAGAGCCGGCGACTATGCAAAATCCTGCAAACAAAAAGCTGAAGCTTATTGTTTTTAAGGCGGAAACGCCTATTGAAAGCATTTCTTCGCTTGCATTGAATAAAAGCAGGAGCTTATCAGGGAAAAGCTGAAATATTCCAAAACCGATAAGCATTATGCAGACCGCATAGGTTACGGCAAGCTTTATTGTCTTTATAATTCTTTCTCTTTTTCTTGCGCCGAAGTTGTATGAAATTATTGGCACCATGCCATTGTTGAGCCCGAATATGGGCATAAAGATAAAGCTTTGCAGCTTAAAATAAACTCCGAAAACTGCCGTTGCGGTTGAAGTGAATGAAATCAGGATTCTGTTCATGCCGTATGTCATTACGGAGCCTATTGAAAGCATTATTATCGAGGGTATTCCAACTGCATAAATCCTTTTGATTATGCCCGCATCCGGCTTGAA
>JAJUHO010000168.1 GCA_029267825.1 Oscillospiraceae bacterium
TCCGGATGTATTAAATTTTCCTCAATAAAATAATCCGGAAAATTTTCGCTTGAAGGAAAATATCCAAAAACTTTCCTGTAAGCCTTGCTGAAAACAACCTCAGCCTTTGAAAAATCATAATCAAAAACAATGCAGCCTATTTGATTTATTACAATTGAATACCTCTCATTGCTTATCTCAAGTTCGCGCCGCTGTTCTTCGAGCTTTCTTTCAGCCTTTTTAAGGCCTGTTATATCAACAAGAACGCAATAAACAAAGTTTCTTCCGTCTTCGCCAACAACGACTTGTCCCTTGTTAAGAACCCAAATTTGTTTTCCGTCACGACGTATCATACGGTGCTGCATTTCAAAAACCCCGCCGCAGTTTTTTATTTTTTCGCAAAGCTCCGCTCTGTCTTTCGGATATACCATTTTTATAAATTTATTCTCAAAATTTATTTCAATTTCATCATGGCTATATCCGGTCAGAGTTAAAAATCCATCGCTTATTTGCTTCATGCCAAGGCATTCGCCAATTTCACAGCAAAGAAATCCTCCCGGAACATTTGAAGCAAGCGCATCAAGACAGCTTTTTTGCTCTTTTAAAATTTCCGTTTTCTTTCTTAAAATGGAAACTATGTACAAAATAAATATAAGAAATACCAACACAAGTTTTATTCCCAAAAATACTGCCGAACGCTGGATTTTTTCATAATGCTTTGAAACAAGTTTATTAAGTTCTTCAAACTTATATTTTCCCGCCAAAACTCCGGCAATTTTGCCGTCTTTTAAAACGGGAAGAGCAATCATTGTATAATCTTCCCCACCAATTTTTTCAGCATAAACCGCAGTTTCTCCGGAAAGTGCCTTTTGAAAATAATCATTTCCGATTAAATTTTTATTTTCTCCTGCAACCTTTCCGTTTGTGGAAATAAACATAATCTCTCCATGCAGCCTTATAATGCTTGATACGGCAGTTTCGCTGAAATCTCCTCCGGCGGAAATATCAGCGGCAATATTTTCAAGCTCGCTGATTTTTTCATTCATCAGCAAAACGCAGTTTTCCCCATTATCTCCCAAGCAGCACTCGGCGGCTATCGTATTGGCGGTATCGGCAATACCTTCGTTCAAGTCATTAAAAAAGCCTATAAACGAAAAAACTACAACTACAAAGCAAAACAAAATAAAACCTATGTCAAAAAACCTTACGTCGGGGCGTTTCAACTCCCAACACCTCCTGATGTTAGAAATAAATAAAAACCAAATAAATTTTTCGTCATATTTTGTTGAATTTAATGGTTTTCTTTATTATACCAGCATGCTTCGAGAAAATCAATAGTCTTTTTGGAATTTTGTACAACAAATCGCATTTTTAACTATTTTTTTAGTTATATTTTACTAAAAGAGTTTCGCTGCTCATTAAAAATCCCTATAATATTTGCAATAAAAAAGGAAGGGCGCACCCTTCCTTTAAAAAATTCAATAATTTTCAGCTTTTCGTTCAAAATAAGCCTTGGGATGCCGGCACACCGGACACATCTCCGGAGCCTTGTTTCCAACGTGAATGTGGCCGCAGTTCCTGCATTTCCAAACAACGACGTCCTCACTTATGAAAACCTTGTCTGTTTCAAGGTCTTCAAGCAGCTTGCGGTAACGTTCCTCATGCTCTTTTTCAATTTTTGCAACTCCCTCAAAAAGAGCGGCTATATCCTTAAAGCCTTCTTCCCTTGCAACCTTTGCAAAATTTGCGTACATGTCGGTCCATTCGTAATTTTCTCCCGCCGCAGCATCGGCAAGGTTTGCCTTTGTGTCGCCTATTTCTCCGCCATGAAGCAGCTTGAACCAAATTTTAGCATGCTCTTTTTCATTTTCAGCAGTTTCAAGAAAAAGCGCTGCTATTTGTTCATAGCCTTCCTTTTTGGCCTTTGAGGCATAGTATGTATATTTGTTCCTCGCTTGTGATTCGCCCGCAAATGCCGCCATCAAATTGGCTTCCGTTTTTGACCCTTTAAGTTCCGGCATAAATTCCCCTTCTTCCTTTTAATTTTTATGGATAAGCACATCCATACTATGATTATACAATATAGATATTTTATGTCAAGTTTTGTTCCTTATTTTTTTATTGACAATGTGGATATATGCTATATAATTAAAGTATACCTTGAATGTATAAAAAGGAGGATTATATGAGTGAAAAATCTTTTAAAATAGAAGGCATGACTTGCTCGGCATGTGCGGCAAGAATTGAACGCTCCATAAAAAAGCTTGACGGAGTAAAAGATGCCTCGGTCAATTTTGCTTCAGAAGTTTTAACCGTTGATTTTGATGAAAAAGCACTTTCGGATTTAAAGATAGAAGAAACCGTTGCAAAGGCAGGATATAAGGTTGCAAAAGACGAAAAAAAGAAGTCAGGAAGAAAAAATCCTCTGTTTTACAGACTTATTGTTTCAATTGCCTTTTCGGTTCCGCTTTTATTTGTTTCAATGGGGCATATGTTTGGAATGGCCTTGCCGAAAATAATCGACCCCATGGAAAATCCGCTTAATTTTGCCATTCTGCAAATGCTTTTAACCCTGCCGGTAATTGCCGCCGGGTATAAATTTTTTACCGTTGGAATAAAAAATCTCTTTTCACTTTCACCAAACATGGACAGCCTTGTCTGCATTGGCACTTTTTCAGCTTTTATTTACGGAATTTATGCCGTATTTAAAATTTCCCTCGGTGACACGCATTACGCAATGCACCTTTATTTTGAATCGGCGGCAATGATACTTACATTCGTAACGCTTGGCAAATACCTTGAAGCCGTTTCAAAAGGCAAATCATCCCGCGCCATTGAAGCGCTGCTTCAATTATCCCCAAAAACGGCAACGGTTTTAAGAAATGGGAGAGAAATTCAGGTAAAATCAGAATTTGTTGAAATCGGCGACATTGTCCTCGTAAGGCCGGGAGAAAAAATCCCGGTTGACGGAGAAGTAACCGAAGGGGCAACCTCGGTTGACGAAAGCATGCTCACCGGTGAAAGCATGCCGGTTGAAAAAACGGCGGGGAGCTTTGTCACCGGCGGTTCAATAAATAAAACCGGATTTATAAAATATCGCGCGACAAGAGTCGGCTCTGAAACGGTGCTTGCCCAGATAATAAAGCTTGTTGAAAAAGCGCAGGGCTCAAAGGCCCCCATTGCAAGGCTTGCCGATAAAATTTCGGGGATTTTTGTACCCGCAGTAATTTCACTTGCGGTCATTGCGGCGGCAGGATGGCTGCTTGCCGGCAAAGACGCCGATTTTGCGCTTAACATCTTTATATCGGTAATGGTTATTGCATGCCCTTGCGCGCTTGGACTTGCAACTCCAACAGCAATAATGGTAGGAACAGGCAAAGGCGCTCAAATGGGAGTGCTGATTAAAAACGGCACCGCACTTGAAAATGTCTGCAAAACAAACATGATAATTTTTGATAAAACAGGTACAATAACCGAGGGCAA
>JAJUHO010000037.1 GCA_029267825.1 Oscillospiraceae bacterium
AGCAACGGCTCTATAAACGTAAAATTTGCGGGAGTTATGGTTGTTCAGGATGAAAAATACCAGACTCTTGAAATGAACAAGAGCAGTCAGGGAACAATTTCACTTCAATTTAAAACTCTTTCGGGCAATGCAACACCTGTTTATTCAGGGGCAGGCTCAATTGAATCCGGCGCCCTTAAAGGCTATCTTGATATGTACAACGGCGCAGGAACTTATTATAACGATATTTACACTCGTGCGTCTGGAATGCAGAGCCTTGTGGGAAATTTAAATGATGTGCTGGCAAAAATGTCTACAATGACCATTGCGGACAGAACTACATACTTTAATGACAATATTATGTCGCTTGGAGACCAATTTACACTTAATGCGGACGGCTCGGTTACGGTGGAAGGAAACGAAATCCTTTCGGCATATTCGGCGGGAACGGCTTCAACCGTTACAAAGATGACTGTTATTGCAAGCTCTGACAACACATCTTTGAGCTATGCCATAGGCTTTACGACGGTCAATACCGGAACGGGAAGCATGCAAACGACTCTTGATGAAACTGCAGCTTCTACTTTTTCATCCGAAAGAGGAATTGTTTACTATCAAAAAACCGTGGATGCGCTTGCAAACACTATCGCCCAGGCTTACAACAGCGCGACAAGCAGCGTTGACCAAACCACGGGTGAGCCAATGCTCAGGGAAATGTTCTCGTCAGAGGACGGCGGGCCTATAAATGCCGGAAACATAAAGATTTCCGACAGGTGGAAGGCTGACCCTTCAATGATTACGAAAAAGATAGAATGGGTTGATGATACTGACCATTCAAAGGGAACAAAAGATGTTGAAGTAACCGGCGAAGAGCTTTGGACGGGATATATAAACAAATTGCAGTCAGTATCAAAGAAATCGCTTAAATTTACAATAGACGGGTCAAATGTTAATTCAAATGATACGGTAGTTGACAAAGAATGCACAATAGACAGCTATTATTCATTTGTGGCGGTAAGCAGGCTTGGACAGGATATAGAATACCAGAAAAGCGCCTATGATTCGGCTGATATAATGGCAAGCAATGTGGCTGATTCAAGAGATTCGGTTATGTCGGTTTCAATAGACGAGGAAGGCGTGAATATGCTTACATTCCAGAAATGGTACAATGCCTCCGCGAGGATGATTACAACGCTTGATGAGGCGCTTGACACAATAATAAACGGCATGGGCCTTGTCGGCAGGGCTTAATGAATTTGGCGGGAGGATGAATTTATGAACGTAAGGGTTACGCAAAACGCAACCACAAGGCGATATATTTCAAGCATGAACAAAAATCTTGGACAGATGAATGACTATCATTCGAAAATTACCGCCCAGAGAAAGCTTTTCAGAGCTTCGCAAGATTCTATAAGCGCCGCAAGGGCTTATGTTGTAAGGCGTTCGCTTGCAAATGTTTCGGACAATCAAAGCAGTCTTAAAACGGCGGCGAATATTTTCAGCAATGCGGAATCGGCGCTGCTTACGGTTTCTTCGGAAATAACCACCGTTACGACCAAGATTAACGAGGGCGTAAACGGCGACAAGAGCCAGACGGAAAGGAATATAATTGCTTCCGAAATAGAAAATGTCGCAAAGGACATGATAACCCAAATGAATTCGCAATATGCCGACAGAAGGATATTTGGAGGCACAAACAACAGCACCGCGGCATTTGAGTATGACGCTGCAAGCGGCAAGGTGACTTACAACGGAGTTCAGGTGAACAGCGAAAGCAATCCTAAAAATTTTCCGGGCGGGAAATCAATACTTATAGACATAGGGCTTGGAATTGAATACGACATTGACGGAAATCCAAAGGAATCAACAGCATTTGATATTTCTTTCAATGGGGTGGAATACACCGGATGTGGAGTTGATTCCGACGGCGATTCGCTTAATGTAATCCAGCTTGCGTTTGATGCGGCAAAGGCTTTGAGGGAAGGCAATACAAATAAGGCCACCGAACTTATGGATAAGGTAAATGATGCAAAAACTACGCTGCTTGTTGGGGTTACAAAGCTTGGCGTAAAGGAAAAGGCTATAGAATACAACCAAAGCAGGCTTGAAACTGATGAGCTTAGCCTTAAGTCTTCACAGACAGAATTGGAAGGCATGACGACAGAAGACCTTGCTGAGGCGATAACTTATTACAAGCTTGTTGAGTCGGCATATAACGCAACGCTGCAAATGGGTTCAAGCGTTATTCCGACCAGCCTTTTCAATTTCATAAATTAAATTAAAGTTTGATTCCAAAAGGGGGGATAAAGCTTATGGAACAGCTCTTGAATATTAAAACCGTACCGATTCAAATTGAAGTTATCGTGCATAAGGCTGAGCTTAAATATGATACCGAACTTCCAAAAGTTGAGGTTACAAGGGAACGCGGCGGATTTAAAATGCATGCCGAGCCTATACAAATCCAGCTTGACAATACCAGAATGCGCGAAAGCATAGGAATGAAGGGTATTGACAGTCTTACAAGGGATTATGCCGATGAAGGCATGAGAATATGCTATCAGGCGACGGCAAGATTTGTTCAGGAAGGCAACCAGCTTTTGGATTTCAAGCATTACACTCCGGCAGATATAGCGGCACAAAGGATTCAGCGCAACATAGAAACTGTGCTGTCTTTCCTTCCGGAGCACGGCCCGGATATTTCATGGTCCGGCGGAACGCTCAGCATAAATTATCAGGCGGATGATTTGAATTTCAATTGGGATGTAAATCCGGCACAGAATCCCAAATTTGAATTTGTACCGCCGAAAATAGAGTTCAGGGTAAAATCATACCCGAAGGTTGAAATTGAATATGTGGGCAAGCCTATTTATTGCCCGCCGTCCGCGGACCCGGAATATGAGCCCGAATTTGAAGCAAAGGCGTAAAGGATTTTAAAATGGGAAACAGCGAAAATTTTTTTATAAAAACAAGGGATTTCGGGGAAATTGAAGTTTTAAATGAGAATATAATAAATTTTCCAAAGGGAATTTATGCGTTTGAGGATGTAAAGAGTTTTGTGCTTATAAGTCCTCTTGGCGAAAACAAATTTCCTATGTGGCTGCAATCGGCTCAGGGCGCAAACCCGTGTTTTATAGTTTATGACCCGTTTGAGGTGTTCGGAGGCTATGACCCGCTTATAGACGATGAGGCAAGGGCGGAAATAAGCTTTGAAAACGGCGACGAGCTGGCTTATCTTGCAATAGCCGTAATACCTGAGGATTACAAGAAAACTACAATAAACTTAAAAAGCCCGATTGTGGTGAACAAAACGAAATTGAAGGCAGTTCAGGTTATTCTTGACCAGGATTATCCCATAAGATTCCCCGTGTTTGAAAAGGGGGATGGGTAAAATGCTTGTGGTTTCAAGAAAAACCGGCGAGGGAATTGTGATTTCCGAGGAAATACGCATTACCGTAATTGAGGCCGGAAAAGACAAGGTTAAAATAGGAATAGACGCCCCTAAAAATGTAAGGATTGTTAGAGAGGAAATTTTTGTAACCGAAAAGCAAAATATGCAGGCCTCTCATACGCTGTCTCCGGATATTATGGAGCGCCTTTTAAAAGAAAAGGAGTGAAGCTATATGGCATCGTCAACATCGTCGACTTCATCGTCGTCAAACTCTTACCTTTCAGGGCTTAGGCTTTCAGGCTCAAGCCTTTTGTCGGGGCTTGATACCGAAAGCATAGTAAAGCAAATGGCTTCTGCCACAAAGGCAAGAATAAATTCGCAACAGCAAAAGCTAGATTTGCTTAGCTGGAAGCAGGAAAGCTACCGTTCGGTTATTTCAAAAATAACCACTTTTAGGGATACTTACTTCAATTCCCTTAGTGCATCCACAAACATAGGCTCAAATACGCTTATGGGAAAAAGCAAGGCGGTTTCGTCAAACAGCGCGGTTACTGTTTCTGCCGGGGCAAATGCTACGGCGACTACATACAGTATAACATCCATACAATCCCTTGCAAGCAGTGCAAAGGTGGAATCCAATTTTGGAGCGGGAACGCTGTCTAACGGAATAAGGCTTGATTTTTCAAGTGCTGTTTCCGGAACAACTTATAATGTAAAGCTTACCCTTGACGGGGCTGCAAAAAACATATCCTTTACCGCAGGGGCGGATGCGGCTGCAACTGCCGCAAACTTTGAGGCGGCTGTACAGAGCGCTTTTAACACTAATTTTTCAATCAGCGGCGGAAGCCTTGTCTACTCCGCTTCGGACAGCATTGCCCATACGTTCCAAATAACAGCGTCGTCCCTTTCTTCGCTTTCTTCGGCTCAAAAAACAGCGGGGCTTACGGCAGTGGGACTTCCTAACGGGGCTTCAAGCAGTGTTTCAACCGGAGCAAAGCTCAGCGAAATCAATTTTTCAACTCCTCTTGTGGGAGGCAGCTACTCATTTGAAATCAACGGCCAGAGCTTTACTTTTGACAGCTCGGCTACGATTAAGGAAATTATAAATACCGTAAATTCAAACACTGCGGCAAATGTTACGATGTCGTTTGATTCCCTTTCGCAGAAATTTACAATAAAATCAAATGACGATGGAGCTTCGTCTTCAATTTCAATGAAGCAGACAAGCGGAAATTTGCTTAGCGCTTTGTTTGGCTCACAATTTGTTGAGGGCAATTCGCTTGGCTCGACTTCGCTTATGCCAAAAAGCATTACAGGAACGGCAGTGACAAATACGGATTTTACCGCTTTGAAAAACAGTCAGATTGAAATTACCGTAAACGGGGTAACAAAGAAAATAGGCCTTTGGGCTTATGACAACAGTGGTGAAAAATACGATTATACCGACTCCACAAGCAACGGTGTAACAACAACCGGTGCAGCAAAGGCTGCGGCTTCGCTCAATACCGAACTTGCAAAAGCTTTTGGCTCAAGTGCTCCGACTTTTTCATATGATTCTACAACAGGCAAGATAACACTTAAAGCCGGAAACAGCTCGGACATAATCTCAATTTCTGAAATTTCGGGAGACACGGCAAGCTCGGCTCTTGTTTCAAGGCTTGGATTTTCTTCCGGTGCGACAAACCAGCTGAACTCATCTTCAAAGCTTTCCGATTTAATGGGCAGCAGCTTTAAGGCTGGAACATTTACTGTGGGAAGCGCTTCGGTAACTGTGGATTCGTCAACCACTCTCGGCGACATTGCCACAGCTCTCGGCTCGGAGGGAACGGTTGATTATACAAGGGGAATAATTACCGTAAATTCTCAAATTACGGCTTCTGATGCGGATTCGCAATCCCTTGTGAAATCGCTTTTCGGCGGAAGCAATGATTACAGCTCCGTACATAACTATGCGGGCACACTTTCAGGAGCCCCCTCCGCAAATACCGTTGCCGATACGGGTGAAAATGCCGTATTGACAATAAACGGTACGACAATTACAAATGCAACGAACACCATAACAATAAACGGAACAAGCATAAGCATAGGCGGGCTTGCAACAAAGGCCGACGGTTCGGTTGACCTTTCGGCAGGACCGATAACCGTTACGACTTCAAGGGACACGTCAGCCGCAAAGGAAACCGTAATTAAGTTTATTGACGCATATAATACCCTTATAGGGGACCTTTATAAGGAAATAAACACAAAGCGTCCGACGGATGACGGAACTTTGAGCGGAGCTAAATACGAACCTCTTACCGAAGAACAAAGAGAACAAATGACGGAAGACCAGATTAAGGCTTGGGAAGAAAAGGGCAAAACCGGTCTTCTTTACAACGACAGCACTATTTCCGGCTTCCTTTCAAAATTAAGGACCGCTATGAGCGCAAGGACAAGCGAAAACTTTTCGCTTACCGACATGGGAATAACGGTTTCCACTACCCTCTCTGACAACGGCAAGCTCATTATAAGCGATGAAACAAAGTTCAATGAGTCTTTTGAAAAGTATGCCGACAAAATACAGGAGCTCTTTACTGATACCGACAAGGGAATTGCAAAAAGGGTTTCCACAGTTATAGATGGCGCTGTTTCAACAAGCTCGTCAAAAGGATATGGTTCGCTTGTAAGGATTGCCGGCGTGGCAAATACAAGGTCGGCCAGCGACAACCAGATTACAAATCAGATTTCACAATATTCAAAGACCATTTCAAAGCTTAAAGAAAGATATTCTGATGAGCTTGAAAGGTATTGGAACAAGTTTACACAGCTTGAAACCATGATGGCAAAATATTCGAGCTACAGCTCAATGTTCACATCCTCAACATCATGATGCAGGCAGATGTATCTTTATAGCGCGGAGGGGATAGCATGCTTAATAATCCTTATCAAAAATATATGCAGCAAAGTGTTTCAACAATGACGCCCCTGCAGCTTGTGATTGCTCTTTACGACAAGGCGGAGCAGGAGCTTCAAAAAGCGGTGTACTACATAGAAAACAAAGACTATGCAAACGCCAACAATTCCATAGTAAAAGTCCAGAATATTGTCTCAACTTTGGATGCTTCTTTAAAAATGAAATATGAGATTTCAGAAAATCTGGCAAGCCTTTATGCTTATTTCAAGGAAAGGCTTGTGCAGGCCAACATAAAAAAGGACACCGAAATTTTAAAGGAGCTTATGCCGTTTTTTAAGGAGCTTAAAGAATCGTTTGAGGAAATAAGCAGGAAAGGACTTTAAAAAATGCAAAAAGGCGACATTGAAGCAATTTGTGCGGTTTTGGAGAAAAGAGCTTTCTTTTTGGAACAGTATGACGATATTTCTCAAAGACTGCTTATAGACGATGTGGATGAAATTGAAAAGTTTGACAGGCTTTTGGATGTAAGACAGGGCTTTTTGCTGGAATTTAACAGGCTAAAGCCCGAGCTTGACAAGCTTATGCTTGATTTTTCAAAAGAAGACCAAAAGACCTTGCAAAAGCTGTTAAAGTATGAGGATTTGGAAGACTTAAAAGACGACGGCTTTTCAAGGGCGAGGGAAATTTTGCTTAAAACAAGAGCACTTATTGCTTCAATAAATGAAAAGACGGAGAAAATAAACAAAAGGCTTGAAGACTATCGCGAAGGCTTGCTTGAAAACATTGTAAAGCTAAGCCAAAGCCAAAAGGTAGCAAGCTTCATGGAGTCCGCCTCAAATTCTGATTTTTTAAAAGGCAAAAATTTTGATTCTAAAAAGTAAAAACTTCCCGCCGTTAATTGGCGGGAAGTTTTGTTGTATAAAACCTACAAAAAAGTCAATATTAAATATTAGAAATCAACAAAAACATAGAATTTGATTGCAAAAAAGGACATGAGTCCTTTTTTTTATAAATATAAGTGATATAATTTCCTTAACAAAAGAGATTAAGGCACGGGGTTTAATTTTAATTATTTTAACAGCATTGCAGAATTGCAATCAAAGAAAGGATGGAAAATTATGAAGAAAAGATTGGGCGCAGGTTTGTTGGCAGGGGCTATGGCATTGTCAATGACGGCTTGCGGAAGCGGCAATTCGCAGAATAATGCGAAGTCAAATGAAACAATAAAGGTGGCAATGGTTACGGATTCCGGAGATATAACGGACCAAAGCTTTAACCAGACTACCTATGAAACCTGCAAAAAATGGTCGGAGGACAATGGGGTTGCTTTTAATTATTACAAGCCGGAAAGGGATTCCGACGAGGCGAGAAACGCCAGCGTTGACCAAGCGGTTGCCGACGGGGCAACAGTAATCGTGCTGCCGGGATATATGTTTGCGGCAACGATTGTAGAACAGTCAAAAACATATCCTGATGTGAAGTTCGTTGCACTTGACGTGGGAGAGGGAGATATCTGCGAAAAAGGTGTCGGTGAAGGCTATGATGGCGACCCGTCGCATTATAAGGTTGCCGATTATTACAACAAGGATAATGTTTACTGCTGCACTTATAAGGAAGAAATTTCAGGATACATGGCAGGTTATGCGGCAGTTAAATTGGGCTACAAGCACTTGGGATTCCTTGGTGGAATGTCTGTGCCGGCAGTAGTACGCTTTGGATACGGCTATGTTCAAGGCGCGGATGCTGCGGCAAATGAGCTTGGCATAGCAAAGGATGTTGAGCTGGAATATGTTTACGGCGGACAGTTCTACGGAGATGCTGATATTACGGCATATATGGACACATGGTACAGCACAAAGAACGTTGAAGTCGTTTTTGCCTGCGGAGGAGGAATTTACACTTCCGCTGTGGAAGCTGCTAAAAAGACAGGCGGAAAACTGATTGGAACAGATACCGACCAAGCGCCTATCATTGGAAAGGATATGACGGTTACATCCGCAATGAAGGGCCTTAAAGTTACTGTTGAAGATGTTCTTAACGGCATTAAGGAAGGCAAATGGAGCGACTATGCCGGAAAAATTGACAAGCTTGGCGTTGTATCGGAAAATCCGGATGAAAACTTTGTTGGGCTTCCGACTGACGGCACACAATGGGGCGATGGCTTTACAAAAGATGATTACAAAAATCTTGTAAAGAAAATCTACAACAAGGAAATTCAAATTTCTGACGATATCAGCGCAATGCCAAAAGTTGCAATTAAAGTTAATGAATACGGCAGCATCAAGTAAATAATTTTAATGGTTAAGGAAGTGGAGCTAATCCACTTCCTTAATTTAAAAAATGGCGGGAAGAGGAATGGATTATGGATAATTATGCAATAGAAATGTTGAATATTACAAAAAAATTCCCGGGAATAATTGCTAACGACAACATAACATTGCGCCTTAAAAAGGGTGAAATCCATGCCCTGCTTGGAGAAAACGGCGCAGGAAAATCAACCCTTATGAGCATCCTTTTCGGTTTTTATCAGCCGGACGGCGGTGAAATCAAAAAGGATGGCAAAAAAGTAGAAATAAACAATCCGAATGACGCAAATGCATTGGGAATTGGAATGGTGCACCAGCACTTTAAGCTTGTCGAATGCTTTACTGTGCTTGACAATATTATTTTGGGAGTGGAAACGACCAAGGGCGGATTTTTGCAAAAGAAAGAGGCAAGGCAAAAAGTTCTTGAGCTTTCAAAAAAATATGGCTTGTCCGTAGACCCGGATGCGGTAATAGAAAACATTACGGTAGGAATGCAGCAACGTACGGAAATTTTAAAAATGCTTTACAGGGATAATGAAATCCTTATATTTGACGAACCTACCGCAGTTTTGACGCCGCAGGAAATCAAAGAGCTGATGGCCGTTATGAAAAGCCTTGCTGCCGAAGGGAAAAGCATTTTGTTTATAACACATAAGCTTGCGGAAATTATGGAAGTGGCCGACAGGTGCAGTGTGCTTAGAAAAGGAAAGTACATCGGAACGGTTGATGTTAAGGATACATCTCCGGAACAGCTTTCGGCAATGATGGTAGGGCGCGACGTGAGCCTTGCTGTTGAAAAAAAGCCTGCCCAGCCGGGAGATGTGGTTCTTGATATTAAAAATATGTCTGTGGCTTCAAAAAGAAGCAAAAAGGATGCAGTGAAAAATGTTTCCCTTCAAGTGCGCAGAGGGGAAATAGTGTGCATTGCCGGAATTGACGGAAACGGACAAACTGAATTTATTTATGGTTTGTCGGGGCTTGAGCCTGTAAAGAGCGGCTTGATTATGATGAACGGCAAGGATATAACCCATATGCCCATAAGGAAAAGGCTGGTTTCCGGCATGAGCCATATACCGGAGGACAGGCATAAGCACGGTTTGGTGCTTGATTTTTCTTTGGAAGACAACATTGTGCTGCAAAGGTATTTTGAACCTGAATTTACAGATAAGTTTGGTTTCTTAAAACGAAACGCAATACGGGAATATGCAAACAAGCTTATAAAGCAATATGACATACGTTCCGGACAAGGGCCTGCAACAAAAGCGCGCGACATGTCCGGCGGAAATCAGCAGAAGGCAATTATTGCAAGGGAAATAGATAAAAATCCGGAGCTGCTCATTGCCGTTCAGCCGACAAGAGGGCTTGATGTGGGCGCTATTGAATATATACACAAGCAGCTTGTGGCGCAAAGGGATGCAGGAAAAGGAGTGCTTTTGGTAAGCTTTGAATTGGACGAGGTTATGAACCTTGCAGACCGCATTTTGGTTATGTATGAGGGCGAAATTGTGGGCGAGTTTTCTCCTGATAAAGTTTCTGTCGAGGAACTTGGACTTTATATGGCGGGCTCCAAGAGGATGGAGGTAGGGGCACATGAATAAAGAAAAAACCAAAAAAACAAGCATATTGAGAAATGACGGGTTTCAAACGGTAATTTCATCAATCCTGTGCATTTTGATTGGATTTTTAATAGGATATATCGTTTTGCTGGTGATAAATCCAAAGGGAGCAGGCGATGCTATCCTTGCAATAATGAAGAACTTTTTATATTATTCGAGCGCCTCTGCGGCTAAAAAGTATTTGGGTACGACATTGGTTAAGGCCTCCGCTTTGTTGATGTGCGCATTGTCGGTTTTGTTTGCAAACAAAGTGGGACTGTTTAATATAGGAGTTGCAGGGCAATATGTGGTCGGCGCAGGCGCAAGCTTATATTTTGCAATAGCTTTGGGAATGCCATGGTATGTAAGTCTTTTGGCGGCAATAATATTTGCGGCTGCTTTGGGCGGGATTTCAGGCTTTTTAAAATCATATTTCAACGTAAACGAAGTTATATCCTGCATTATGCTCAACTGGATTTCACTTTATTGCGTAAATATGCTTTTGTCCCTGGTGAAAGAATCTTCAACCCCATATACAAGGCCCTTGTCAAGCGCAAACAAGGACGGGTTGCTTCCAAACATGGGGCTGGACAAGATTTTCTCAAACAATAAGTTTGTGACAATAGGCGTCGTTTTATCGGTGATTATGGCGGTTGCCGTTTCAATTCTCCTTGACAAAACAAAGTTCGGCTATGAGCTTAAAGCAACCGGAATGAACAAGCATGCGGCTAAATATTGCGGCATGAAAGAAAAAAGAAACATAATCGTGACTATGATGATTTCCGGCGGACTTGCAGGAATGGGCGCGGCCATATTTTATTTGAGCGGCATCGAACAGTGGATGGTTCAGCAGACAAGCATACCCGCAATGGGATTTAACGGCATTGCCGCCGCTTTTTTAGGCGGGCTCAATCCGATTGGGGCAATATTCGCTTCTTATTTCATACAGCACATTACAAGCGGCGGAACATATGTGGACAAAACTATGTACTGCACACAGATTTCGGATTTGATGGTTGCGTTTATAATTTATTTGTGCGGCTTTGTATTTTTCTTTAAATTGGCGCTTAACAAATATCTTGACAAAAGAGATGAAAAGATTGCCGCAAAAATGAACGAAGGGGGCGAGGAATAATGCTTCTGCTGATTCAATATACGTTGATATTTGCGTCTGTTCTTGTATTGGTGGCGCTGGGAGGCTGTTTTTCGGAACACAGCGGCGTTATCAATATCGGCTTGGAAGGAATTATGGTAATAGGCGCTTTGGGCGGAGCTTTGATGATGAAATTTCTGGGTGGAGAGGCTCCGGCCGCAGTTGTCATTTTGCTGGTGGTGCTGTCAAGCGTATTGGCAGGCATCCTTTGCTCCTTGCTTTTGGGAGTGGCGGCAATACATTTCAAGGCCGACCAGACATTATTGGGAACGGCTCTAAATTTATTGGGCGCGGCGGTTGCGGTCGTGCTGGTTAGGGCAATCAATCTTGCGGAAGACCTTGATAATGTTTCCTCCACAATTAAATACGGAGAGGCAAAAAAGGCTTTTATTATACGAATTGGCGACTTTGAATTTAATTGGTTTATGCTGATAGCATTTGTGGCCTTGATTTTGGCTTATATAGTGCTTTATAAAACAAAATTCGGCATGAGGCTTTATGCGTGCGGAGAACATCCGCAGGCGGCGGATTCTGTTGGTATTAACGTTTACAAAATGAGGTATGCCGGAGTTATGATTTCCGGAGCTTTGGGTGGACTTGGGGGACTTGTTTATATAACCGCAGGCGTCAGCGAATGGAAGTTTGAAAACGGCGTCGCTGGATTTGGCTTTCTTGCGTTGGCAGTTATGATTTTTGGACAATGGAAGCCTGTAAATATTGGACTTGCGGCACTTTTGTTCGGATTTTTCAGGGCATTGTCAAACGTGTATACGGGATTTGACTTTTTGCTTTCATTAAAACTCCCCAGTGTGATTTACAATATGCTTCCGTATATAATCTCATTGATGGTTTTGGTGTTTGTATCCAAAAAATCAAGGGCTCCAAAGGCGGAGGGAATTCCGTACGACAAGGGGCAAAGATAAAAACTTTAAAAAAGACGGTGATGGAAAATGAAAAATTATTCGGAAAACGAAAGCTTGCAATATCATATTCAAGTGGGGAAAAACCAGGTCGGCAGGTATGTTATTTTGCCGGGAGACCCAAAACGCTGCTCAAAAATTGCCAAATATTTTGACGACCCGGTAATGATTGCGGATAATCGTGAATATGTGACTTATACAGGAACGCTTGACGGCGTCAAGGTCAGCGTTACATCCACCGGTATTGGCGGGCCATCCGCCGCAATCGCAATGGAGGAACTGTACAGGTGCGGTGCTGATACTTTTATCAGGATTGGAACATGCGGAGGAATGCAAAAAGAGGTAAAGAGCGGCGATGTTGTGATAGCAACCGGAGCTGTCCGCATGGAGGGGACAAGCCGTGAATATGCCCCGATTGAATTTCCGGCGGTTTCAAACATTGATGTGACAAATGCCTTGATTGAGGCGGCAAAATCAAAAGGGCTTGATTACCATGTGGGAGTTGTGCAGTGCAAGGATTCGTTTTACGGACAGCATGAGCCTGAAACAAAGCCGGTAGGCTATGAATTGGCAAACAAATGGGAGGCTTGGAAAAGGCTTGGCTGTTTGGCTTCCGAAATGGAGTCCGCCGCCTTGTTTGTTGTGGCAAGCAGCTTGAATGTAAGGGCAGGTTCGTGCTTCCTTGTTATGGCAAATCAGGAAAGGGAAAAGCTTGGGCTTGAAAATCCAGTTGTGCACGATACCGACGTTGCGGTTCAGGTTGCGGTTGAAGCAGTAAGAAAATTGATACGCGAAGATATGGAAAGGGGAAACGGCAAATGATGACCCCGGAGGAAATATTGAAACATGTGGACCATACGCTTTTAACTCCATCCGCCGGATGGGAGGAAATTAAGCAGATATGCGATGACGCTGTGAGGTACAATACCGCCTCTGTCTGCATTCCGCCAAGCTATGTTGGACAGGCCTGCGAATATTTAAAAGGAAAAGTTCCGGTATGCACTGTAATAGGATTTCCAAACGGATATATGACAACCCAAACAAAGTTGTACGAGGCTTTGGATGCAATTAAAAACGGGGCGGCTGAAATTGATATGGTAATCAATATCGGCTGGCTGAAAGATAAAAAGTATGATTTGGTTGAAAATGAAATACGCATGCTTAAAGAAAAAGCCTGCCCTGATAAAATATTAAAAGTTATAATTGAAACCTGCCTTTTGACGGATGAGGAAAAAATTAAAATGTGTGAAATTGTAAGCAGGGTAAAGGCGGATTATATAAAGACATCAACCGGCTTTGCGGGGCAGGGCGCCACTTTTGAGGACATCAGGCTCTTTAAGGAGCATGTTGCACCGGAAGTGAAAATCAAGGCGGCGGGAGGAATCTCAACGCTGGAAGATGCGCAAAAATTTCTTGAGCTTGGAGCCGAAAGGCTTGGAACCAGCAGGATTGTAAAAATAATTAAAAACGAGCAGGCAAGCGGATATTAAAAAAGAAGGTGTAACGGTGCAAAAAGATTTGATAGAAAAAATGATTGACGCCGCGATAGGAATGCTTGAATTTTCCTATGCCCCGTATTCCGGATTTAAGGTCGGAGCGGCGCTGCTTGCCGAAAATGGGAAGATTTATACCGGCTGCAACATTGAAAATGCGGCGTACACTCCAACAAACTGCGCGGAAAGGACTGCCTTTTTCAAGGCGGTCAGCGAGGGCGAGCATGGCTTTAAAGCTATATGCGTGGTCGGCGGCAAGAATGGGATTTTAACCGAATACGCACCGCCTTGCGGAGTGTGCAGGCAGGTTATGATGGAATTTTGCGACCCGGAAAACTTTTGGGTCATTCTTGCCGTGGACAAGGATAATTATGATGTGTTTAAGCTCAAAGAACTGCTGCCGTTTGGCTTTGGGCCGGGCAATTTGGACTCTTCAAAATAAAAATGGGCAAAAGGAGGGGAAAGCGTGGATTTGGAAGCATTAAAAAAGATGCCTAAAATAGAACTTCATTGCCATTTGGATGGGTCGCTGAGCAGGAAATTCATAGAAGAACAGCTTGGGAGAGAGGTTTCTTGCAAAGAAATCAGCGTTACCCAAGATTGCAAAAGCCTTGATGAGTATTTGGAAAAATTTGATTTGCCGTTGAAATGCCTTGCAACACAAGAAGCGTTTGAAAAAGCAGGATATGACGTGTTGGAAAGCATGAGCGGCGAAAATGTATGCTATGCGGAAATACGTTTTGCCCCTCTTTTATCCGTTAATGATGATATGGGAGTCGAAAAAATCATTGAGAGTTTGCTGGTTGGCTTGGAAAAAGGCAAAAAACAGTTTGGGACAGAATACAATGTAATTGTGTGCGCTATGAGGCATCACAGCGAAGAAGAAAATTATAAAATGATAAAGTCCGCGCGTAGTTTTTTAGGGCATGGAGTTTGCGCTGCGGATTTGGCAGGCGCGGAAGCATGGTATCCCATGAGCGAGTTCATTGGCCTTTTTGAAAAGGTAAAAAAAATAGGCATGCCGTTTACCATACATGCGGGCGAATGCGGCAGCGTAAAAAATGTAAGGGACTCCATTATGGCCGGCGCAAAAAGAATTGGACACGGAATAGCAATGCGCGGCAGCAGGGAAATTAAGCTTTTGGCAAAAAATATGGGCGTGGGAATAGAAATGTGCCCGATAAGCAATCTTCAAACAAAATCGGTTGGAAATGCAGGCGAATATCCGCTAAAAGAATTCTTGGACGAGGGGCTTTTAGTAACTATCAATACGGATAACAGGACCGTAAGCAATACTTCGCTGACAAAGGAATTTGAGTTTATCCAGAAAACTTACGGAATATGCGATGAGGAAATTAAAATATTGTCAAGAAATGCGGCGGAGGTTTCGTTTGCAGATGATGATTTGAAGGAGAAATTAAGATGCATGATTACAAAAGAATTTTCTTGATTGTACTTGATTCGCTTGGCATAGGGGCTATGCCTGATTCCGAAAAATTCGGAGATATTGGTGTGGACACTTTTGGACATATCCTTGAAAAGGTAAAAACGCTGAACATTCCGAATTTGCAGAAATTGGGGATGCTTAATCTTCATCCCGCAGGAGAAATGAAAGGCGTTCAAAAACCGTTGGGACGCTATATGCGTCTTGGCGAAGCCAGCAACGGAAAGGATACCATGACCGGCCACTGGGAAATGATGGGGATAAAAACGGAAAAGCCGTTTAAAACATTTACGGAGACCGGATTCCCCGACGAGCTGATTAAAGAGCTGGAAAAGCAATGCGGCAAGCGGGTTATCGGCAACAAAAGCGCAAGCGGTACGGAAATCATAGATGAACTTGGCGAGGAGGAAATAAGCACCGGAGCAATGATAGTGTATACTTCCGCCGATTCTGTGCTGCAAATATGCGGAAATGAAGAAACATTTGACTTGGAAAACCTTTATCGCTGCTGCGAAATAGCCAGAAAGATTACTCTGAAAGACGAGTGGAGGGTCGGAAGGGTTATTGCAAGGCCGTATGTCGGAAAGAAAAGGGGCGAATTCAAGCGAACTAGCAACAGGCGGGATTATGCCCTTAAACCAACGGGAGAAACGGTGTTGAATGCCCTTAAAAATTCCGGGTTTGATGTTATTGGAGTCGGGAAAATCAATGATATTTTTTGCGGCGAGGGAATTAGCGAAACATATCACTCCGATAGTTCGGTGCATGGCATGGAACAGACGATTGAAATAAGCAAAAAGGATTTTTGCGGGCTTTGCTTTGTAAATCTGGTTGATTTTGACGCGGTGTGGGGGCACAGGAGAAATCCGGAGGGCTATGGCCATGAAATAGAAAAATTTGACGAGAATTTGGGAGTGCTCCTTGAAAAATTAAAAGATGACGACCTTTTGATTTTGACGGCGGACCATGGCAATGACCCGACTTATACCGGAACTGACCACACAAGGGAATATGTGCCCTTTATAGCCTATTCCAAAAAAATGGGAGAAGGCGGAAGGTTGGAAAATCAAGATACTTTTGCAGTGATAGGGGCATCTATTGCCGATAATTTTGGCGTAAAAATGCCGGAGAACACCATAGGTACATCAATTCTTAACGAACTGGTTTAAACGGCCGGCTTGAGAGGATGAGATATGAAAAATAAATATTTGTATGAGGCGCTGCCGTTTTTAAAAGACATTGACAGGGAAAGGCAGCGCCAGTTTGAAGAATATTTTGAAACGGCACCCATATGGCTTTTGGATGCGTTTCAGATTGAAGAGCTAAAAAAGGGGACCATTTTTATAAGGGAAGATGACGTGGCGGATACGGTTTATTTTGTCGGCAAGGGGCTGATTGAAGCAACCGACTACCGCTATTACGGCATGGCATACGATTATACTGAATTCAACAGAATGTACGCTTTTGGCGGAATGGAATTCATAATGAATCTTGACAGGTATAAAACTACCCTTAGGACAGCAACGGATTGCATAGTTGTAAAGGTTTCACGTGAAATATTTGCAAAATGGCTGCA
>JAJUHO010000027.1 GCA_029267825.1 Oscillospiraceae bacterium
GAGGCCGGCGTTTCAATTTCAACCGTTTCAAAAGTAATCAACAATTCTTATACCATCTCGGAAGAAACTTCAAAAAAAGTCCGTGAAGTTATGGAAAGGCTTAATTACCATCCAAACCTCACGGCAAGAAATTTTGTAAAAGGCTCAACAGGAAATATTATATTCCTTACAAATCTTGAAAGAAATTCAGCATTTTCAAATCCTCATATGTTTGAAATTATATGCGGAGCTCAAAAATCCCTTGAAAAGAAAGGATATTCTTTGCAGATTTTAAACGCCCCTACAAGCGAAACTCAAATTGAAGCAGTCGAAAAAATAATAGCCCAAAGAAATGCCGACGGGATAATAATACACGGCTGCGCTGACAACAAGGAACTTGCACCTTACATATTAAAGGCATCTTTCCCTCATATGCTGATAGGCTGCCCTAATTTTGACAGCCAGCTTTGCTGGGTGGACATAAACAACTGCCTCTCCGGAGAAATTGCCGCAAGCCACCTCGTCGAAGAAGGATACAGGGAAATTGCTTTTATAGGTGGGCTTGAAACTGATTTTATTTCCGTGCACAGGTTGCAAGGCGTAAAAAAGGCTCTTAAAAATCTTGAAATTCCTATAAATCCGGCTTATATAAAGCAATGTGCCGATGATATTTCAAAGGCCAAAAAAGCCATGTCGGAGCTTTTGGAAAGCGAAAAGCTCCCGGAAGCAGTGATTTGCGAAAATAATCTTATCGCCCTCGGAGCTTTGGATGTTATAAAGCAAAAAGGATTTAAAATTCCGGAAGATATTGCCCTGATAACTTTTGACGATTACCCTTTCTCTCAAATAACCGAACCAAAGCTTACCGTTGTAAATATTGACGTTTACGAAATGGGAATTCAGGCTGGAAACATGATAATAAGCAAAATAAAAAAGCCCAACCTGCAAATACAATCCTACTCCACTTTGCCGGAACTTATAGTACGCGATTCAACAAAAAGAAAAAAATAAATTACAAATTGGTTTCAAAGGTTACAAATTCATTACAATTTAACAACTATTTAACTTTTTTGCCAATATTGCCTTGACAATATGAAAAATAAGGTATAAATTATATGTAAGATATATGGGCGAGTATCTTTATTTAATTTATTAAAATTATAGGGCAATGGAGGTTGAAAAAATGAATATTAAAAAGACTATCTTATCGGTCTGCACATCTGCATTTCTGGCAATCGGAGCGTTTGGAGCTGTTCCAGCTGCGGCGGCAACAAAAATAACAACAGATTCAACGCACACCATCACTAAAAATGGTGTTGAAGGCAAAACACTTGCACAGCTTAAAGAATATGCCGAAGATGCTTTTGAAGCAAAGCATTATAAGGTAGATGATTCTGACTTTGAACTTACATCAGGAACTTTTGACAGCAACCAAAAAACCAAAAGTGGACAGACTTATATTTTGGTTTGCTATGAGGATGATTTCAGTTGTGAAAGCGGCTACACATCTGACGCAGAAAAATTAAGATACAAATATGTTGTTGACGATGAGGAAATAATAACAAAATCGACCATTTCCGAAAACGGAGTTTCGGGAAAAACCCTTTCCGAAATAAAAGAATTGGCCGCAGATGCTTTTAACGATTACGGATATGATTTGACTTATTCTGATTTTGATTTAAAATCAGGAACCTTGACAAGCGACAATAAAACAAAATCCGGAGAAACTTATATCCTTAAATGTACCGACCCCGATGTCGATGACGGATATGAACTTGACGAAGATATAGATTATATCACCTACAAGTATATCGTCGATGACAACAACTATTACTACGATGGCGCTGATCCCTCATGCGGAAACCTTTCAGGCTGGACTTCAATAATAAACAAAATAGCTTCTTCTGTGTCAGGCTCAACTGTGCTTGTTAAAATGAATGGAGCTACCAGCATTCCATCAACTGTATTTTCAGCTTTCATGGGCAAAAACATAACCGTTACTTTTGACTTTATAAGCTACGCATGGACGGTAAACGGAACAAGCATCACCTCAGCAAACACCTTAAATTTAAGTGCCGATTTCACTTCCGCGGACATCAGCAGCACAACAGTTGGCACAGTTGCCCCAGGAAGAGTTTATCGGCAGTTTAAGCTCAACCACAGCGGCTCCTTTGGCTTCACCGGAAGGTTTACAATGATGATTGATTCCAAATATTCCGGAAAATATGCAAATCTTTATTACTACAATCCTTCAACCGGAAGACTTGAATTCCAGTCAAGCGGACTTATTTCTTCAAGCGGATATGCAACAATGACAATCTTCCACGCCTCAAACTATGTTGTTGTTATAGATAATTCACCTCTTGGCACCACTCTTTCCGTCGGAGCTCCGGCAAGTGATTCCACACAACAAATAATCAAATAAATCCCATCAAAATAAAAACCGCCTTGAAAGACCTTAAAATCTTTCAAGGCGGTTTTTTATAATAAAAAATTAAAGCTCAATTTTATATATCCTCGAAGTATCTCCCCACGGATGGTATCCTGTGCCAATATGCTCAAACCCGAATTTTTCAAAGTACCCCACATGCTCCGTCCCAAGGTAAAGGGTAGAAAAACCCGCTTTTTTAGCATCCTCCTTGACATGGTTTATAAGAAGAGAACCAAGTGAATTCCCACGCCTTCCTTCATCGACATAAAGCGAAGAAAGCCACGGAAACAAATCCATTCTGCTTATAAAATCATTTATCAAAAGCCCGGCGCAGCCGATTATCTCATCTGCGTCTTCAAGCAAATACCACCTCGGAAGCGGATTTTCAATATTTATGCTATGTTCAATGCAATCATGGTAGCAAAGGTAATTATTTACATTGCCCCACTTGCTGAATATAAAATGTATTGCCCGGTCAAGATACTCCGGATGCTCCCTAAGTCCTATAATTTGCATATAAAGTCCCTCCTTCATTCTTGTCTATTCTATGCTGAAAAAATCCTTAAAATTACCCGCAAGAATTTTTTCATTTTCAACAGATGAAAGCTTTAAGGCAAAAAATCTTTCAAGTTCTGCCGCAGCCTCCCACATGGGAAAATCCGTGCCAAAGAAAACATTTTCAATCCCATATTCATATATAAGTTTTCTTGCATACTCCGGAGGAATTATTGCAAGCGAACTGCTTGTATCAAATTTTAAATTAGGATGCCTTAAATATTCCTCAGCCTCATGCCACCTTCTATATCCTCCAAGATGTGCAGCTATAACTTTCAAATGCGGAAAATTTTTTAAAACCCTCGCAAGCTTTGCGGGGCTTGAATATTCATACCTTTCATCACCCATATGAATAAGAATAGGCAGTTTTCCTTCAATTACCGAATAAAGCTTAAAAGCCTCCTTGCAATCAATATCAAACTCTTGAAAGTCAGGATGAATTTTCACTCCACAAAGCCCCAGTTTTTCAATTCTTTCGGCTTCTTCTTCAAGGTTTCCCATCAGCGGATGAAGTGTTCCAAACCCTAAAAATTCGGAATGCTCCCTGCACATGCCTGCAATAAAATCATTTATGCTTTTCACCTGATGCGGTGTTGTAGCCGTAGAGCACACCAGACATCTTGATATGCCGGCTTTTGAACACTCTCCCAGCAATTTTTCCGCCGAACCCTCGCAGTACATAGGCATATCGTAAAAATTGCCTATCGCATCAGTTGCCTTTTGTGAAATTTTTTCGGGGAAAATATGCGTATGTGCGTCTATAATTTCATATCCCGCATGCATTTCAGCAGTTTTTTCACATGCATGCGGATTTACGGCCTCATACTCCCCGTTTTCATTTTGTTCCAAAAACAAAGGACTCCTTTTATTTTATCTTTTGCGAAATTTCTTTTAAAAGTTCCGCAATGCTCCTTGTATATTCAATATTTTTTTGCACAATTTCGCTTGTGGTCTTTATGTAATGAGCTATTTCATCTGTATCCGCGCCGATTGCCTGAATCGTGTCCACGATTTTATCGGCAGATGACTTGCTGACATCCGCAAGACTTCTGACCTCTTGAGCGATAACGCCAAAGCCCTTGCCGCTTTCCTTTGCGCGCGAGGCCTCAATAGATGCGTTAAAACCAAGAATTCTGGTATTCATTGCTATATCTTGAATAACCTTTACGGTATCCTTTGTATCGGTTACTTTTTTAACAGAATTTTCGGCAATTTTTGTAAGAGCTTCAAAATTTTCATAAAGCTTTTGATTGTTTGCGGAATTCGCCTCAATCAATTCTTCTATTTCCTTGATTCTGCCAGAAAGATCCGCGCAATTTCCGGAATCAAGATTTATCAAAGTTTCATTAGCTGTATCTACGGGTTTTATTGTGTTCATTGAAAAGCAACTCCCCATGATAAAATTGTATGAAATTAAACAAAAATGCTATACTTTCATACCTTAATTCTATATTTTTTTCTGTATTTTGTCAATAGATTTATCATTATTTTCTTTGCTTAAAATCGACTTTGTAAACTTGTACAAATTTATTGCTCAAATGTTTTAATATTGAAATAATTTACTTTTGGGTGTATAATGTAGAAGTTAGAAATTAGAAATTAGATGTTAGATAAAAATGCAATTTTCAGCTTCTAATCACCATTTTACCAAAAACTAACAGAGAGGTTTTATGTACTACTGCTGCGGAATTTCGGAAATAGGCAACACCCGAAAACACAATGAGGATGCCTTTTTAATAAATAAAATAGTAATGAGCCATGCAAAAATGGAAAGCCTTGCAAAACAGCCCTTTATAGCTGCCGTTGCGGATGGCGTTTCCGGAGAAAGGTCGGGAGAAATCGCTTCAAAGCTTTCTTTAAGGCTTTTAGCCGATGTAAATTTCTCAAAAAATACCGATATTAAAAAAGAAATAAACAGCATACACAAAAGTTTAATGGAATATGGAATGGCACATAATGAGGCGCTAAATATGCAGACAACTCTTTGCGCCCTTGCCGTGGACGAGGAAAATTCGGCGTATTCAATAAACATAGGCGATTCAAGGATGTACCGCTTTTTTGACGGAAAACTTGTCCAGCTCACGAAAGACCAATCACTTGTTCAGCTTTTGTGCGATGCCGGAGCAATCACAGAAGAGGAAAAATTCTCCCACGAAAAGAAAAACTTTATTTTTCCGGTGCTTGGCGATATAATGTCCCCGCCGTGCACGGATATAATAAAAATAGGCAAAATCAACCCCGGCGAGCTTATTTTGATTTGCACCGACGGCCTGTCGGACTATGTAAGAGCGGAAGAAATCTCAACTGTTTTGTCAAGAAAAGGAAGGATTTTTAAAAAGCTTTCAGAGCTTGTCGACCTTGCGCTTAAAAGAGGCAGCCTTGACAACATAACAATTGTTGCGGTTTCTGCGGAGGAGGAACAGCTTTTATGAAAAAAGGCGATTTAGTGTCTTATGTCCTTTCGCTTATTTTAGTTTTTGCTGGAATAGGATGCGGATACCTTGTTTCAAAGGGAATTTTGCCTCAAATTTGCTGGTTTGCGGCAATTTTTCTTGTTTCTTTGGCAACTTTTGTTTACAGCCGAAGGAATTATGTAAATATGAAAAATGAAATTGAAGAACGCCGCAAAAAAAGCGCAGAACGCAAAAACCAACGCAGCGGCAGGTATTTATAAGCCTTTTTGTGGAATACTGTCTTTGAAAATTTATTTTTCGGAGGCTGTATTATGAGCGTATCAAAAGGGCAATATCAAAAAATGGCAAAACAAGCTTCGCCAAAATCCAAAAGCTTGAAGGATATTTTTTCGGCATTTGCAATAGGCGGGCTTATATGCACGTTTGGCGAATTTTTGCTTAACTTTTACGGCACTCTTGGTTTTGACAAGACCGAGGCAGGCGCTTGGACTTCAATAACGCTTGTATTTTTAAGCGCATTGCTCACGGGACTTGGACTTTATGAAAAAATTGCAAAGCATGCCGGCGCCGGAACTCTTGTGCCAATAACCGGCTTTGCAAACGCTGTTGTTTCACCGGCGCTTGAATTTAAGGCCGAGGGCTTTATACTTGGACTTGGAGCAAAGATTTTTATAATTTCCGGGCCTGTTATCCTTTACGGCGTGACTGCATCGTTTATTTACGGACTTGTTTATTATTTTTTTCTGAAATAAAGCTTTAAGATAAAACACTTGTACTGTTTTTAGCTTTGTGGTAAAATTCATTTGAGGTGTTTTTATGCTTAAAAAAATTTTATCCGGCAAAGCTTGCGCACAGTGCAAAATCTGTTGTGTTTTTGACGATTCGGATATTTGGGAAGCTCCGCTGATTACAGAAAAAACAAAGGAAGATATCCTTAAAATAAATCCAAAACAGGAATTTGAACCACTTGGCGCTTCAATGATTATGAAGATGAGCAAGGGTGAAAACGGACTTTACAAATGCCCTATGCTTGGCGAAAACGGCTGCCTGCTTGGCGATAAAAAGCCTTTTGACTGCAAAATATGGCCTTTTAGGGTAATGGAGCTTGACGGCAGACAGGTCATAACCCTTTCACCGGTATGCGGTGAGCTTTTTAAAAAGCCGATAGGGGAACTTGTTTCGCTGCTTGAAGACGGGCTTGCCGACAGGATTTTTAATGAGGCTGAAAAATTTCCGCCAATGGTAAAAAAATATATTAATGGTTATCCTATTTTGGCCATAAAGTAATTTTTTGACATAAATAAACCCTTGATTTGTATTTTTCAAAAAATTATCTAAAAATAATAAAACCCCGCTGCAAAAACAGCGGGGCAAATTTTCACAAACCGCAATACTAATTTGGGAAAATTAAGGAGCAGTATTAAAAGTATGACAAACGATATGACCAAGGGAAATCCCCTTAAACTTATAATTGCCTTTTCCATACCGCTTTTCATAGGAAACCTTTTTCAGCAGCTTTACAGCATAATAGACACACTTATAGTGGGCAGAACGATAAACGTAAAGGCCCTTGCGGCGGTAGGAGCTACCGGAGCAATTTCATTCTTAATAATAGGCTTTGTAATAGGCTTTACCGCCGGATTTGCAGTTGTTACCGCACAATTCTTCGGCGCCGGAGACCATGACGGAGTAAGGCGTTCGGTTGCGTCGGCAATAATGCTTTCAGCCGCCTTTACGGTTATCGTCACGCTTTTGAGTGTGCTTGGCGCAATGCCGTTGTTAAGGCTTATGGACACTCCGCAAGACATTATAAATGATTCTTACTCATACATAATAATAATTTTTTGGGGGATTTTTGCAAGCGTTTTTTACAACCTGCTTGCAAGCACAATAAGGGCTCTCGGCGACAGCCGCACCCCGTTGATATTTCTTATAATTGCATCCGTTTTAAATATCATCCTTGATTTTACACTTATACTTAATTTCAAAATGGGAGTTGCCGGGGCCGCTTGGGCAACCGTTATTTCACAGCTTGTTTCCGGACTTTTATGCCTTGTTTATGTATCAAAGAAATTCCCGATATTAAAGCTTAAAAAAAGCGACTGGCAGCTTGATATTGAAATTGCCAAAAATCAGCTTAAAATAGGCTTGCCTATGGCATTCCAATTTTCTGTCACAGCAATCGGCGTAATGGTTTTGCAGTCGGCGCTGAATTCCTTTGGTTCAATTACTGTTGCGGCATACACCACAGCAGTAAAGATAGAGCAAATTGCCACGCAGGTTTTCCCTGCCCTCGGAACGACAATGGCAACATACTCGGCTCAAAACTACGGCGCCGGCGAATATGGCAGGATACGTCAAGGCGTTGCAAAGGCAAGCCTTATTGCTCTTTTAATGAGCATAATAGGCGGGCTGGGAGTATTCTTCCTTGGAGGAAATATTGCCGAGCTTTTTGTTGGAACCGGCCAGCCGGAAGTTATAGAGCAAGCCAATGTTTATTTGCACCTTATTTCATTCTTTTTCTTTATACTTGGAATGCTCTTTATTTTTAGGAATACACTGCAAGGAATCGGAAAATCCACAATGCCTTTCTTTGCCGGAGTAACAGAGTTGTTTATGAGAATTATAGCCGCCCTTGTGCTCTCAAAAATTTTCGGATACTTAGGCGTATGCCTTGCAAGTCCCATTGCATGGATAGGGGCAACATTGCTTTTGACGGTTTCTTATTTATATATAATACGGCAGGGAACATTCGACATGCCGCAAAATCATTCCGAATCAGAAACAAGCCTGTAAAATCCGGTATTTTTAAGAGGCTTCATTATTGCAAGGGCAAGCGGCACGGAAACCGAAACTGCTATGATTGCGTTTACAAGCGATACCGCACCCTTTACTCCCGTATCGGCAAGAGCAGTAAGAGGCGCATTTCCTACAAGCACGCTTTCAATAAAGCTTTTTGAAAGATAAAGCACAACATATGCAAGTTGTCCGGAAATTCCGCCTATAATGTTTAATTTAAGATTTTGGCCTTTTGCCTGCCCTTTATGCGAAATTGCACCGCAAATAAATCCCATAAGGAATTTAAAAGCAAAGGTAAACGGCGCCGACGAAATGTAAAGCGGATTGAACAGGTCAAAAAAGCATGAGCCTATCCCTGCGGAAAGCCCGCCGAGAATTCCACCGAACAAAAGGCCGGACAAAAGGCACATGATGTTTCCAAGATGGATTCTTGTAGTGCCTCCAAGCAGTGTAAAAAGGTTGATGCTTATGTTTGACGCCGCAAAAACAAGTGCGGACATAACTCCAACCGCCGCAATTTTCAAAACATACTTACTTGTCTTTCCCATATCTATCTTCCTCCGTTTAAATTTTTAATTTAATTATACACACTTTCCACGCTTTTTAAAAATTTTAAAAAACAAGTTTAAGCAAAAATAATTTTATGCAATTGCCACAATATGAAAAACGTTCCAGCATTTGTTTTTATCTGCTAAATAAAAAAAATAATATTTTATTATACGCCATAAAGGTTTATTTGTAACATTAAATAATACATCAAATTAAAATGATTTGTGATTTGTAGTAAATGTAGAAACCTATGTACCCCTACACATGGCTCAAACCCATGTGCAGGCTTTTTTTGCACAAAGCCCATAAGACTTGCATAAAATAATGCAAGAAACCCTATTTTTCGGCATGCGTTTGAGGGGAATTTCTTATTCGGAGGAATCGTTATGGAACTCAAAGGCATCGACGTATCAAAATGGCAGGGCGTGATTGACTGGGCAAAGGTGAAAGCAAGCGGGGCGGTGGATTTTGCAATAATCAGGGCAACCTGCGGAACGTCCTATGTTGACCCGCGCCTTGCGGCAAATGTTCAAGGGTGTGAAGCGGCAGGCATCCCCTATGGCTTTTATCATTACACTTACGCAACCACAGTCGACGAAGCAAAAAAAGAAGCGGAGCATTTTCTGGCGGCTATAAAATCCTATAAGCCGTCATATCCGCTCTTTTATGACATTGAGGACCCGTCAATCCAAAACCTTGGCAAGGCAGTCCTTACAGACATGGCAATAGCTTTCGGCTCTGCGGTGGAGGCGGCGGGATATTATGCAGGCATTTATGCAAGCAAGTATTGGTTCACAAGCGTGCTTGATTATAGCCGCCTTAAAAGGTTCGATTGCTGGCTTGCGCAATACGCATCTGCTCCCACTTGGACGGGCACTTACGGCATATGGCAATATTCCTCAACCGGCAGCGTGAGCGGAATTTCAGGCAATGTCGACTTGAATTACTGCTATCGGGATTACCCTGCCCTCACCTGCTCCCTGCCCGGCCACAGGCGGGCGACTTACACGCTTTCCCTTACGGATATTTCGCGCCGGGACGAGGCGGAGGAGCTTGCCCAAAAAATTGCAGCCGCTTACGGCTACAAAAATCATGTTATCGTGGAGGTTAAGTAAATGGAAAAGATTAAAATAGCGGTTTCTGCGGTATTCGGAGCGCTCACGGCATGGCTTGGAGTGCTTGCGATACCGTTTTATGTGCTTGTCGGACTTAACGTTGCCGATTATATTACGGGGATTTTTGCCGCAAAGTATCGCGGGCAGAAAATAAGCTCCTATGTCGGCTTGCAAGGCATAATCAAAAAGGTTTGTATGTGGCTGCTTGTGGTAATCGGAGCGGTGCTTGACTGGCTGCTCAAATATGCCGGAGAACAGCTTGGATTTAATATAAAGCTTAATTTCCTTGTTGCGGCCGTCGTGGCCATATGGCTCATTTGCAATGAAATCATCAGCATCCTTGAAAACATCTCCGACATAGGCGTTAAGCTCCCTTCCCTGCTTATCAAGCTTACGGAAAATATTAAGTCCAAAGCGGAAGATGCGGAAAAATAATGTCAAGCAACAAGTCATTAAGTATTTTGTCACAACAAAAAAGCGGGCAACATTTTTTGCCCGCTTTTTTTATTTAGCAAACTCCTTTATCCCAATTCCGGCAAATCTGCAAGGAATATGGAATCGGCGGCTTTGCCTTCTGTTTCAAAAATAATGATTTCATTTTTACCTGACTTTATAAGCTGCGCCGGAACATAAAGCCGCTTTTGAGGCCCTATTTCCCAAAAACGCCCCAAATTAAACCCGTTTATGAACGCACAGCCCTTTCCCCAGCCGGAAAAATCAAGGTATGTATCCCCTATCTCATCGGCAACAAATTCAAAGCGATAAAAAGCACTTTCACCATCTTTGCAGCCCTTTGAAAAATCAATGCCGTCAAGGTTTTCAAATTCAAGGCAATAATGCTCCCAGCCAAAATGCAAATGCCCGTTGATTTGAACCCCACCGTCAATGCCTTTTCTTTGCTTTTCAAGCTTTGGCCCGAAATTGACTCTCCCCATATTCTCAACCAGTACGTCTATCCTGCTGTCAGGGGAAAGCTCTATATCAAGCTCATGCTCGCTTAAAAGCTCGCGGTCATAAAGTGTCAGCACACGTTTTCCGTCAACAAAAACAATCGCCCTGTCATTTGCATCCCAAAAGCGTATTTTTTCAAGCTTTTTGCTCTGAGGAAGCTTTGAGCTGTAAAGTATATACCCGTAATTTTGCCCAAGCTTTTCCATGCAAAGAGGATACGAACTGCTCTTTGGCTTTGAAATGCTTCCGATGGTTTCAAAAAGGCCAACCTTGTCTTTTACCGGAATTTTTCCATATGCCTTAGACTTAATTTGCTCACTAAGCTTGACTTCCGGAATTTCGGCATATTTTGAAATCACCTTCTTGAAAGCCTCATACTTTGGAGTTATTGCTCCGCTTTCCGTCAAAAGGGCGTCATAATCATAAGAAGTAACGTCGGGAGTAAGCTCGTCGTAATAATTCGCCCCGTTCATAAACCCAAAATTAGTTCCGCCCACAAACATATAAACATTTACACTGCCGCGTGACAAAATCAAGTCAAGCTCATCTGCACAGTTTTTAACATCGGTTGTCGTATGCCCTTTGCATCCCCAGTAGTCAAACCATCCTATCCAAAATTCCGTGCACATAAGCGGCTTTTTGCCGATAAAGTTTGATAGGATTTCAAACCTTTGGGTGGTTTTTGAACCAAAATTACCCGTTGACAACGCACCCTGAATACTTCCGCAAGCCAAAGATTCATCCAAAGGCCCGTCCGATGTAATAAGAGGCACGCTTAACCCATTGTCAAGCATCATCTGCCTTAACGCATTCATGTAATTGAAATCATTGCCGTAATATCCATACTCATTTTCAAGCTGCATTAAGATAATCGGACCGCCATTTGTTATTTGAAGCGGTGCAAGTATCTTAAAAAGTTCCTTAAAATAATCGGAAACATGCTTTAAAAACGGCGGATACGAGCAGCGCAGTTTCATTCCGTCCTCAGCCAAAAGCCATGCCGGAAGCCCGCCGAATTCCCATTCGGCACAAATATAAGGCGAGGGCCTGACGATTACCCAAAGCCCAAGCTCTGCGGCAAGCTCTATAAACCTCTTTATATCATACCTGCCCTCAAAGCAAAAGCAGTTTTTCTTTGGCTCATGCACATTCCACGCCACATATGTTTCAACCGTGTTGCAGCCAAGCGCTTTAAGCTTTTCCAGCCTGTCGCGCCAGCATTCGGGCAATATCCTGAAATAATGCATACCGCCTGATATAATTTTAAAGGGCTTGCCGTCAAGATAAAATTCTTCCTTTATTTCAAATCTGCACATTAAAATTTTTCCCTTGTTCTAATTTTTATTTTGTCTTTTGCCAAAACCATACATATTTTTGCTTAAACGCAATGTGCGGATAAGCGGATTTGCCGCTTATCCGCAATAAACATTGTTTATTGACCTTTTACCTGTGTAAGCTGATTTTGTATTTCCTTCAAAACGTCATCAAAGCCGGCATCTTTAAGAGCTTTTCTAAAGTTTGCAACTTCGGCTTTCGGGTCATCGTTTTTGCCCCATGCAATCTTAGGCATATATGTTGCGCATACATCTGCAAGCGCTGAAATTTGAGTTGAAACATTTGCAGGGTCAAAAACAAATTTGCCCAAAGGATATTCAATTGCATAGGAATCATATTCCTTGTATATCTCATCCTTGCCGTCATACCAGTTTGCGTCGGTAAGCTCGTTTTTGTCTGTACGTCCCCACCAGAAGTTAATTCCCAAGCCGTCCTTTGTTCCGTCATAGCCTTCCGGTCTGTCAAGTTTTCCGTCTGAGGTGATTATATAATCCTCGCCTTCAATGCCGTAATTAAAGAGCCTGTAAAGTTCTTGGTCATTTCTGATAAGGTCATAAACCATAAGTGCACGTTCAGCATGCTTTGAATTAAAGCCTATTGCCATTGCGCCGTGTGTTACAACCGTTTTTACAAGATTCTTGCTCTGTGCGCTCCACGGGAACATTTGAGCTTCGGAACCGGGTTGCTTTTCATCCATAGTAGGCCTTATAGTAGATACAAAGGTCTGTGTATGATGCTGGTCTGCACCGCTTTGTCCCGCATAGAAAAGATCGCGCGTTTCACCTGTATAATTGAGCACGTCTTCTCTCCAAAAGCCCTTGTCTGCCCATCTCTTCATCATTACCGCACAATCTTCAAGGGTTGTTCCCTCCATATAAGGTGAAAGAACGGTATACGGATCAGACGGGTCAACATAGAACAAATTGAAAAGTCCTGTAGTAGTTCCATTTATCAGTATATATTTTGTATAAGCATTGATATAGCCTTCAACAAGTCCGCCGAGATTGGTCGAGCCTGCCGCATCCCACGGAATTACTCCCGGATGATTTTTCAAAATTCCGTCAAAATATTTTTCAAGGTCGTCAAATGATGCTACCTTATCAAGTCCGGCTTCTTTTGCCCAATCTCCCCTATAGAACATTCCGTGGTTTGTCCACTGGGTATAGCTGTCTTCGGGGATGAAATAAATTTGTCCGTCATACTTGCACTGCTCCCAATGTTCTGCGGGAACGCTTGCCCATGTTTGCGGCGCATAAGTTTTAAGCATATCCTCAGAAAGTGCAAGGAACGAGCCCTTCTTTGCATTCGGCCAAGCATCAAGCCAGTCTGTTGCTGTTCCTATAAGGTCAAGGCTGCTGTCGCCGCTGGCAAGCAAAAGGTTGTACTGCGTCTGCCAGTCATTCCATTCAACATATTGAAGTTTAAGGCTTGCATTGACTTTTTGTTTAAGGATTTCATTAACCTTTTCCATTACGGCTTCCATTCTGCCGTTTGTGGGCTTGTTGCCCATTGTCACCATGGTGATTTCCTGGAATTCGGAAGTATCAACCTTTGCTTCCGATGACGTACCGGAAGATGATGCGCTTGAAGAATTAGAAGAAGCAGAATCGCCAGAATTTCCACCGCATCCGGCAAAAGATGCCGTCATAACGCCTGCAAGAGCAAGATACGCTGCTTTTTTCAACTTTTTCATAATTTTCCTCCTAAATAATAAGATTTGACTTTATGCCATTGATTTAAAAATATACGCCTCATCCATCACCCCTTTACGGAACCTACTGTAATTCCGGATATAAAATATTTTTGTACAAACGGATAAAGAAAGATTATAGGCCCTGTTGCAAGCACGGCAGTCGCCATTTTCAAAGTTTGTGTTGGAAGCGAACCTACCGAAACATTTGCGCCCGCAAGAGAATTTTTAAGGGCTGCCGCCTCGTTTACAATCTTATAAAGATAATATTGCAGCGGCTTGTAATCCACATTGGGAAGATAAAGCATTGAGTTGTACCATTCGTTCCAATACCCCAGCGCAAGGAAAAGTCCTACGGTTGCAAGTGCAGGAGTGAGCATGGGTAAAATAAGCGATACAAAAATCCTAAAATCCCCCGCCCCGTCTATCTTGCCGGATTCGGTTATTTCATACGGAACGGATTTTACAAAGTTTTTCATAAGTATTATCAGCCACGGGCTCATAAGGAGCGGCAAAAAAACTGCAAAATAGCTGTTTTTAAGGCCAAGATACTTTGTAAACCACAAATAAGTCGGAGCAAGCCCCGCCGAAAAAAGCGTTGTGAAGTATATGAAAAACGATATTGCATTCCTTAACGGAAAATCCTTGCGCTGAAGCGCATAGCCCGTCATTGAAACAAGGAAAAGTCCTATAAATGTTCCGCAAACGGTCATTATAATTGTCACTGCATAAGACCCCAAAAGCTGTTTTGCGCTTCTGAACAAAAGCCCGTATGATGCAAGGGTAAATCCCCTCGGCAGTATCGAAAAGCCTTTGCTTGTTATAAGGTTTTCATCGCTGAATGATGCCGAAACCATCAAAACAAATGGTATCAGACAGGCAAGCGCAAAAATCGATATGAATATGTAAGCAAATACCGTTATTGCAACTCCGGCTTTGTCTTTTTTTACCTTCATCAAAATCACCCCTTAAAAAAGCGCATAATCGCTGTCAATCTTTTTAACAAGATAGTTTGCAAGCATTACTATTGCAAAACCAAACACCGATTGGTAAAGTCCCACCGCAGCGGAATTTGAGAAGTTGAACTGATTCATAAGCGTTCTGTACACAAAGGTTTCTATAATATCCGTATACGGGAAAAGCGCCGAATTTGACGGTCCAACCAAGTTGTAGAAAAGTCCGAAGTTTCCTTTCATTATTCCGCCTATTGCAAAAAGGAAAAGTATCACCGCAGTAGGCTTTAAGCTTGGAAGTATTATGTACTTCAGTTTTTGAAATGAATTAGCCCCATCAATCATTGCCGCCTCAACCATGCTCGTATCAATTCCGCATATTGCCGCAAAATAAACAACTGAACCATATCCGGTTGACTGCCAAAGATTTACAAGGACAATTATGAAAGGCCACGCTTTCGGCATAGAATATACCTTAACCGGATCTCCTCCAAAGGCTTTTATTATCGAGTTTAAAAATCCAAAATCATAATTGAGGATATTGAACGCCAAAAGTCCGACTATTACTGCCGAAATAAAATACGGCAAAAACATTATGGATTGTGATATTTTCTTAAAATACTTGCTTTTCACTTCGTTAAGCAAAATGGCTATAAAAATTTGCAAGGCATTTCCTAAAACAATGAAAGCAAGATTATATAAAACCGTATTTCTGGTTAGCATCCAAATCTTTCCCGAATTAAACAAAAATTTAAAGTTGTCAAATCCGACGAACTTGCTTCCAAAAATTCCGGCCTTATAGTTAAAGTTTGTAAAAGCAATATAAGCGCCCGGCATTGGTATGTAGCAAAATATCGTAAAATATAAAATTGCCGGCAGGCACATTAAAATCAGTATTTTGCTTTCTTTAAGGCGTTTCCAAAAAACAGCCGCCCGTCCTGTTTTTTTAATTGCACTACTTTTTGCCACGTTCGCATCCTCCTAATTCAATTCGCACTGCTTTGGGAAAGCGGTTTCAAACTAAATAAAAATAAAAAAGAAAATTTCTTGCCACCGTGAAACCGGTTTAAGCAAATACGAAAATTTTTATTGTGTATGCCATGCACAATATGTTTCAAGTATTGCTCTTTGTATTGTTTATTATAACTACATTTTTCTTCTTTGTCAATATCTTTTTGAATAATTTTAATGTAAAATTATTGTGCATTTTGCTATGCGGTTTCTAATTCCGGGTGTTTTTGTCGCTTTTGCGTGAAACCCTTTTCAGTTTGTTTCATTATTTCAAGGCATAAAAATGCCTTGAAACGGGTTTTTGACCGTTTCAAGGCTATTTACTAATCTCCAAAAGATATCCCAAGCGCTTTTGCAGTCTGCACAAGCTGATGATTTTCCGGTACAAATTTAGTCTTCCCGGCTATTTCCGAAAGCGGATTTGCTCCGACAACTCCGTTTATCATTGCAACCGTCTTGCCGTAATCTTCATCTGCAACAAGTTTTGCCGCATATGCCCCAAATTTCGTGGCAAGCACCCTGTCGTACGCCGAAGGACTTCCCCCACGTAGCATATGCCCGGGAACGCAAACTCTCGTTTCAATCCCCGTTGCATCCGCAATCTGTGCCGCAATCCTCGAAGTAGCGGTAATTATTCCCGCCTCTTTCCTGATTTTCATGCGTTCTTTTCTTTTAAGCTCGGCTTCATCTTTATCAAATGCGCCCTCGGCAACTGCAATTATTGAAAAATTCTTGCCCGATTCAACGCGTTTTCTTACCGCTGCAATGACTTTATCTATATCATAAGGTATTTCGGGAATTATAATCCCATCAGCCCCGCCTGCTATTCCGGCATAAAGAGTGAGCCATCCGGCCTTATTGCCCATTATTTCAACAAGCATTATCCTGCTGTGGCTGCAAGCCGTGGTGTGAAGCCTGTCTATGACATCCGTTGCTATATCCACCGCAGAATGAAACCCAAACGTTACTTCCGTACCGAAAATATCATTATCTATCGTTTTAGGAAGTCCTATTACGTTAAGCCCCTCGCTTGAAAGCAAATTTGCAGTCTTATGTGTTCCGTTGCCGCCAAGGGTAAGCAGGCAGTCAAGCTTTAAGGACTTATAAGTTTCCTTCATATTCTTGACTTTATCAACGTTGTCTTCTTCAATTACCAACATCTTCTTATATGGTGTGCGCGAAGTGCCTAAAATGGTACCGCCCCTCGTAAGTATTCCCGAAAAATCGCTTGGCTTCATAAGTTTTGCTTCGTTGTTTATAAGCCCGCCAAAGCCGTCTGAAATGCCTATGATTTCAACATTATCCGTGCCCATTTTTTCATAGCAAGCCTTTGCAACCGCGCGGATAGTTGCATTAAGGCCCGGGCAGTCCCCACCGCTGGTTAAAATTCCAATCCTGCGTTTCATTAAAACTCCCCCGTTTATACCTCTATGGGCATTTTTGATTTCAAGAATTCCTTAAATTCCTTTGCCGGCATGGGGCGCCCAAAGAAGTACCCTTGAGCAAGGTCGCAGCCGGACCTTTTTAAAATTTCTGCCTGTCCAAGTGTTTCAATGCCTTCCGCAATGGTTTCTATTTTCTTTGACTTTGCTATTTTAATAACCGCAGAAACAATTTCCCTTGAAACCTCATCCTCTTCAAGATACATTATAAACGAACGGTCAAGCTTGAGCAAAGTAATCGGCAAAACCTGAATATAGCTAAGCGACGAATATCCTGTTCCAAAATCGTCCATTGAAAGCTTTACGCCAAGCTCTTTAAGCTCTTTCATTTGATGTATTGCCTGTTCAATATCTTTAAGCGCAAGCGATTCGGTAAGTTCTATTTCAAGATACTGTGCATCCAATCCTGTTTCTTCAAGCACACGGTGTATTGATTCCTTAACATCGGTCTGATAAAAATCCACCGATGTAAGGTTTATTGAAACCGTAAGCTTTGGAAGTCCTTCATCCTGCCATTCTTTATTTTGGCGGCATGCTTCGTACATCACGAAATCGCTTATTTTGGTAATAAGCTTTGAGCTTTCGGCAACAGGAATGAACGCTCCCGGAGGAACCACTGTGCCATCCGGCTTAATCCAACGTATCAGCGCTTCCATGCCTATGACTTCTCCGTTGGAAAGATTTATTTTCGGCTGGTAATAAAGTACAAGCTCGTTGTTTTCAAGCGCCAAGACAAGTTCTTTTTCAAGGTTATTGCCGGCAATTATAGCATCGTGCATTTTCAAATCATATCTTGTTATCGTTCCGCGGCTATCATCGGCAAAGCTGAGCGCAAATTCCGCATGGTCAAGTACTTTTGCAAAATTATCGCTGCCATCCGGCATTTTGCAGTATCCTGCCGAGCACGAAATGGTTTGGTTTGCGTATATCCCAGACGCAAGCTTTGAAAGGTCCTCCTGTATGCTTTTTATAATTTTTACAGGAAGCTGTTCATCGCCGTCATCCCTTACTATAAGTGCAAAATTATCTCCGCCGATTCTTGCGCCAAATCCGCCGAGCGTAAGGTTTTTAAGTATTGTTATGGCCATATCCTTCAAAAGATTGTTTCCATTTTCATAGCCGCAAGTATCATTTATAATATGGAACTGGTCTATATCCAGCACAATCACCCAATAGGAAAGGTTCAAGTCAAGGCTGCATTCAAGGGTTTCCTGCCCTATCATCATAAACCTGTTGCGGTTGTAAATTTGGGTGACTTCGTCTATATACGCCATTTTTTCAATAAGCGAATCTTTTTCCTTTTCCTTGGTTATATCTATAATTGCGCCGCCAATATTTACATCTCCGTTAAAACCATCCTTTGAAACCTTATACCTGAAAGAGTACCAATGGTATGTCCCGTCAGCGGAAAGAATTCTTAAATCTATATCATGTATTTTATGTGAATCAACCGAATCCGAATCAATTTCACAATAATTATCAAACAGCACCCTGTCGCTTGGATGTATTTTTTCTTTAAGCTCCTCAACGAGCATTACATCCCCGCCATCAATTCCAAGCATATTTTTAAACTGCTGTGAAACAAAAACCTTATCACTTCCTCCGCGCCTAAGTATAAGGCCTATTTCTGAAAGTTCCATTGAAAGGCTATATCTTCTCTGAGTTTCCGCCAAATCAGTTGAAAACTCGTAAATTTTCTTTTCCATATCAAGCGTTTTTGAAAAATCATAGCCAACAGAAATATAGACCGGCTCCCCTTCAAGGCCCTCGACAATGGATGTATTCCAAACTATCTCGGTTTGGGTCCCATCAGAATTATACGCAATTTTATGAACATCCTTCTTGGCAATTAAAGTCCTTGCGCCGTCTTTGGCAAATGCTTCGTCAGGCAGTATCTTTTCCAAAACCGCCTTGTTTTTCAAATCATCAAACGAATATCCCGTTGCATTCGAAAGTGTTGAATTTGCAAAGACTTGTGAAAAATCTTCTTTCCAAAGAATGGCCATAGTATTTATCTTGTCAAATATGCTGGTAACGATTTCTTTGTGCATGACCAGCTTGCGTTTTTTAGCCTGTTGATATAAAATAATATTAAATCCGGTTGCAGTCACCATACTCACAAAATAAATGACAACAACCTTTACCAAATGTTCTTTAAACAAAACCGCAAAGACAATTGTTAATAAGGTTATAATTCCATAAAACGATGCAAAAAACAGTGCTGTAACTTTCTTCATGACAAAATCCGCATTCTCACTTTCTCCCTAAAATATCCGATAAACATACACTCAACTTTACAATGGACTATACCAATTTAAGTATATAGTTATTTATATTTCTTGTCAATAAACTTTGGCAAATATCAGCCGGATTTGCCAAAAGTTTCACATATTTTACACATGCACATGCTAAAATGTTTTCAAAATCGGATGATTTTAACAATCCATTTATTAGTAAAAAGGAGGCAAAAACATGGCAAAGATACTTATAGTCGACGACGAGGATAAAATCAGAAATGTCGTGCGCGAATATGCCGATTTCGAGGGCTATGAAGTTGAAGAGGCCCGGGACGGCATGGAGGCGGTTGACATATGCAAAAACAAGGATTTCGACATAATAATAATGGACATAATGATGCCGCGGCTTGACGGATTTTCAGCCTCAAAGGAAATCCGGAAAAAAAAGCAAATCCCCATAATAATGCTTTCGGCAAGGGGAGAGGAATATGACAAGCTGTTTGGATTTGAAATAGGCATTGACGATTACGTCGTAAAGCCTTTTTCGCCAAAGGAGCTTATGGCAAGGGTTAGAGCCGTGCTTAAAAGGAATTCCCAGCAGGCGCACGGTGAAGGCGTTTTGAAGTTTGAAGGGCTTGAAATCAACATTGCCGGCAGAGAGGTTCTTGTGGATGGAGAAAAAGTTACCATGACTCCCAAAGAATATGACTTATTGTTTTATCTTGTGAAAAACAAAAACCTTGCCCTTACAAGAGAAAAGCTTCTTGAAGAAGTCTGGGGCTTTGATTTTTACGGCGACGACAGAACGGTTGACACGCATATTAAAATGTTAAGAAACAGCCTTGGTGAATACAGAAAATTCATTGTCACGCTGCGGGGAATGGGGTATAAATTTGAAGCAAATTAAGCTTATGCCATTCCACAAATTCCAAAAAAAGCGTCCGCCGCCACACCAAAAACGCACATTAAGATATGCGATATGGCTCTATTTTATGGCGTTTATAATTACAATAATCATTTTACTTTGGTTTTTTCTGATTGTCTTTTTGCCGGCAAACTACCAAAAAACCAAAACGCGCGATATTGTGCGAGTGGCCAGCACGGTTGCAAACAATCTTATAAACGAAAAAGACAGCACCGAATTTTATCAAGAGCTTAGAAAAATTGCTTATGACAACAATATGAGCATTGAAATTTCAAATGCCGCGGGAATTTCACTTTACGCGGTGGACATGATGGCAGGAGGCGGCGAGCTTAACGGCAAGGGCGAATTAAGCGAGCTTAAAATGCTGCAATATCGGCAAATGATACTTAACAGCGAAAACGGCATTATTTACTATACCGTAATGAACGAGCGATACAACACAAAAACCCTGCTGTTCGGAATGCTCATAGGCTCAAGGGACAATCCGCTTTTCCTTTTTATTAACACATCGGTTGAGCCGCTGGA
>JAJUHO010000150.1 GCA_029267825.1 Oscillospiraceae bacterium
AAAAACAGCGGAATCCTCCCTAAAAGAATAGTTTTCCTCATTATTTTCCGGATTTATTTTATGAGCAAAATTTTCGTAATATTCGTAAATAATATCCAAATGGTCAAATACCGGTATCGCCCCTTCACGCAAAAGCTTTACTGCCCCTGCATAGCGCGGGTCAAACAAATCCGCCGGCGGAACGCAAAAAACATCCCTGCCCTGCTGCAAAGCAAGGTCGGCTGTTATCAGCGCGCCGCTCCTTTCGCCGGCCTCAACCACAAGCGTACCAAGCGAAAGTCCGGACAATATCCTGTTCCTTTGCGGAAAATTAGGCCCGTTTGGCGATGTTCCGGGTAAAAATTCGCTTATTACGGCTCCCCTTTTGGCAATCACCTTTTTAACAGCCGAATTTTCCTTTGGATAATCCACATCCAGCCCGCAACCTAAAACCGCAATCGTCCTCGAATGGTTTTTAAGCGCCGCCTGATGCGCCATCGAATCAATTCCCAAAGCAAAGCCGCTTACAAGCACGACTCCTACTTTTGCAAGCTCGCCGCATATCTTTTGGGCAAGCCTTACGCTGTAAACCGATGGATGCCTTGTACCAACTACCGTAAGGCAAACTTCATTATCCACAAAACTTAAATCTCCCATGCAAAAAAGTATTGCAGGAGGATTGTAAATACCCTTTAAACGGTTCGGATAATCCTTGCTGTCAAAAGGGATAATCTTCATTCCCTTTTTGGCGCAGGACTCAATCAAGCCCTCAGCATGGGAAAGGCTTATTTTTTTTGAATTTTCCTTTTCTGCGCGGGACATCTCCTCAAATTCGCCATCCAAAACGGCATAAAATGCCTTTTCAGCGCTTTTGAATTTCTCCAAAGCATCCCATATGCGCTTATTTCCCTCACCGAAAACCTGAGTCAGCCATACCCAATATTTCAAATTTTCCATACGCTCACCGCACCGTTTAAAAATTCAAGGCTATTTTCTGGTCATTTCCCACATAATAATTCCGGCTGCCATAGCCGCATTTAAAGAATCTATGCTGCCCTTCATTTTAATAGTAAGCTTTTTGTCGCACATTCCGGCGTCCTCGGGCGAAAGCCCTCTGCCCTCATTGCCTATAACAACGGCGCAGCCGCCGGAAAAATCGCATTCAATCAAGGACCTGGCATCAAAATCCACCACGGCCGCATAAGAAATTATGTCCTTTTTCTTAAATTCATCCAACACTTCACTCAAAGTGCAATTTTCAATAAAAGGAACCCTAAACAGCGAACCCATTGTCGAACGGATTGTTTTCGGATTATACACCTCGCAGCTGCCGCAAAGCAAAACCGCAGAAATTCCAACGGCATCGGCAGTCCTTATAATAGTTCCGACATTTCCGGGGTCCTGCAAATTATCAAGGACTATAAATTTCCCATTATTACATATTGTACTGGTTATATCTTTTTTGTCAAGTGTTTTGCAAACCGCAAAAATCCCCTGAGTATTTCCCGTATCCGAAAGTTTTTGCGCCAAATCCGGACTTATTTCAAAAACTTTGCCATCAGAGCTTTTTTCCAAAATTTTTAATTCTTCCGAATTTTTTTCAAAAGCATTGCTTGAAACAAGCGCAAACTCAAAAGATACGCCCTCCCTTGCGGCATCAAGGCAAAGCCTTGCACCTTCAAGCACAAACATGCCATATTCCTTCCTGTATTTTTTGGAAGACAAAAGTTTTTGGCAAAGCTTTATATTTGGATTATCCTTGCTTGAAATAAAATTCATAGCCTTCTCCGAAAAACATAATAATATGTATAACAAAAACACGCTCATTCCGTAAAAAAGAAGGAGCGTGTCCGTAAAATCAGTTAAGAGCAGCCTTTGCCTTGTTTACAATTTCAGCAAATCCCTCTGCATCATTGATTGCTATTTCTGAAAGCATCTTGCGGTTGAGCGGAATATTTGCCTTTTTAAGTCCGTTCATAAATGTAGAATAGTTTATTCCGTTAAGCTTGCAAGCCGCGGAAATTCTTGTTATCCAAAGCTGCCTGAAATCGCGCTTTTTCTGCTTTCTGCCGATATATGCGTAATTGCCGGATTTCATTACGGCCTGTTTAGCCATTTTAAAATGCTTGCTCTTGCTTCCCCAGTATCCCTTGGCAAGCTTTAAAACCTTTTTTCTTCTCTTGCGGGTCATCATCGCGCCCTTGATACGAGCCATTTTATTTTACCTCCGTATTGAGTTATTTTTTAATGTTATTTATAAGGAATCATTGTCTTTATTGCGGCGATATTTGTGCTGTCCGCATATGCGCCCGCACGAAGCTGTCTCTTGCGCTTTGTATCCTTTTGGTTGAGTCTGTGCCTTTTATTTGTGTGCTGGAATTTAACCTTGCCGTTTTTTGTGAGCTTAAAGCGTTTTTTTGCTCCCGAGTGGGTCTTTAACTTTGGCATTTATATTTCCTCCCTGTTATTTTGATGATTTCGGCGAAATGAACATCACTAAACTACGCCCTTCCATTTTAGCGGGCTTTTCAACCGTTCCTGCCTCCGCACAAGCAACTTTGAAACGTTCAAGCAATTCTTCCCCCAAATGAGGATGGGCAACTGCACGTTTGCGGAACCTCACCGATACCTTCAATTTGTCGCCTGAATTTAAAAATTTAATTGCCTGATTGACCTTAGTGTTAAAATCATGCGTGTCAATCGTTGAAGACATTCTGATTTCCTTGATTTCAACGACCTTTTGATTCTTCTTTGCTTCCTTTTCACGTTTGGCCTGTTCAAAGCAATATTTGCCGTAATCCATAATGCGGCAAACCGGCGGGGTGGCCTGAGGGGCAATCTTGACAAGGTCAAGATTTTTTTCATACGCAATCTTCAAAGCCTCTTTCGATGAAAGAATGCCAAGCTGCGTTCCGTCAACGTCAATTACTCGAATCTCCTTATCGCGGATTTCCTCATTAATTTCCAGTTCCTTGTTGCTAATGGCGAGCACCTCCAAGTCTTTAGCTTTTCATTTTAAAAAACAAATAAAAAAGCGTGAACAAATCCGTTCACGCCCATACTTTTGCCTACACAAATTTACATAAATCTGCATATCTTTAAGTATTGACCCGAGCCGCCCTAAGCGCTGAGGTGAGAACGGAACAGTTCTGCTTCATTTTCTTACATAGTATAACGGATAATTTATCTTTTGTCAAGGGGAATTTTTATTTTTTAAGCATTTTCACTCTCTTTTACCGTAAAGTAGCTTTTTTATCCTCCCGCTGATAGAAAGTTTTTTCTTTGGGGCCTCCGATGGAATTTCGGAGGCTCTTTCATATGCCTGACTAAAAAAGAATTCCTGCGAATTCAGCGGCGCAAGGTTGTTGTACTTGCGCGAATACGTTCCATCCGGATTTTGTACTCTTGCCTTCACGTTGTCTTTAAGCATTATGTAGAACATATCAAGGATTCTTGCCTTTATTCCGGCATCAAGAACAGGCACGGCAACCTCGACGCGGCGCAAAGTGTTTCTTGTCATAAAATCAGCCGAGCTTATATACACTTGGCTTCTGTCGGAAGTGCCAAAAATATAAATCCTTGAATGTTCAAGAAACCTGCCTACAATGCTTGTGACCGAAATGTTCTCCGTACACCCCTTCACTCCGGCGACAAGGCAGCATATTCCGCGGACTACCATTTCAATTTTTACTCCCGCCGCAGAAGCCTCTATAAGTTTATCTATAAGCACCTTATCGGTAAGCGAATTAAGCTTTAAACCTATATAGGCATTTTCTCCTCTTTGGGCGGTTGCTATTTCATTGTCAATCATTTCTATTATACGCTTTTGCAGGCAAAGCGGCGCCACAAGAAGATGCTTTGCAGATTCGACGCAATTTCCTATCGAAAGCGCATTAAACACCATCCCCGCCTCTATCCCTATTTCAGGATTTGCCGTCATAAGCGATAAATCCGTATAAAGCGCGGCTGTCTTTTCATTATAGTTGCCGGTGCCTATTTGAGTGATATATTCAACTCTTTTCCCATTCTTTCTTGTTATCAAAAGCAGCTTTGAGTGCACTTTAAGGTGCTCCAAGCCGTAAATAACGGTACAGCCGGCATCTTCAAGCCTTTTTGACCAGCCTATATTGTTTTCCTCGTCAAACCTTGCACGCAGTTCCACAAGGGCAAGCACATCCTTGCCTGCCTCGGCAAGTTTTATAAGCGCTTCGACTATGCTGCTGTTTTTTGCAACACGGTAAAGCGTTATCTTAACCGAAACTACATGCGGG
>JAJUHO010000192.1 GCA_029267825.1 Oscillospiraceae bacterium
AGAAATTCCTCTTTTTCTCCCCTGTCTATTGCAAGCACCCTATGGCTTGCAATTTTTGAAACCGGCTCCGAATAATCGTAATAATTCATGTACACGCTTTCCGCTTTTTCATCTGCAGCCTTCGTGCAGACGGTTCCTTTCTGCATAAAAAGGGTACGGATTTGCTTTCTTAAAGCCGCGTCATCTGAAATCTCCTCAGCAATTATGTCAAGCGCCCCGTCAAGAGCTTCTTTTGCGTCGGCAACGCCTTTTCCCTCATCTATAAATTTCTCCGCTTCCCTTTCAGGAACGGTTTTAATGTCCTGCAAAAGCACAAGCGCCGCCAAGGGTTCAAGGCCTTTTTCCTTTGCAACACTTGCCCTTGTTTTCCTTTTAGGCTTATAAGGACGGTAAATGTCCTCGACTTCCACAAGCGTCGCGGCATTTTCAAGCGCCTTTACAATTTCATCATTAAGCGCCCCTGCGCCCTCTATTGACGCGCGGACTTCTTCTTTTCTTTTTTCAAGGTTTCTCAAATATGAAAGCCTTTCATAAAGTTCCCTTAAAATCTGGTCGTCAAGCGAGCCGGTAAGCTCTTTTCTGTACCTTGCTATAAACGGAATTGTCTTTCCGTCGTCAATAAGCGCAACGGTATTATCCACCTGCTCGCGCCTCAATTTAAATTCTGCTGCAATAACTGCGTTGATATCCATTTTGTCCTCCAAATTAAACATATTTTAAAGTTTTTTTCGCGCCGCCGTCTTCAATAGGTTCTTTGCCGAGAAGTGTTTGCGCAAGAACCGTATGCGCCATCGCATAATAAGGCACTACAAAAAAAGCCGGAAAAACAAGTACCAAGGAAGGCGCCCACCACAAAAACGAAAGGTAAAGTTTTATAAAAGTGTCCTCCCTGCCTTTCATTTTGCTTGCCGAAAGCCTTAATATTTGAGATGCTTTCATATCAGGGTTTATTACGAAAATATATTCGGCAAGGGCATATCTCAAATAAACGAAAACAAAGAAAACCGCCGCCAAAACCGCAAGCAGGCCCATGCAGACCGCAAGCGCAGCATAAAGTCCATTCCCTCTGTCCTTGAGCATGGTTATATTGAAAAGCTTTGCCGAAACAGCTGCGAAAAAACATGCCGGAAGCGCCGCTAAAACCCTCATAAATGTTACCATAACTTTAACCAAAAGCGTTTTAAAATAAATCCTCGCATTTGAAAAGCAAATGAATACAGTGTTTATGCTATTTTTCTCATCATTTGCATATCTTAAAAACCACCACATTGCCCCTATATAAACAGGAGTGAGCACAAAAAAGCAAACCAGCCATTTTAAAGCATTTGAAACCAAAACATAGGGATTTGTTGAAAACAGCGCAACATCACCCTTTTGTATAATTCCTCTCCAAAGCAGAAAATTCAAAAAAGAGGATTGTCCAAACGAAAAGGAAACATAAAACACAAGCACTATTAAAATGATTGCAACCGGCTGTGCCCAGTTTTGATACAAAAGGTCAAGAGAACGTTTCTTTATATTCCTTATTTCCAAACAATCACCCCATTAAAAATCATAATCCTCTTCAAAGCCGGCCTCATAAGGCACCCTTCCAAGTATTTCAAAAACTCCGCCCGTCTGCCAGAGCTGGGTTGTTACGATTATTTCATACCCTTCCCCCGGCGGGCAGGCAAATTCCATCGGCTTCATTTTTGGAAGCCCAAAGCATGAAAGCATATTCATCATTATGCCGGAATGAGTCACCACGCCACAATGCGTCAGGTTTTCCTTCATCATGTCAAAAATGATTTTTTGCAAGGCGTCATATGAGCGCAAAATCATTTCCCTTATGCTTTCTCCATTGGGAGCGGCCGCATCCATGCCGCCTTTAAGCCATTCCTTATAGGATTCAAGCTCTAAAAGCTCCTCGGCTTTAAGCCCCTCAAAATCGCCGAAATTCATCTCCCTAAGTTCATCCACAACCATAAGCTCCCTGTCCGGGAAAATAATTTCCGCGCTTTGAATGCAACGCAAAAGAGGGCTTGTATACACCTTGTTCACCTTCGGATAAACCATTTCGGAGCGTTTTTTTTCAAGCTCCTCCCTGCCCTCTTTACTTAAAGGCAAATCCGTAATTCCGGCATAAACTCCCGTTTTTGCGGATTCGGTCAAACCATGCCTGATAATGCTAAGCCTGTATCCTCTCATAATGCTTAAATCCTTTCAGTCTTTTAAATTACTTAATAGAAAATCAACAAAAAAACCAAATAACTTTTATCGACTTTTTTTGAGCAAAAGCTATTTACAAAATGTAAGCATTGTATTATAATTTACAATACGTTAATCTTGCGCAAAGCGGCGGGGGTGACACAGTGAACGCGGATTTTCCAAGAATTATAACGCTTTTAAGAAAAGAGCGCAAAATAAGCCAAAAGCAGGCGGCCGCCGATTTAGGCGTTTCTCAAGCCCTGCTCTCGCACTATGAAAAAGGCGTGAGGGAATGCGGGCTTGATTTTCTTGTAAGAGTGGCTGATTATTACAACGTTTCCTGCGATTATCTTTTGGGACGTTCCCCAGACCCCGTAGGAAAAACCATTTCCTATGAGGATATTCCGGAACAGGAAGGTTTAAGGAAAGAAAGGCTTTCCCCATCGGAGATAATGGCGTCTTTCAGCAAAAAGCTTATAATCAGCTCAATAAACGTTCTGTTTTCCATCCTGCAAAAGGCGGGAAGCGACACGCTTACAAAAGAAAGCTCATCATTTTTAATGCTTGCGATTTACCGCATGTTTAGGATTGCCTATTCAAGCAACCC
>JAJUHO010000105.1 GCA_029267825.1 Oscillospiraceae bacterium
GAGCCATTTGCACCGATCTGGAATGTAAGTCCTTTTCCTGTTGATGTCTTGTCGTCCGGGTCAACGGAAGGAATACCAGCACCGCCTGCAAGAGCTGTTGCAACATAAGTTGTAGCGGTTGCGTTTGCACCTATTGTAGCGTCAGAATCAGCAAAGGATACAGTGTAGTCAAGACCTGCGTTCTTGAGGAGCGAGGTGAGTTCTTCATCGCTGTAATCCTTACCGGATACGAGGTGAACAGTAACAGCACCGGCAGTAACTGTACCAGCACCATCTACTGAATTTTCAGTTACAACTTCAACATTTTCCTTGCCTGCGTCAGCGTCAAAAGCAAAGGTAAATACTGTCTGGTCAGCACCATACCTGTTTGCTGTAATTGTTGTAGTAACAGCAGCACCTGCACGGTTCAAAATGTTTGCGGATTCAGTAATTGTTGCCTTAGCGCCTGCAACGGTTGTTCCTACTGCAGCTGCAGCGGCAGAAGCACCGGTCTTAAAGGAACCGCCCTGGATTTCAAGCTTGAATTCAGCAGGAGAAGCGGTAGCGCCGGTTGCCTGAGTTGCCTTTGCAATAATGCTGTCAATATCAGATTGTGTATAAGTATGGTTTGCAACAAGGTTAAGGGTGAGTGTCATGCCGTTTGCAGACCAAACAGCGTTTTCACCGCCAACTTCGGTAACAGTGTTTGTACCGATTTGCAAAGCAACGCCAGCTACATTTGAAGAAATGTAGGAGCCTTCAAGAGCGCCTGCGCAGATGTCACCTGCTGTTGGGCCTGCGGAAGTACCGCTCTTTACGCCGCCGAGAGAACCGTCAAGGAGCTTGATGTTGTTGTAGTGAGTGGAAGTAGCAATTCTGTCAACTTCTGATTTGAGGGCTTCAACTTCCTTCTGGATGTTTTCACGGTCAACATCGTCCTGGTATGTACCGTTAGCGGATTGAACAGCAAGTTCTCTCATTCTCTGGAGAATGGAGTGTGTTTCATTAAGTGCACCTTCAGCTGTCTGGATAAGGGAGATACCGTCCTGAGCGTTTGTAGAAGCTTGGTTAAGACCGGAAATCTGGCCCCTCATCTTTTCGGAAATTGCAAGGCCTGCAGCGTTGTCGCTTGCACGGTTGATTGCAAGACCGGAAGAGAGCTTTTCAAGAGACTTGGAAAGCGAGTTGTTGTTGATGCTCATTTGCCTGTGGGCGTTAATAGCCGGCAAGTTGTGGTTGATAATCATTTAAATTACCTCCTGTAAATTTAAATTGGCAAAATCCTTTTGCCTTTTGCATAATGCCGGAGCATCTTAGTGCACCTCAATGCTCCCCGGCACCATTTGCGGAAACTTTCTGTTTGAAAGCTTCTGTCTTATATATCGGCAGTGCTTTTAAAAACTTTAGCGTTTTTTGCAAAAATTTTTTATTTGCTAAAAAAAATTATTTTTTACTTAGAATTTATAGAGATTATACAAATATTAAATTTTGTTTCGGACAGGCTTTGTGCCGTATTACGAATCTGCATTTTTTGATAAAAAACGCTTGACTGTTTGCGAAAAGTGTAGTAAAATAACAAAGTCGTCAGTCGATTAGCTGACAAAAAGCCGTGGGAGTTTAGCTCAGCTGGGAGAGCATCTGCCTTACAAGCAGAGGGTCATAGGTTCGAGCCCTATAACTCCCACCATTTTTGGCCTGGTAGTTCAGTTGGTTAGAACGCCGCCCTGTCACGGCGGAGGTCGTGGGTTCGAGCCCCATTCAGGTCGCCAAAACAACTTTGCGGAAAAGCACGCTGCCAAAAGGACGGTTTTTGCCGGGGAGTGGTTTTTTCCAAAATTTTTGCTTTGCAAAAATTTGCCTCTGTAGCTCAGTCGGTAGAGCAGAGGACTGAAAATCCTCGTGTCGATGGTTCGATTCCGTCCGGAGGCACCACAACTTAACAGACAGATTTTTTCTGTCATGCGGATTTAGCTCATCTGGTAGAGCGCCACCTTGCCAAGGTGGAGGTAGCGAGTTCGAGCCTCGTAATCCGCTCCAAAATTCGTCGAGGTAGTAATCTCGGCGTTTTTATTTTGTCAAAACGCACAAAATTATTTATATTTTTTTGAATATTGCGACAAAAAGCACAAAAAACTTTGACACACAAAAAAATGTATGGTATTATAGTATAAACAGAATATTTTCAATCGGATTGTTACTGGTAATGCAGGCAAAACCAACTTTTTAAAAGCAATTTTTGTTGTGTTAAAAAGTTGGTTTTTTGTTTAACGCCCTTTTTAAAATCAAATGCTGTACGCCGGGTGGTGAAAAGCTCAATGAAAATAGAAAAGGTTATCAACAACAATATAGTAAGCTCGTTTGATGAAAAAGGGCGTGAAATTGTCGTCATGGGCAGGGGGATAGGCTTTGGCGCAAAGCCCGGCGCTGAAATCGACAAAAGCAGAATTGAAAAAATATTCAAAATGGACAGCAATGAGGAGTCCGAAAGACTGCAAAGCCTTTTTGCAGATATTCCGATTGAAAGAATAAAAATTGCCGATGAAATAATACTGTGCTGGAAAGAATCATTTCCCGACAAAAAGATAAGCAAAAATATTTACATGACGCTTACCGACCATATAAATTTTGCAATAGACAGAGCTATCGAGGGCATGAATTTCAAAAACCCGCTTTTGTGGGAAATAAAAAGATTTTATCCTGACGAATATGTCATGGGCAAAAAAGCTCTTGAGATAATTGAAAAAAGGCTTGGCATATCCCTTCCGGAAGACGAGGCCGCCTCAATCGCCATGCATTTTGCAAATGCCGGTTTTGGCACCGAAATGCCGGAAGCAATGGACATAACAAAGCTAATACAAAACGTGCTTAAAATAATAAGATACAATTATAATGTAGAAATAGACGAAGACAGCATAAATTACGAAAGATTCATCACTCACCTTAAATTTTTTGCGCAAAGGATTGTGACCAATAGGGCCAATTCATGTGAAGACCCGGCTTTTCACGAAATGATTAAGGAAAGATATAAAAACGAATACAAATGCGCCGAAAAAATAAAAAAATACATTGAAGCAGAATACAAAATTAAAGTTCCGGACGAAGAAATGATTTATCTTACTGTTCATATAAAAAGAATAACCACCAAATAGGATTGTTACTGTTTTTCAGGCAAAACCTAAGCTTTAAGGGAGATAATGCCCTTTTGCAGCTTGGGTTTTTTTGTGAAAGGAGATTTTTATGGCAAAAGCAGCTTTTCTTGATATAGATGGGACCCTTTGCGGATTTGACGGAAAAGTTCCTGATTCGGCAAAAGAAGCAATAAAGGCGGCAAGGGAAAGAAAAAACCTTGTTTTCCTGTGCACCGGCAGGGCAAAGGCCGAAATACTTCCTTATATATGGGAAATCGGCTTTGACGGAATGGTTGCCTCCGCGGGAGCATATGTGGAGGTTGACGGCAAGGAGCTTTTCCACAAAACAATAAAGCCGCAGGCCCTAAAAAGACTTGTGGAGTTTCTTAAAAAAAATAAGGTTGCATATATACTTGAAACCGCACGTGGAATTTTTGCCGATGAGAAGTCCCTATTGATTTTAAAAGAGATATTTGAAAAAATTGATGCTGACAATAGCGAAGAAAAGCTTGGCTACATAACAAAAATCCCCGACAGCGAAGGAATGGTTGAAAACGTAAATAAGGTGCTTTATTTCAACTGCCGCATGAGCTTTGAAGAAATGAACGAAATGTTCAAAGATGATTTTTTGATACTTCCAAGCAGCATAGAGTTTTTAAAGCATTGCAGCGGCGAAATTTCCATAAGGGATATAAACAAGGCCACCGGCATGAGGGTTGTTTTGGAGCACTTAAACCTAAAAAGGGAGGACAGCCTTGCCATTGGCGACAGCTTTAATGATATTGAAATGTTGAGGTACGCGGGGACAGGCATTGCCGTTGAAAATGCTCCCGAAATGGTAAAAGAGGCTGCAAACGACATAACCTGCACTCCCGAAGAAGGCGCCATTTTCCAAGCCTTTAAAAAATACGGTCTTATTTAAAATAAAATTTTATTGAAAGAGGGAATTTAAAATGAAAAAGTATAGTTTTCCGCAAAACTTTCTTTGGGGCGGCGCAGTTGCCGCAAACCAGTGCGAGGGTGCGTACAACGAGGACGGAAAGGGACTTTCCGTGCAGGATGTCACTCCAAAAGGACTTATGGCTCCAATGACAAGCGAGCCTACTCCGGATAATTTGAAACTTGTTGGGATTGATTTTTACCATCGATATAAGGATGACATAAAACTTTTTGCCGAAATGGGCTTTAAAGTTTTCAGGACATCCATTGCATGGTCAAGGATTTTCCCAAACGGCGACGACGAAACCCCAAACGAAAAAGGCCTTGAATTTTACGACAATCTTTTTGATGAATGTTTAAAATACGGCATAGAGCCGCTTGTTACCATATCGCATTATGAAATCCCCCTAAACCTTGCAAAAAAATATAACGGCTGGACGGACAGAAGGCTTGTGGGATTTTTTGAAAAGTATGCAAGAACTATTTTTGAACGCTATAAAGGCAAAGTAAAGTACTGGCTCACCTTCAATGAAATAAACTCAATACTTCATGCTCCGCTGCTCAGCGGAATAATCACGCCAAAAGAAAATCTCTCCAAACAGGACCTCTTTCAAGCTATACATCATGAGCTTGTAGCAAGCGCGCTTGCAGTAAAAATCGGACATGAAATAAATCCTGATTCAAAAATTGGCTGCATGGTAATCGGCATTCCCGTATATCCCCTGACGCCAAATCCGGACGACGTGATAAAGGCATTTGAAACCGAAAGGGAAAGCCTTTTGTTCACTGATGTCCACGCAAGGGGCAAATATCCGTCATATGCAAAAAGACTGTTTAAGGAATACGGCGTTGAAATTAAAATGGAACCCGGCGATGAAGAAATTTTGAAAAACGAGGTTGACTTTGTTTCATTCAGCTATTATATGAGCATGTGCGAAAGCGCCGACCCGGATAAAAAGCCCGGAAAAGGCAATCTTATGGGCGGAGTTCCAAATCCGTACCTTAAAGCAAGCGAATGGGGCTGGCAGATAGACCCCAAAGGGCTCAGGCTTATCCTGAACCAGCTTTATGACAGATATCAAAAGCCGCTGTTTATAGTTGAAAACGGACTTGGCGCAAAGGATGTTCTTGTCGAAGACGGAACAGGCTCAAAAACGGTTATTGACGATTACAGGATAAAATACCTTAACGACCACCTTGTTCAGGTTGCCGAAGCAATAGAAGACGGCGTGGAACTTATGGGTTATACCACATGGGGCTGCATAGATGTAGTAAGCGCCTCCACAGCAGAACTAAGCAAGAGATACGGCTTTATTTACGTTGACCGCAATGATGATGGAAGCGGCACCCTCGAAAGGTACAAAAAGAAATCTTTTTATTGGTACAAGGAGATAATCGCCACAAACGGCGAAGCTTTAAAAAGCGAATAATTTATTTGTAGAGCTATTCTGCATAGCATGGTTGACAAATTAGCTAATTTTGAATATTATTATAAGAAGGCAGGAAAATATAATGAAAAGCTTTGAATATACGATAAAAGACCCCATAGGATTCCACGCAAGGCCGGCAGGCCTTTTTGCAAAGGAAGCCTCAAAGTTTTCATCTGAAATTACTTTTAAGTGCAAGGGCAAGGCAGGCAGCGCAAAAAGGATTTTCAGCATAATGGGGCTTGAAATAAAGTGCGGCGATACTGTTGTTGTTGAAATAAAAGGCGAAGATGAAGCGGCCGCATTCGAAGCTGTAAAAAAATTTTTTGAAACAAACCTCTAAGGGGGAAAATCATGGTTGTTCTTAAAGGAAAAAGTGTTTTTGGCGATATTTGCATGGGCGAGCTGTTTTTTTACAGACGCGGTGAAAGCGTTATAAAACGGCATAAGATAGATGACGCCGACATGGAAGCGGCACGTTTCAGAAAGGCCAAGGAAAAGGCAAAGGAACAGTTGCTTGAGCTTTATGAAAAAGCCCTGCACGAAGTCGGAGAAGATAATGCCGCTATTTTTGAAATACACCGGATGATGCTTGACGATGAGGATTATTGCGAATCGGTTGAAAACATCATACGCTCCCAGCTTGTCAATGCGGAGTATGCCGTCGGAGTAACCGCGGATAATTTCGCCGAAATGTTTTCCTCTATGGACGACGCATATATGCAGGCAAGGGCGGCGGATGTAAAGGATATATCGGAAAGGATAGTAAAAATCCTTTCCGGAGCGGACTCTTTTGGTGCAGGGGAACTTTCGTCGCCTGCCATAATTGCGGCGGATGACCTTGCCCCAAGCGAAACAGTGCAGCTTGACAGGAGCAAGGTGCTTGGCTTTGTAATGCAAAACGGTTCCGCAAATTCGCATACCGCCATACTTGGCAGAAGCATGGGCATCCCGTCAGTAATTGGAGTGGGTGGCGGCCTTTCTGCGGAGCACGACGGAAAATTTGCCATTGTGGATGGCTTTGAGGGAATCGTGTATATAGACCCCGATGCCGAAACCATTTCAAAAATGGAGCAAAAGCGCAGGAATGCCTCCCGCC
>JAJUHO010000046.1 GCA_029267825.1 Oscillospiraceae bacterium
GTTAGAAATTAGAATTGGGCATTTTTTGCATTTAAGGTCTTTTCTTAACTTGCTTGTATCTAACATCTAATATCTAATTTCTAACATCTAAAGTGCCCCCACTCCAATTTTACTACGAAAAGCAGAGCTTTATTGCTTGCTAGTCTTAATAAGTTTATTAGCGGAAAACTATACGCTACGACTTTCGGCTGGTAAAGTAATTAAGGCAAGCAAAGTTAAAGACCTGCTTTTCGTAACAAGATTAGAGTGGTGCATACCAAGGCGAAAAGCAGGTCGTCTACAACGAGCCGTTATTCGCCGTGCAGGCAATTTGCGATTTCAGTTTTTATGTAAGCAAATTGCCGTTGCCGGCGAATAGGCGACCGTAGACGTATAAAATCAGGCGTTTTTTGGTGACTTTTTGTCGCCGGACAAAAAGTCACTGGGGGGGGTAAAGCAGACTAAACCTGCTTTTATATGCAAGTAGGGGGGCAAAGCCCCCTTCTTAGATGTTAGAGATTAGATATTAGAAGTTAGATACAAGCAAATCAAGAAAAGACCTGTAATGCAAAAAATACCCAATTCTAATTTCTAACCTCTAATCTCTAACTTCTAAAATGATTGACATTTTTTTGTTTTCATGCTACTATTTTGTTGAAAAAGTATATAAAAAAGATAGGCGTAAAGGTGAAAAAATTTGATTACAATAAAGGAAATGGCTGATATCGTAGGAGTAAGTCCGACAACGGTTTCAAATGTAATCCACGGCAAGACAAAAGAAGTTTCAAAAGAAACAATAGAAAAAATAAAAAAGGTTATTGAGGAGTATCATTACGTTCCAAATATGAGCGCCAGGGCATTGGCGCAAAACTCCTCAAAAATTATAGGGGTAATTATAAAATACCCGCATATCGAAACCCGCCACGCGGTGCAGGAACCGTTTTTCGGCGAGATTTCCGGTGAGCTTGAAATGGATATAAGAAAAGCCGGATACTTTATGATGCTTTATTGCCCTGAAGATGTAGAGGGAATACTGAATTTCGCTACAAAATGGAATGTAGACGGACTTATTATGCTTGGAATTCATCCCAAAGATGGGGAAAGGATTCTTAAGCTTGTTAGAAAACCTGTCGTTTTTATTGACGCATACCTTGAAGAAACGGGTTCAGGCTTTGTCAATGTCGGGCTTGAAGACGAAAAGGGCGCATATGAAATTACAAAGTATTTGATAGAACAAGGCCACCGGCGCATAGGCTTTGTTGGAAACGATGGAGTGGGCGTTGATAGGAAAAGGTTTGAAGGATATGCAAAGGCTCTTGCCGAATACGGAATACCATGCTCCGAAAAAGATTGCGTTTTGGTGGGGCTTCCGGAGGAAAGGCTGGATGAATATATAAAAAAGATTGTTTCGCGCGAGTACGACTATACGGCGCTTTTTTTGACTTCGGATTATTATGCCGCCACCGCGGTTAATTTTTTAAATGCTTATGGCATGAAAGTTCCTGATGATGTTTCGGTTGCCGGATTTGACGACAACCTTCTTGCGGTAAATATGCGCCCTAAACTTACAACTATTGCGCAAAGCCCAAGTTTGAAAGGGCGTCTTGCCGTTGAGCAGCTTATAAAGCTTATAAATGGGGAAAGGCCGGAACAAAAAAACATCCGCCTGCCGATAAGGCTTGTGATAAGGGATTCGGTAAAAAAAATAAAATAAATATTCCCCCAAAGTCTTGCTTTGGGGGAATATTTTTACTGCTCCTTTATCGGCGCTTTTCTTATCAAAAGGAAAGTGAAAACTCCGCAAATTGCTAGAACGCAAAGGGAAAGAAGTATTGCTCCGTACGGGTTTGCTATGGTGCGGGTTAAAAAATCCATGCAGCTGATGATGGCTTTTACAAAAAGACTGTCAGGGCCGAAAATGCCTGCCGCAATCGGCATGCCTATCAAAAGGATTGCGGGGACTCCAACAGAAACGGTAATTTTAAGGCCTTTGTTCATTCTGTAATAAAGCGCGCCGATGAAATATCCTGCGGCAAACAAAGATAAAAGTGAAAGGAATTCATATAAAAACCAAGTCAGAAACTTTATAAATCCGTTTGCAAAAGCATAATTGGCATACATTTGGTCAAAAACAAAGTCAGTGGTTGAGATTGTTGAAAAAAGAAAAGCTATGCCGGCGTTTAAAAATACCATGATAAAGGCATATACGGCTGATGAAAGCATTGTTGAAATAAACTCGGTCTTTCTTGAAACGCAGTTGGCGAATGCCATTTTCAAATTCATTTTGAAGCAGGTTATCCCTAAAACCCAAAAGAATATTGCAGAAATCACTTCTGTGCCTGAAACCTCGCTTTTTTGGCCGTCGCTTAAAACAAGGCTTACGATAAGGTCAAGCAAAAACATGGCAAGCATTACAATGTAAAAGACAATCACGCTTTTTGCAGTGCTTTTAAAGTGCATCTTAAAAGCAGGTGTTAATCTTGTTAACATAATAAATCTTTCTCCTTAATCTTAATTTGTCAATTGAATGAAAAGCTTTTGAAGGTCGGGCTTTGAAAGCTCAAGATTTTCGGGAAGTTCTTCTGCGCGGATTTTTCCTTTTATGTAAGCGGTTTTAAGCCCACCAAGAACATCCTGCCCTAAAAGCTCTTTGCCTTTGCAAAATTCGTCAACCGCTGTTGCAGGGCCGGAAACCGCATAGCCTCCCGCAAGTACGGTTTCGGTGTCCTCGTCAAGGATGAGTTTGCCTTCTTTTAAAATTACAACACGCTCAATTATATCGGAAGCTTCCTCAATCAAATGCGTTGAAATGACATAGGTCGCAGGCTTTTCGCTGTATTTGTCAATCAGGGCTTTATAAAAAAGCTCTCTGTGGTTTGCGTCAAGTCCAAGCACAGGCTCGTCAAAAAATACTATCGGAGCTCCGGACGAAAGCGCAAGGATTATTTTGTAAATCGAGTTGTAGCCGGTCGAAAGGCCCTTTATCTTTTTATTGATGTTAAGGCCGAAATCATGTGAAAGCTTTTGAGCGTAATTCATATCAAATTCGGGATAGTATAATTTTGTGATTTCAAAGATTTCCTTTACCTTCATTGTATCGGGATAAAGATTTTTATCGCTCATGCAGAAAATCTTTGAAAGGGCGTAGTCATTTTCAAAAACCCTTATTCCATCGATTGTGACTTCTCCGGAAGTGGGGAAAAGTCTATTTGAAATCACGTTGAGCAACGTGGATTTTCCGGCTCCGTTGCGCCCAAGAAGGCCGTAGATTTTATTTTCCTCAAAAACTACGCTTACCCCGTCGAGCGCTTTTGTTTGTCCAAAGCATTTTGTCACATTGTCAAGTTTTATCGTACTCATTTCAAAAACCCCTTTTCAATCATGCCTATTACGTCTTCTTTTGTGATTTTCAGCTTTTGCGCTTCAAGCACAAGAGCCTTTACATAAGCGTCAAAAAACGCTTGCTTTCTTTTTTCACGGATTTTTTCGACGGCACCCGTTGCTACAAACATGCCAACACCTCGTTTTTTATATAAAACTCCGTTTTCAACCAAAAGATTTACCCCCTTTAATGCGGTAGCAGGATTTATTTTGTATCCTACAGATATTTCCGTAGTGGACGGAATTTGCGTCTCTTCCGGAAAAGCCCCGGACAAAACCGCATCCTCAATGCCTTCGGCAAGTTGGATGTATATTGGCTTTTCATCGTCAAAATTAAAAGTCATCATTTTTCACCGCCTTTGGTTTGTGGGTTAATTACTTGTGTAATTAACTATACAACACATTCTTTAATTTGTCAAGAGTTTTCTAAAAAAATACAGCAAGTTACAACCGGTTATTTTTACATTGCAGGTTCTTTTCTTAATTTACAAATATCTAACTTCTAATATCTAATCTCTAACATCTAAGAGGGGGCTTTCCATATGTCTTAATTCGCCTACCCGCCGGCAACGGGCGCTTACGCTTTCAGCGTGCGCCCTGCCAGGCGGCTGACGGCTCTATATTGTTGCTCTGCTTTTCGCCTTAGTGCTCATCACTCCAATTTAACTACGAAAAGCAGAGCTTTATTGCTTGCTTGTCTTAATGACTTTATTAGCGATTTTTATTTAGCGGTGTATATTTTAATTGCTCAATAAAATAAAAAATTCTTGCATTTTGCTTTTAAAGGGGATATAATGTAGGTAACAGAAAAGGAGGGTTCTTTATGGATTTGACAATGGGAATTGCGGCTATGTCTACGTCGCTTTCGCAGCAGGCCCTGCAATCACAGGTTTCTTTAAAGATAATGGACAAAACTATGGATGCAGCTTCATCACAAGCGGTCCAGCTTATTGATGATTTTTCAAAAAGCTCAAAGGCTTTCTTTGGAACCCCAGGATATTTTTTTGACGCAAGGGCATGATTTTTTTAAAAAAGGTATTGACAAAAAAGAAAACGTTGAATATAATAATATCAATTTAAGTGAATATTTTTTAAATCCGTTGAGCAAAAGCAAGTAGCAACCGTGACGGCATCACAGAGAGCCTGGGTGGGTGGAAGCAGGCATGTACGGCGTTTGTGAATGGGTTTGTGAGGAGCAAGGGGGAAAGGGCTTTGCCTGAGTAGTCTGCGCCGCGGTCCCTGCGTTAGTGTGGAAGGGTATAAAAGCGTTGAGTTTTTTGCGGAGTACCTGTTCTAAAAATCCAATGCCTGTACCTTGCAATGAGGGGAGTTTTCTCCTGAATTTGGGTGGCACCACGATTATATTCGTCCCATGCGGTATTTACCGCATGGGATTTTTTATTTGCCAAAATAACGAAAAGGAGAATGTATATGCTTTATCCGTCACTTCAAGAGGTAAAAAATTATCTTTCGGATTACTCTGTGGTTCCTGTGTTTTATGAGATGATGACAGACAGTTCGACTCCTATACACATGTTTAAGGCGTTAAGCGAGGGAGCGGAAAACTGCTTTATGCTTGAAAGCGTTGACAACGGCACACAATGGGGGAGGTATTCCTTTATAGGGATAAATCCAAAGGCAGAGATAACGCTGAGAAACGGCGAAATCTTGTTTTCCAAAGATGGAAAAACAAGTACGGCGCATGGAAATCCTATTGATTTTCTTAAAAAAATTCTTGAAGAAAACCGCGCGCCAAGATTTCCCAATATGCCAAGGCTTACGGGAGGGCTTGTCGGATATTTTGCTTACGATATGATACGCTATGTTGAAAAAAAGCTTGTAAACATTCCCGCCGACGACCTTAAAATGCCGGACATGAACCTTTTTCTTTATGACGAGGTCATAGCTTTTGACCATCTTGCAAACAAGGTTATAATAATTCAAAACATACGCGCGGGCGGGCCGGAGGAACAGTACGAAAAATGCCTTGAAAGGGCAAGGGAGCTTTGCGAAAAAATCAAGGGCTATGTTCCGGCGCCGGAAACGAAAAAATTTCATGGCGAAATTTTGGTAAAGTCCAATATGCCAAAGGAAAAATACCTTGAAAACGTTGAAAAGGCAAAGGAATATATAAGAAACGGGGACATATTCCAGATAGTTCCCTCGCAGAGATTTGAAATAGACAATCCGCCGGATGCTTTTGATGTTTACAGAATGCTCAGGTCTTCAAACCCGTCGCCGTATCTTTATTATTTCAGGCACAGGGATTATCAAATTTCAGGAGCATCGCCGGAAATGCTTGTCAATGTCACCGACGGGGTGGTTACTACAAGGCCCATAGCAGGCACCATACGCAGGGGAACAACCGAAGCGGAGGATTTGGAGCTTGAAAAAAGGCTGCTTGCCGACCCGAAAGAAAGAGCAGAACATGTCATGCTTGTGGACCTTGGAAGAAACGACGTGGGAAAGGTTTCAAAATTCGGCAGCGTGAAGGTTGAGGATTTTATGCACGTGGAAAGATACTCAAAGGTAATGCACATAGTCAGCGGCGTAAAGGGAGTTTTAAGTGACGGCAAGACCGCTTTGGATGCTCTTATGTCGGTGCTTCCGGCGGGGACACTTTCAGGCGCGCCAAAGGTGAGGGCAATGGAAATAATAGATGAGCTTGAACCAAACAAGCGCTGCCTTTACGGCGGAACGGTGGGATACCTTGGCTTTGACGGAAATATAGATACCTGCATAGCAATAAGGACGGTGCTGTTTAAAAACGGCAAGGCATATGTTCAGGCTGGCGGGGGAGTTGTTGCGGACTCGGTTCCCGAAAATGAGTATATGGAAAGCAAAAACAAGGCGCAGGCAATGATAGATGCCGTTTATGATGCGGCAAAGCTTTAAGGAGGCGGTTTGAATGATACTTTTGATAGATAATTACGACAGCTTCACATACAACCTTTATCAAATGATAGGCGAGCTTTACGGGGATATTTTGGTTAAAAGAAACGATGAAATTACTATTGACGAAATAAAAAAGCTATCCCCAAAGGCGATAATTATTTCGCCGGGGCCGGGCTTTCCGGTTGATGCGGGGATTTCTGTGGAGGCGGTAAGGCAGTTTAGCGGCAAGGTGCCCATTCTTGGAATTTGTCTTGGACATCAGGCAATTGCTGAGGCTTTCGGCGGGAAGATAATCCATGCAAAGGCTCCTGTGCACGGAAAGGCAAGCGAGGTAAAGATAAACACATCTTGTCCGTTGTTTTACGATTTGGCATCGGAGGTAACGGTTGCAAGGTATCATTCGCTTGTGGCGGACAGCGTAACGCTTCCTTCATGTCTTTCGGTAATAGGCACTGATGAACTGGGGCAGATAATGGCAATTAAGCACAAGACTCATCCGACATACGGATTGCAGTTTCATCCCGAATCAATACTTACCGAAACGGGGAGCAAGATGCTTTCAAACTTCCTTTCCGAAATTGCGGGAATAAAGGCAGTATCAGTTTCTGCCCCATCAGTGCCACAGGAAAAGAGGACGGAGCTTAAAAAATACATCTCAAAGGTGATAGACGGGATAAATCTTACCGAAAGCGAAGCTTATGCGGCAATGGACTGCATAATGAGCGACAGGGCGACAAATGCGCAGATAGCTTCTTTTATAACCGCTTTGAGAATGAAGGGCGAAACAGTTGACGAAATAACCGGCTTTGCAAAGCTTATGCGCCAAAAGGCAAAAAGCGTAAACATTAGTTTTGACGCAATAGATATTGTTGGAACGGGAGGGGACCTTGCCAATTCGTTCAACATCTCAACCACGTCGGCCTTTGTCATTGCCGGAGCGGGACTTAATGTGGCAAAGCACGGAAACAGGAGCGTTTCCAGCAGGAGCGGTGCGGCAGATGTGCTTGAAGCGCTTGGGGTAAGGATTGCGCTTTCTCCGGCGCAGGCAGAGCAATGCCTGGAAAAATGCGGGGTATGCTTCCTTTTTGCGCAGGCGTTCCACGGCTCCATGAAATATGCCGCCGCTCCAAGACGCGAAATAGGGGTGAGGAGCGTTTTCAACATCCTTGGCCCGCTTGCAAATCCGGCTTCGGCACAGTATATTGTGCTTGGGGTTTTTGATGAAAAGCTTATGGAGCCTATGGCGCAGGTGCTGATAAACCTTGGCATAAAAGGCGCTATGCTTGTGCATGGGGACGACGGGCTTGATGAAATTTCGGTTTCGGCATCCACATCCGTTTGCGAAATAAGGGATGGCAAAATAATAAAGTACAAGATAAATCCTGAGGATTTCGGGATACCGCTTGCAAAAAAATCCGAAATTGTCGGAGGAAGCGCTCTTGACAACGCAAAGATAACCCTTGGCGTTCTTAGCGGCAAGGCGCAAAGGGCGCAAACGGATATAGTTCTGCTTAATGCGGGATGTGCTTTGTATACCGCAAAAAAAGCGGAAAGCATTTCCGAGGGAATAGAAATGGCAAGGGAATCAATAGAAAGCGGTGCGGCATTAAAGGCGCTGGAAAGGCTTAAAAACTTTACAAATTCCGCAAGGTAAGGGGATTTTTATGATTTTGGATGATATTTTAAAGCAGCGTGCGGTACAGCTTAAAAGGGAAAAGGAAGAATTTCCGGAAAGCGAGGCAAAAAGGCTTTGCGAAAAGCTTTCGAGGCCGGCAAGGGACTTTAAGGGCGCACTTTGCAGTGACGGGATTTCGGTGATTGCTGAGGTCAAAAAGGCATCTCCATCAAAAGGACTTATATGTGCGGATTTTAATCCCGCAAAAATTGCCGGCGAGTATGAGGAGGCGGGGGCAAATGCCGTTTCGGTGCTGACGGAAGAACATTATTTTATGGGCGGGAGCAAATGCTTGAAAGAGGTAAGGGAAAGGATTTCTTTGCCGATTTTAAGAAAGGATTTTATATTTGACCCGTATCAGATTTACGAGGCAAGGGCAATCGGCGCGGATGCGGTGCTACTTATTGCCGCGGTTTTGGATGCAAAAACAATGAGGGAATTTAAAAAGATTGCCGATGATTTGTCGCTTCATGTGCTTGCCGAAGCGCACGACGAAAGGGAGCTTTACTCAGTGCTTGAAGCGGACTGTGAAATAATAGGCATAAACAATCGGAACCTGAAAACCTTTGAGGTTTCGCTTGAAACGACAAGAGAGCTTTCAAGACTTGTGCCGGACCGGTGCGTGCTTGTTTCCGAAAGCGGGATTTCAACAAGGGAGCATATGGAGTTTTTAAAACGGTGCGGCGCGGATGCGGTGCTTGTCGGCGAAACGCTTATGAGGAGCGGGGATGTTAAAAAATCGCTTGCGGAGCTGAAAGGCGGCCTATGAAAATAAAATTTTGCGGGATAAGGCGTGAAGAGGACGCTTATCTCATGAACGAATTTATGCCGGACTATGCGGGATTTGTCTTTGCGAAAAGCAAAAGGCAGGTTGACCTTCAAACGGCAAAAAGGCTTTCGGAAATCCTTGACAAAAAAATAAAAACCGTCGGGGTTTTTGTAAATGAGGATATTGGAACAGTTGCAAACATCGCAAGAGAAACCGGCCTTTTTGCAGTGCAGCTGCACGGAGATGAGGATGGCGAGTACATCGCCGCCTTAAAGCGGCTTCTGCCGGAAGCTCAAATATGGAAAGCGGTCAGGGTTTTATGTGCAAACGACATTCTTGCCGCAGAGGAGCTTTATGCGGACATGATTTTGCTTGACAGCTTTTCGCAAAGCGCTTACGGCGGAACGGGAAAGGTTGCAAACCTTGATGCGATAAAAGAGTCGGGCATAATCGGCAGGAGGGATTTTTTCCTTGCCGGAGGGCTTTGCGCAGAGAACATTGAGGGCATTACAAGGGAAATAAATCCCTTTGGAGTGGATATTTCAAGCGGCATAGAAGAAAACGGAGTCAAAAGCAGGAGCAAAATAATCGAAATAATGAGGATAATGGGGTGTTTTAATTGTCAAAGGGAAGATACGGGGATTTCGGAGGGCAATATGTTCCCGAAACCGTAATGAACGCAGTTTTGGAGCTTGAAGGGGCTTATGAAAAATACAAGGACGACAAGGATTTTAAAGAGGAGCTTTCACAGCTTTACAAAAATTATGCCGGACGCCCCTCAATGCTTTATTTTGCAGAAAAAATGACAAAAGACCTCGGCGGGGCAAAGATTTATATTAAAAGAGAGGACCTTAACCATACTGGCTCCCACAAGATAAACAATGTTTTGGGGCAGATTCTGCTTGCAAAAAAAATGGGCAAAAAAAGAATTATTGCCGAAACGGGAGCGGGCCAACATGGGGTGGCAACAGCTACCGCATGTGCGCTTTTCGGACTTGAATGTGAAGTTTTTATGGGAAAAACTGACATGGAAAGGCAGGCGCTCAATGTTTACCGCATGGAACTGCTTGGGGCAAAGGTGACGGGGGTTTCAAGCGGTACGGCAACCCTTAAAGACGCGATAAACGAGGCTTTCCGCGATTGGGCGTCAAATGTGGAAAACACTTATTACCTTATAGGTTCGGTGATGGGGCCTCATCCGTATCCCATGATAGTAAGGGATTTTCAAAAAATAATAGGCGAAGAGGCAAAAAGGCAGCACATGGAGCTTGAAGGACGGCTGCCGGATTGCGTTGTTGCCTGCGTCGGCGGAGGCTCAAACGCCATGGGGATGTTTTATGATTTTATTCCGGACAAATCAGTCCGTTTGATAGGCGCCGAGGCCGCAGGAAAGGGAATCGACACAAAGCTGCATGCCGCAACGGTTGCGGGAGGCAGAAAGGGGATTTTCCACGGCATGAAATCGCTCTTTTTGCAGAACGAAGAAGGGCAGATAGACGAGGTATATTCAATTTCGGCGGGACTTGATTATCCCGGCATAGGCCCGGAGCACGCTTGGCTGAACGAAACCAAAAGGGCGGAATATGTAAGCATAACCGATGAGGAAGCTGTATGCGCCTTTGAATATCTTTCCAGAACAGAGGGGATTATTCCCGCAATAGAATCCGCCCATGCGGTTGCCGCAGCAATGAAGATTGCTCCCAAAATGGCAAAAAGCCAGAGCATGATAATAAATCTTTCAGGCAGGGGCGACAAGGACGTATATCAAATTGCAAGGTACAGGGGGGTAAACATAAATGAATAGGATAGAAAGAACGCTTTCCGAGCTTGGCGGGAAGAAGGCGCTTATTACCTTTGTGACGGCAGGCGACCCGAATCTTGAAACAACGGGGGAACTTGTGCTTTCCATGCTTGAAAACGGAGCGGATATTGTGGAGATTGGAGTCCCGTTTTCGGACCCGGTTGCGGAGGGGCCGGTAATACAGGACGCAAGCAAGAGAGCGCTTGACGGGGGAACCACCCTTGCGGGGATTTTTGAAACCGTCAAAAAAATCCGCAGCAAAACACAGGCTCCGCTGCTGCTTATGCTTTACGCAAATTCAATATATGGTTTTGGAGCGGAGAAATTCTTTTCGCTTTGCGCAGACAGCGGAATAGATGGGGTGATTGTGCCGGATTTGCCTTTTGAGGAAAGAGGGGAGATACTTCCCTTTGCAAAAAAGCACGGGGTGATTTCAATAAGCCTTGTTGCGCCGACGTCAAGGGAGCGTATAGAGATGATTGCAAAAGAAGCCGAAGGATTTCTCTATTGCGTTTCATCAACCGGCGTTACCGGCATGAGGAGCAGCTTTTCAACCGACTTTGAAAGCTTTTTCGGAGCTATAAAGGAATATGCGAAAATCCCGTGTGCGGTCGGATTCGGCATATCAGGCCCTTGCCAGGCAAAGGAAATGTCAAAATACTGCGATGGGGTGATTGTGGGCAGCGCCATTGTAAAAATAGTCGGCGACGAAAAAGAAAATTCCCCCAAGGCTGTGGGGGAATTTGTAAAAAGCTTGAGGGATGCCCTTGACGAATGATTATTCGTAAAAAAGCATTCTTTTTGCATATGCGTTGCGGTATTCGGATGGAGTAAGTCCGGTTGCCTTTTTAAACGCCTTCATAAAATTATGGCTGTCCGAAAAGCCAAGTTGGGCTGAAATTTCGCCGATATTTTTATTTGTATCGGAAAGGATGAACTTTGCGGTTTCCATTTTGGCGGAAATTATATATTGTTTCAGCGACTGGCCCGAATGTTTTTTAAAAAGAAAAGAAATATATTTTTCATTGTATCCGAAATGCTCAGCTATTTCGGATACTTTTATATTTTGGTGGATGAATTTTTTTACATAGTCAAGTATGTCGTTGTAGATTTGCTTTTGAACCTCATCGCCGCTTGCCTTTGTTTTTTCGCGTGACTGGTTGGAAAGTTCGCAAATGATGGAGGTCGTTATATAGTCGTTTTCGGTCTGGTCGTTATAGCTTCTGACGCAGTCTTGAAGCTGCTTCATCATTACGATTATTTTTTCAAAATTATCTATCGTCCCCTTTTGCAAAACGGGGATTTTTCTTTTGCCCGCTGTTGTGCTTTCCTTAAAATGCAGCCAATAAAAGGAGCAGTCGGAGTTTTTCCATCCGCTTTGGGGAGTGTTCGGCGGCATGATTAAATATTCACCCTTTTGGACGGTGTAGTTTATGCCGTTATTATTTATGTAAAGGATACCGTCGGTTATTGCCACAAGCTCATAGTCAAGCAAAATCCTGCTTAAATGTATCCATGACGGGTCGGGGGCCTTGAACTTTCCGGTAAAAACGTAGGAAAGGGGTTCGGTTAAGTCAAGTTCAAGAGCGGGTTCATTCATTTTAACACCTTCTCTCAAAATCCTTTAATCTATCATATACAAAATTCAGCTTGCTTTCAAGCGGGTTGGAAAAGATTTTTTTAATTAAATTACTTTTTTACACCAATTCGTTCTTTCTTCCATTTACACGCAATGAGGTGACTGATAAAATAAAGGTTAATTGTTAGATGTCGGAGGATGGATTATAACAGCTTGCTCTGACTGCTAACTTGCAGTACTGAAAATAAGAAATAAGCAGGAGAATGTTGTATGAGAAAAAAACCTCTTGAAGAATTCCATCCGGGTGCGGTGGAAGTAAAGGACCCTTATTTGCAGAATGCTTTTAAAAAGGAAACGGAGTACCTGAAAGCGCTTGAAGCTGACAGACTGTTGGCGGGATTTTTTGAAACCGCGGGACTTTCCCCAAAAGCGCCAAAATACGGCGGTTGGGAAAATACTCAAATAAAAGGGCACACGCTGGGGCATTATCTTTCGGCAATATCACAAGCATATCTTTATTCCGGCGACGAGGATTTTAAAAGGCGAATAGAGTATATTGCCGACGAGCTTTCGCTTTGCCAAAGGGAGGACGGATTCCTTTTTGCCTCCGGCGAGGAGCTTTTTGACAACGTTGAAAACAAGCGGCCTGCTTGGGTGCCGTGGTATACCATGCACAAAATAATTGCCGGGCTTATATCCGCATACCGCGCCACGGGATACGAAAAAATACTGTCAATTCTTTCGGGGCTTTGCGGGTGGATTTACAAGAGGTGTTCGTCGTGGGATGAGCAAACACAAAAGCTTGTGCTTTCGGTTGAATACGGCGGGATGAATGACTGCCTGTATGAGCTTTATGCCCTTACAGGCGACGAAAGGGCGCTGTTTTCGGCGCATTGCTTTGACGAAATGCCGCTTTTTGAGGAAATCCAAAAAAGGGACATCCTTAACGGCAAGCATGCAAATACGACCATCCCCAAATTTATAGGCGCGCTGAACAGGTACGAGGTGCTTGGCGAAAATGAAAGGTTCTTTTTTGATGCGGCTTTGTCTTTCTGGGAAAGGGTGGTTGAAAATCATTCCTACATAACCGGTGGCAACAGCGAGTGGGAACACTTCGGTGAGCCGGGAATACTTGATGCCGAAAGGACAAATTGCAACTGCGAAACCTGCAATACCTACAATATGCTCAAGCTTTCAAAGGAGCTTTTTAAGCTTACCGGAGAGGTAAAATTTGCGGATTTTTGCGAAAATACTTTCATAAATGCAATTCTTTCCTCGCAAAATCCCGAAACCGGAATGACTATGTACTTTCAGCCGATGGCCTCGGGGTATTTTAAAGTTTACGGCACGCCGTTTGACAGCTTTTGGTGCTGCACGGGAACCGGAATGGAAAACTTTACAAAGCTTGGCGAGGGGATTTATTTTAAGGACGGAAACGGGATTCTTGTTGCAAAATATATTTCAAGCGTGCTTGACCTTGCGGGCAGCGGCATAAGAGTGGAGCAGGAGTTTTTGCCCTGCGAGGGAGGCTTTAAAGCGGTATTTTTAATTAGGGCAAAGGAAAATGCCGAATTCGAGATGTCTTTTAGAATTCCGGACTGGGCCGGCGGGGAGTTTGAAGTTTTATCCCCTGTGGAAAAAACGGTTTCAAACGGATTTTTAAAGATAAGAAAAATTTGGTGCGATGGTGAAAAAATAGAAATATTTTTCCCCGCAAAGGTAAATGTGTCAAGGCTGCCGGACAATCAATCGGCGGTGGCGTTCAAGTACGGGCCGTATGTGCTCAGCGCCGGTCTTGGCAGGGAAAACATGGAGTACTCCTATACCGGAGTTAGCGTGGCAATTGCTACCAGAAATATTGAAATAAAGGACATTATAACCGTAAAGGGCATGGACAGGGAGCAGTGGCTGTCAAGGACTAGCGAAAATCTTCAAAAAAAGCCGGGAGAGCTTGTTTTCGTCCTTAAAAATGTCGAGGAGGAGCTTGAATTTTCCCCGCACTTTAAAAGGCATGGCGAAAGATATGGGATATACTGGTATGTGGCGGAGCCGGATTCGCCCGAGGTAAAGGCATATCTTAAACGCAAAAAGGAAGCGGAAGAGCTTGAAGCAAAAACGATTGACAAAATTCTTGTCGCAAACGACCAGTATGAGCTTGAACATGAAGTCAAGGGCCTGAAAACAAGGACCGGCACGTGGGACGGATACCCGTTAAGGGATGCCGAGGGCGGAGGATGGTTTTCATATATGGTAAAAGTTGACCCGAACGCCCAAAACAGTCTTATGGTAAAATATTATACCCATGATGCCGGCAGGACGTTTGACATACTTGTAAACGGAAATCTGCTTTGCGAGGTCGCTCTTGAACGCCATCCTACTCAATTGTTTTATGATGTTGCATACCTGATTCCAAGAGAATTTATAACTTCCGGACGGGCGGAAATAAAATTTGTTTCCAAAAACAACAGCATGGTCGGAAGCGTCTTTGGAATGATTAGGATTTTAAAATAAATAATCCCGCTTTTGTCATGTTTTTAGGGCAAAAGCGGGATTTTTAATAAAATTATTTCTGAAAATTATTAAAACAGTAAAGTTTTTAAAATTTCTGACGATATTATATACGAATAATATTTTAATGAGGTTGATAAA
>JAJUHO010000170.1 GCA_029267825.1 Oscillospiraceae bacterium
AGCTCGCTCTTTGGGCCTACAACGGTAACCCTTTCCTCGCAGGCAAACTGCCCCGGCTGGGAAAGGTCTTTTTTATGTGTAAGCTTTGCGCCCTTTCCAAATAAAATTTCAAGATGTTCCTTTGTCACATGGACATGCCTTGCCGAAGTTTCGACAATAAAAGATTTTGACATTTTTCTTTTCCTCCAATGAAGCTTTTTCTTTAATTTTACTACTTTTATCCCCAATAATCAAGTTTTAGCCTTATTTTTTTGCATCCAAATAAAGCTTTTCAAGAAAATATTTGCCGGAATCGGTTTTAAAAATACGTTCCTTTATGCTTTTTATTTGTTTTTCATCCATTCCGTCCTCATAAATGTTCACAAGAAAATCAGCCTCAACAAGGATTTGATAATCCGCCCCATCTATCCCGGAATATGTATGATGATGCCCTATCAAAAAAAGAATTCTTTCAAGAATTTCTTTGGGCAGATTAAATTCCTCCAAAAGTGCTTTTGCTATTGGCGGGCCTTCTATTTCCTGAAAGTTTCCGCCGGTGCTTGAATATTTCCTTTCACATTCATGAATGCCTATATCGTGCATGATTGCCGCAATTTCAAGTATTTGCATTTCTTTTTGGCTTAAATTTTCAAGAGTGCCTATTGCTTTGGCAAAAGAATGCACTTTCAGCAAATGATGAACACGCCTTGGGTCTCCCTTATCATATTCTATTGCCTTTTTCATGATTTTCTCAATCATTTTTTAAATCCTCCTGCAATTTTTGTATCCAAAAAAGCACTTTTTACATAAAATATAATAAAACTTCCTTGGGGGGATAATATGTTTTCCGCAGCTCTGAAATACTTCCTCGGAGAAAGCACTCCGGATGGGTTTAAAACAAACTTTGACCGCCAAATTAAAGGCGACGGCTTTTACACCTACATACTTAAAGGCGGCCCCGGAACAGGAAAATCAAATCTTATAAAAAAAATAGCCCTCGAATTCTCAGACAAAGATGAGCTTGAACTTTACTACTGTTCAGGCGACCCGCTTTCACTTGACGCACTTGTCTTAAAAAATGCAAAAACAGTTATTGTAGACGGAACTTCGCCCCATGTTTTTGACGCCCAATATCCGGGAGCATTCCAGTCAATAGTAAACCTCGGCGAATGCTGGGACGGCAATACCCTTTTAAAGCACAGGGATGAAATAAAGAAACTGACTGATGAAAATACCGCATGGCATTCAAGGTGCAAAAGATATATAACCGCTCTTGCCTCAATAAATTCCGACATATATTCAATAGGACATTCGGCGCTTAACATTATAAAGCTTAGTGCCTTTACAAGCCGCACAGCAAAAAAACTCATCCCAAAAAAAGACGGGACAGAAGGAGAAATCAGCTATAAAAAACTTTCAGCCATGACAATGGATGGCTACACAACCATGCCCGTTGACTTTTACGAAAACATTATCATAATAAACGACCCTTATTTTGCCGCAGGTGATTGCTTTTTGCAGGGAATTGCCGATATTGCCGCATCAAAAGGCTACGACGCAATAGTCAGCGAATGCTGCCATTTTAATTCAAGCATTTTTGAACATGTGCTGATTCCGGAGCTCCGCCTTGCATTCTTATCTTCAAATCCGGTAAACTGCATTCCAACAAATCAAACTAAATGTATAAACGCGCTAAGATTTTACGATAAGGAATACATCCAAAGCAAAAAGCACCGGATTGAATTCAGCAGAAAGGCCGCCGAAGAACTAAAAAAAGAAGCTATACTTTCCCTTAAAAATGCAAAAAAAATCCACGACAAAATGGAAGAATTTTATATAAATGCCGTGGATTTTGAAAAAGTCAATGCGATTGCAGAAAAAATCATCTCTGAAATTTACTCGAAGTATAAATTTTAACTTTTTATACTATCAGAAGCCAAGTTCCTCTCCGACAAGAATAACTTTAATTCTTCCTTTTTCCCTTTGTTTTGCGGAAATAAGGTAATTGCAGCATATCCTTTCATCGCTGCCGCAGCCGGAGCAAATTTCGCCGCCGTTTCCCAAACATTCTCCTTTTTCATGGCAATAGGTATTGCATGAAAGCCTTACCGTATTTGCAGGAGCGGCAATTTTTTTTACCCTTTCTATTGCTTCATCTATATTTTTTACTATTTTATTGTATCCGACAACCATTATTACCGATTTGGGGCCGAAAGCTATTGCAGCAATCCGGTTGCTCCTGCCGTCAACGTTGTAAAGCTCCCCTTTTTCGGTCACGGCATTTGAGCTGCAAAAGTAAGCATCCGCAAAAAAAGACTGCCTATAAACCTTATCCGGATCCGCACCGGGTGCCGACCTGTCAAGGTACTCATACCTGCCGCTGCGCAAAAGTCCGGCAACACCGCTTTCTTCAAGCGAAACCGAGCCGCCCGAAGCAACTATGCTCCCCTCAGCCACAAGGCTTTCGACAATAGGCACAACGTCGGAAGCCTTTTCGGCATAATAAGCCTCCATATTGTTCTTTTTTAAATTTTCCATTGTCTTTTCAATCCGCTTTTGCCATATTTTCTTTAAATTTTCATCCATTTGAAACATCCTCCTTTTTCCTTAAAGAATTATTCTATCGTTCCTCCGCCAACAACCACGTCGCCATCATAAAAAACAACGGCCTGACCGGGAGTAAGCGCCCTTTGCGGCTCATCAAAAGTCACAAGGATTTTTTTGCCCAAAGCCTCTATTGTCGCCGGTTGTTCCTTTTGAGTATACCTTGCCTTTGCAGTAACCCTCATTGGCTTTTCAAGCTTTTCCACCGAAATTAGGTTTATATCCCCCGCAACAAGGGTTTTAGAAAAAAGGTCCTCTTCATCCCCAAGAACAACCGTATTTGAGGCCGTATCCTTTTTAACCACATAAACAGGTTTATTAAAAGTAATTCCCAATCCCCTTCTCTGTCCTATGGTGTAATGTATAATGCCTTTATGCCTGCCGACAACCTTGCCCGACATATCCACAAAGTCACCTTCCGGCGGCAAATCTTTTTCATTTTTCTCAATAAATCCAACATAATTTCCATCAGGCACAAAGCAAATATCCTGACTATCCGGTTTTCTTGAATTAACAAGCCCGCATTCCTCGGCTATTTTTCTCACCTGTGATTTTTCAAGTCCGGCAAGAGGGAAAATAGTATGCGCAAGCTGTTCTTGTGTAAGCGAATAAAGCACATAAGTCTGGTCCTTTGAACGGTCGCTCGGTCTGATAAGCAAATACCTGTTTAAATCCTTATCAAATTTTATGCTTGCATAATGTCCGGTGGCTATATAGTCAAATCCAAGTTCCTTTGCCCGCCTAAGCATTCTATCAAATTTTATATGTCTGTTGCATTCTATGCATGGATTTGGCGTTTTTCCCTCAATATAGCTTTTAGAAAAATG
>JAJUHO010000155.1 GCA_029267825.1 Oscillospiraceae bacterium
AAAGCTTGACATTGTGCCGATTGTGGTTATGAATGCACAAGGTTATGTTTCTAACGGACAGGTGATAGACCTTAAAGATTTGATTGAAAAATACGGTACAAATATTAAAAAGAATATGGATTCCGACTTTATAAACTGCCCCAATATAGGCGGATTTATTTACGGTGTAACTTCAATGAGGGAACAGATTACTTGGGAAGGCATAATGATGAGGGCGGACATCCTGTCAGAGCTTGGATACAAGGTTGAAAACAATATGTGCCCTGATATTTCCAGCATGGCCGACCTTGAAAAGGTTTATGAAAAGGTTCGCGAAAAATATCCCAACATGACTATGCTTGCAAGCACTGCAAACGGAACTCCTTTGTTCAGATGGGAAGTTGCCGATTTCCTTACTGACGGATTTGGAGTGCTTATGGATTACGGCCAGTCTACAAAGGTTGTAAATCTTTATGAAACTGACGAATTTAAGAATTTTGCAAACACAATGTACTCTTGGAACCAAAAAGGCTATCTTTCAAAAGATGCGGCAACCACTACCGAAACGGTTGTAAACCAAGTTAAGGCAGGAGTGGCATTTTCTTATATGACTCCCCTTAAAGCCGGTGCGGTTGAACAGGATGAGCTCAGCACAGGAAAAGACCTTGCGGCAGCCCCGCTTTTTGGAGACCCTTATATTACTTCTTACTCAATCAATTTCTTTACATGGGGAATAGCAAGAAACTCTATAAATCCTGAAAAGACCATGCAGGTGCTTGACTATATTTATGGAAGTTCTGATGTTATGAACCTTCTCAACTGGGGAATTGAAGGAAAGCACTACAAGTTTGTAGATAAGGAAAAGGGTATTATAACCTATCCGGATGGAGTAAGCCTTGACAACAAAACATGGGGCCTTAACATAGGCTGGGAGCTTCCCAATCAGGAAATTGCTTATGTATGGCAGGGTGAAGACCCGGCAAAGTGGACTCTCCAGCATGAATATATAGCTAAGGCAAAGCGTTCAAAGGCCCTTGGATTCAGCTATGACAGCACAAAGGTTTCCAATCAGCTCACAGCACTTTCAAATGTAAAGACAGAATGGTACGACGCAATAGGAACAGGTTCTATTGACCCTGCAACTGCAATACAGAAATTTAACGATGCGCTTTATGCTGCAGGACTTCAGGATGTAATTGATGAAAAACAGGCTCAGCTTGACGAATGGCTTAAAACAAAACAGTAAACTTTAATTTAAAAAGGCAGGGCCGCAATTTCGGTTGCGTAAATTGCGGCCTTTGCTTAAAAACAATGGGAGGTAGCTTTATGGTGGCATTAAAAAGCAAAGAGGCCGCTGTTTTCTCAAAAAAGAAAAATATAAAAGCAAAGGTTAAGGAGTGGCTGCCGGTTTATTTTATGATGCTGCCGGGGCTGCTGTACTTGCTGATAAACAATTATCTTCCCATGACGGGACTTATAATAGCTTTTAAAAAGCTTAATTTTTCAAAAGGGATACTTAAAAGCCCATGGGTTGGTTTTGACAACTTTGAATTTCTTTTTAAGACAAAGGATGCATTTGTAATAACGAGAAATACCTTGCTTTATAATTTTGCCTTTATACTGGTGAATACGGTTTTGGGCATTTTAATAGCAATTTTAATAAGTGAGATAAAAAATAAAAGGGCAAAAACAATTTACCAAAGCTCTGTGTTGTTTCCGTTTTTGATGTCGTACGTTATTGTTTCATATATTGTTTTTGCATTTTTGAGCGGCGATACCGGAATGTTTAATAATTCCATACTTCCGGCTCTTGGAATGAGCTCGGTATCATGGTATACCGAACCAAAATACTGGCCTTTTATAATTGTTCTTGTGAACTTTTGGAAGAGCGTTGGCTATGGGGTGCTTATTTATATAGCTGGCATTGCCGGAATAGACAGCGAATTTTATGAAGCGGCAACCCTTGACGGGGCCTCAAAGATAAGACAAGTTTTCAGTATAACACTTCCGGCGCTTGTGCCGTCGATAATAACGCTTACACTGCTTAACATAGGCAGGATATTCTATTCTGATTTCAGCCTTTTCTATCAAGTGCCTATGAATTCCGGACAGCTTTTTTCAACAACACAAACTATAGATACTTATGTTTATCGCGGACTGTTGCAGCTTGGAAACATCAGCATGTCCTCGGCGGCGGGATTTTACCAGTCATGCGTGGGATTTTTGCTGGTAATTATATCAAATAAAGTTGTAAAGAAAATCAGTCCCGAAAATGCGCTGTTTTAAAAGGAGGGTGCAAGGTGGTAGTAAGCAAAGCTCAAAAGATGGCAATGGTTGTAGTCCATATTATATTGATTCTTTTGGCATTTGGCATGGTTATGCCTTTCATATTGCTGTTTTTGTCATCAATTACCGAAGAAATGACGCTTATACAAAACGGCTATTCATTTTTCCCTAAAAAGCTTAGCCTTGATGCATATTTATACCTTGTCAAAAGCGGAGGAAAAATTTTGCGTGCATATGGCATGACGTTTTTGATAACGATAGTTGGAACAGCGGTGAACATATTTATGTCGGCACTTTTGGCATACGGGCTGTCGCTTAAAAATCTTCCGGGAAGAAAGATAATTTCATTTTATGTTTTCTTCACCATGCTTTTTAATGGCGGGCTTGTTCCGACTTATATAATGTATACGAGCGTTTTCCATATAAAAAACACATTTTTTGCGCTTATAGTTCCTCAGTTTTTAATGAGCGCATGGAATGTAATAATGATACGAACATTTTTTCAAAACAGCATTCCGACGGCTCTTTATGAGGCGTGCAAGATAGACGGCGGGGGTCATCTTACGATATTCAGGAACGTCGTTATTCCTCTCGGCAAGCCGATACTTGTTTCGATGGGAGTTTTTGCGGCCCTGACTTATTGGAATGATTGGACAAATGCACTTTATTATGTCAACAATAAAAAGCTTTGGGGAATACAAAGCCTTTTGAACGAAATGATAAGCAATATACAATATTTAAGTCAAAACTCAAATGTTGCCGCACAGGTCGATATGAGCAGCATACCAAGCGCTTCTGTAAGAATGGCGATAGCGTTTGTTGGAATACTTCCGATGCTCTGCCTGTTTCCATTTTTGCAAAAATATTTTGCAAAGGGAATAGCGGTAGGCGCTGTTAAAGGTTGATAAAAAGTCCTGCACATTATATACTATGTGTAGGACTTTTAGCCTTGCCTGCAAAAATGGAGGAAAGCTTGATATGAGAAAGATGGGATATAATTTTTCGTTTATAATACGCTTTATGACGGCAATTTTGTCGGTTGTCGTGCTGCTTCATTTTGGCGTTATATTTTATGCTATGGATAAATTGAGCGATACTTCGTTTGCCTCCGTTTCAAATTTTTTGCAATCAAGCGCAAGGGATTTTGAAAAAAATCTGCAAAGCATACAAAGCAGAATGCTTTCTGAAATAGCCTACGACAATAATCTTGACAAGCTTTTGGCGATTGATTTGAATTCCGTTGAAGCAATTTCAATTATAAAATCGCTTAAAAACATACTTATGAATTTTTCGGCGGATTATCCGTACAGCCTTTATTATGAGATTTATTTTCCTAAGAGGGGAGTTTCTGTAAATGACAGCAATACCTCTCAGGAATACAATGCTTGGCGTGAAATGGAAGATGATGTGCATGAGATTGTGAATACGGGTAAGGTTGCCTCCGGCTGGAAGGTAAGACATCTTGGCGGCAAGGATTATCTTACAAATTTTGCATACAACAACGGCAGGTATATAATATGCTGTATGGAATTAGATGGAATGTTTAAATCCTTTGAAAGCTCAGTTTATGGCGGGGATTATTATTTTTCTGTCGTTGATAAGGATGGCGGCGTATATGGCAATCTTCAAAGGCTTCAAAGTGACGGCATAAATCTTTTTGACATAGGAAAAGCAAATAAAAAACCTGCCCCTTGGAGCAGATACCTTGTGGCAAAAGCAAGCGCCGAGAGCTTTGGAGATATTTATCTTGTAATGCATAATTTCAACGGGGTTCTTAAAATTTTCAGCGGGCAGCTTTTTTTTGCTGTTTTGCTTGCGGT
>JAJUHO010000135.1 GCA_029267825.1 Oscillospiraceae bacterium
ACTATCGGAGCCGGCGCACTTTCACGAAGCAGTGAGGCAAATGCCTTTGCGCCGGAGGGATTGTGTGCCCCGTCAAGGATTATCAGCGGGGATTCGGCAAGCATTTCGGCCCTTGCCGGAACCGCAGCAAGAGAAAGTCCTTTTTTTATTGCTTGTGCAGAAACATTTATCCCCATTCCCGAAAGGCTTTTAATGGCCTCTATTGCGCAAACTGCGTTCATTACCTGATGCCTGCCCGGCATTTTTACATTATATTCCTCGCCTTTATAGGAAAAAATATTTCCTGTTATGTCTGATTTTTTTATTTGTATTGTCTTTGCATCCGGCAAAATTAAAGGTGTTTTTTCAGCTTTTGCTTTTTGCGAAACCACATGTACGGTTTCCGGCAGATTGTCCGGCGACAGCACAGCGCAGGAGTGCGGCTTTATTATTCCAGCTTTGTGTGAGGCAATTTCGGATATCGTGTCGCCGAGTATTTGAGTATGGTCAAACGAAACCGAGGTTATTACCGAAACAAGCGTGGTGCGCACTATGTTTGTGCAGTCAAGGGCCCCGCCTATGCCGGTTTCCAGCACAACTATATCGCAACGTTCTTTTTTAAAATAAAGCATGGCAATTGCCGTTGTTATTTCAAATTGTGAAAAATCCTTGTTTTCTCCGGCCGCCATTTTTACAAGCGATGCTATCGGTGCAAGGCTCCTTTTTGAAATATTTTTTCCGTTTATTCTTATTCTGTCGGTGTAGTCGGTTATGTAGGGGGAAGTATATTCCCCAACTTTTAAGCCGGCTTGCATAAGCGCTTCGGCACAAAACCTTGCGGTGGAGCCTTTTCCGTTTGTTCCGGCAATATGGATGAATTTAAGTTTGTCCTGAGGATTGCCAAGAGCGGACATAAGGCTTTTAAACCTTGAAAGATCTTTTACCGGTGTGCCAAGCTTTGTAAAGCTGTTTATAAAATCCATTGCTTCGCAGTGGCTGTACATAACCCATTCCTCACCTCCGGAAAATGTCTTATTTTTTAGCCCTTCATCAAGGCGATGCTTTCCTCTATTTTTTTAAGCTTTTCTGTTGCCTTTTCAAGCTTGGCCTTTTCAGCCTCAATCAATTTTTCCGGCGCTTTTGCAAGGAAGCCCTCGTTTGAAAGCTTTCCGGACAAAAATTCCACATCTTTTTTTGCGGCGTCAAGCTCTTTGGCAAGCCTTGCAAGCTCCTTTTCCTTGTCTATGAGCTGTTCCATTGGAATGAAAATCCTTGCCCCGTCGCTTACTATTGTAACGGCGCCCGGCATATCAAAGCGTTCTCCTATTTCAATGCTTGAAGCATAGGCAAGACGCTCAAAGAAAAGCCTTCCCGCCTCAAAAATATTCGGATTTTGCGTTTCAATAAACAAGGCTGCCTTTACGCTTGGCGGAACGTTCATTTCCGCACGTCTGTTTCTGATTCCTTTTATTGCCGAAATGATTTTTTCAAAATCCGATTCTTCTCTTTCAAAATGCAAATCTTGTGAATATTCCGGGAATTTTTGCAGCATAAGCGGGCCTTCCTCGCCGCAAAGCGTTTGCCAAATTTCCTCGGTTATAAACGGCATGAACGGATGCAACAGCTTAAGAATCCCTCTCATTGCCCATACAAGCACTGCCTGTGCTGATTTTGCCGTATCTCCGCCCGCCTGTATTCGTGGCTTGGTAAGCTCAATATACCAGTCGCAGTAAACATCCCAAATAAAGTCATAAAGCTTTGCAACGGCAACACCAAGCTCAAATTTTTCAAGATTTTCGGTTACTTCCTTTGCAAGGGTGTTGAATTTGCTTATAAGCCATTTGTCCTCTGTTGCAAGATTTTGCGGCAGGCCCTCAAATTTAAAGTCGTCCGGCAGGTTCATCATTATGAAACGTGAGGCATTCCAAAGCTTGTTTGCAAAATTCCTGCTTGCCCTTACTTTTTCGTCGGAGTAGCGCATATCGTTTCCGGGGGCATTTCCGGTTGCAAGCGTAAAGCGCAGAGCGTCCGCACCGTATTGGTCGATTACTTCAAGCGGGTCTATTCCATTGCCAAGCGATTTTGACATCTTTCTGCCTTGTGAATCCCTTACAAGTCCGTGAATGAGCACGGTTTTAAACGGAACCTCTCCCATTTGCTCTATTCCGGAGAAAATCATTCTTGCAACCCAGAAAAAGATTATGTCATATCCGGTTACAAGGGTTGAAGTGGGGTAGAAGTAATCAAGGTCTTCGGTCTTTTCCGGCCATCCAAGCGTTGAAAAAGGCCAGAGCGCCGATGAAAACCATGTGTCAAGCGTGTCAGGGTCTTGAACAACATTTCCTCCGCACTTTGGACAGGTGTGGATTTCATCCTTTGAAACTGTCATTTCACCGCATTTTTCACAATAATATGCGGGAATTCTGTGTCCCCACCAAAGCTGGCGGGAAATGCACCAGTCTTTTATATTTTCCATCCAATGGAAGTATATTTTGTCAAACCTCTCGGGTATAAATTTTGTTTCTCCGTTTTTAACGGCTTCAATGGCAGGCTTTGCAAGAGGCTCCATCTTTACGAACCATTGTTTTGAAATCCTTGGTTCAACGGTTGTGGAGCACCTGTAACAGGTTCCGACATTGTGGCGGTGGGGCTCTACTTTTACAAGGAATCCGCCCGCTTCAAGGTCTGAAACTATTTGCTTTCTTGCCTCGTACCTGTCAAGGCCGTGGTATTTTCCGCCGATTTCATTTATATGAGCATCATCGGTCATTGCGTTTATTACGGGCAGGTTGTGGCGCAACCCTACTTCAAAGTCGTTAGGGTCATGAGCAGGTGTTATTTTAACGACGCCCGTTCCAAATTCCATGTCAACATAGCTGTCTGCTATTATGGGAATTTCCCTGTCAAACAAAGGCAAACGCAAGGTCTTTCCAACAAGGTGCTTGTATCGCTCATCATCCGGATTTACAGCAACAGCCGTGTCGCCTATCATTGTTTCCGGACGTGTTGTGGCAAGCTCAAGCCAGCCGCTTCCGTCGGAAAGAGGATATCTTATGTGCCAGAAAAAGCCGTCCTGTTCTTCATAATTTACTTCCGCATCAGAAATGGAGGTAAGGCAGTGCGGACACCAGTTAATTATTCTTTCGCCGCGGTAGATAAGCCCTTTTTCGTAAAGCTTTACGAAAACCTCTTTTACGGCTCTGCTGCATCCCTCGTCAAGCGTGAAGCGTTCCCTTGACCAGTCGCATGAGGAGCCAAGCTTTTTGAGCTGGGAAATTATTCTGCCACCGTAAGTTTCTTTCCACTTCCAAGCCCTTTCAAGGAAAGCATCCCTTCCTATCATTTCTTTGGTGAGGCCTTCTTTTTTCATTGCCTCAACGATTTTTGCCTCTGTCGCAATTGAAGCATGGTCGGTTCCGGGAAGCCAAAGGGCACAATATCCCTGCATCCTGCGCCAGCGTATGAGTATGTCCTGCAAGGTATTGTCAAGGGCATGTCCCATGTGCAGCTGCCCCGTTATGTTCGGCGGTGGAATTACTATTGTGTAAGGCGTTTTGGAACGGTCAATGTTTGCCTTAAAGCAATCATTTTCAATCCAATAGCCGTATATTTTATCTTCAACCTCTTTGGGTTCGTAAAGCTTTGAAAGCTCCTTGCGCATTTTTGACACTCCTTAAAAAACAAACATTTAAATATATTATTCCACATAAGGGACACATTGTCAACAAATAAAAAGCTTATTTTGCCGACATAATAAATCTCCACGGTTTTGATTTCCACTCATCTCCGGCGTAATCCACGCCGACTCGCGGAGCGGTTTTTATTTCAGGTTTAAAGCCGTCATCCTCAATCCATATCTGTGGATTTGAGTAAAAGTTTTCTCCGTTAAGGCTTTTGTCGATTTTCAAATGCTTTGTCAGCTTGCCGGGGCCGGAAAGCCCTTCGCCGCAGCGGAAAAGCACACCCTGAGGATTATCCTTTCCTCCTGTGACGACATTCATCAGCCAATGCATGCCGTATATGAGATAGATATAAATTGTTCCGCTGTCCGAATATAAAAGCTCCGTTCTCGGAGTGCGTCCTCGGCTTGCGTGGCACGCTTTGTCCTCCTCGCCTCTGTAAGCCTCGGTTTCGGTTATCCTAACCCTTATTTCTCCGTCGTCTGTTTTTCTAACAATTATTTTTCCGACCAGCTCGGGAGCCACTTCAAGGCAATCTCTGTCAAAAAAATTCTTGCATAAAATCATATTATCCCTGCCTTTTAAGCCTGTTTGCCAGCTCCATGTCCGGAGTTACAAATGCTGTTTTGTTGTTTGTAAAAATCACCATGCCGGGCTTTGCTCCGGAGGGTTTCTTTACATACTTGACAAGAGTGTAATCCACCGGTACCTGTGAGGAACTTCTTGCCTTGCTGTTGCATGCGGCAATGATTGCGGCCTCCTCTATTGTCCTGTCGGGAGGAGTTTTGTTATCGGTGATTATTATTACGTGGGAGCCGGCTATGTCATGGGTATGCAGCCAGATGTCATTGTTTTTTGCTGTTTTAAGTGTAAGCTTGTCGTTTTGGATGTTGTTTCTGCCCGCAAGGATTAAAAAGCCGTCGCTTGAAACATATTCAAGCGGCTTTTGGGGCTTTGGAGGCTTTGTTTTGAGCCTGCTTCTTATGTACCCCTGCTCCATAAGCTCCATGCGGAGCTCAAGTATTTCATCTTCGCTTCTTGCTCGCGTGAGTGCGTCAAAAACGCTGTCAAGGTAGATTATTTCCGCCTCTCCCGCAGCGATAAGCTCAGTAAGCTTTTTTTCCGCATTTGCGGCCTTTCGGTATTCAGAGTAATATTTTTGTGCATTTTGCGCCGGAGAGAGCCTTGGGTCAAGCTCTATTTCCATCTCCTCCGGTTCTTCGCTGTAAAAATTAAGCAACTTTACGCTTTTCTGTCCTTTTTGCAGTAAATAAATATTTGCGCTTATGAGGTCGCCTTTAATTTTAAGTTCTTCACGCATTGCACAGCGGGCAAGTTCTTCCTTTTGCAAGGCAATTTTCCTTGAAATCCTGTCGGATGTGTTTG
>JAJUHO010000064.1 GCA_029267825.1 Oscillospiraceae bacterium
ATTGGTGACAGGGCGACAATTGGTATTGCGTTAAAAGCGGAAATCACCGTGAGTCCGCCATATCCCCATTTTGGGAAAAGCGTTGCAATGACTGCTGCCAAAAATCCTATTGCCGAACCTATTGCCATTCCGGATATAGCTCCTGTAACGGTTAAAAGGCAGTCTGATGCAAGCTTTCCCGTATTGTTAAAAATAGTTGCCGCTATTTCGGAAGGTACGGGAAGTTGAAATGGTTTTAAGTTTAAAAGGCGGTGAAAACCGTAAAGCTGCCATACCATAAGAAATATGATTCCAAATCCAAGAGGCCATAATATGTCGGATTTTCTTTTCATCACTCCTCACCTCCTGAGCTTGTCTTTTTCCAAGGAATGAGTATTTTTTCGGCAATGACTATAAGAAAGTAGCTGAGCATTCCTATTGCGGCGCAAGTGAGCACCGATGCCCAAAATATATCTTTTTCTCCGCCGTAAAGCGAATATAGCAGCTTTACTCCGATGCCACCCTTTGAGCCGAGCATATCCACAAGGATTGAGGCTGTAATTGAAAGCGGTGCGGCTATTTTAAGCCCGGTCATAAGATAGGGCAGCGAGAATGGAATCATAAGCTTTATGTAAATGCTGATTTTTTTGGCGGCATATGAATACATCAGCTCCCTTTTTTCCGGTTCAACGCTTTTAAGTCCGCCGAGCATATTGGCTGCAACAGGGAAAAATGTTAAATATGCGGCTATTATTATCCTTGAAAGGTCCATGTTACGCACAAGGTTGAAAATAATCGGAGCAAGCCCTAAAACCGGTATCATCTGTGAAATGATAAGATACGGAAAAGCTATTTTTTCAGCCGTTTTTGAGATGCTCATAATTATGGCAAGCATTATTCCGGTAGCGGCGCCGAGGGCAAAACCTATGGCAGCCTTTGAAACGGTTATAAGTGCGGCTTCTGAAATTTCGGTAAAATTCAACGCTATTGTGTGGATTATGTTGTGAAGATAAGGCAGCTTTGCATTTGCCATTTTGTCGTGGAGCACATTTGCAAGGCAAAAAGCAATGCCTTCCCACAGCATGACAACGCCTGCAATCCAAAGCAACGTTGTCATGGCTCTGCTTTTTTTCATTTTTATACCCCCTCAAAGCTGTTTCTTATTTTTGTGACAAGGCTGAAAAATTCAGGGCTTTCGCGCATTTCTTTTGTTCGCGGCCGCGGAAGGTCTATATCCACCACTGCTGAAAGTCTTCCCGGATGGGGCGACAGCACGCATACCCTGTCTGAAAGGAAAACCGATTCGGCAATGCTATGCGTTACGAATATGACGGTTTTATTTGTTTTTCTCCAAATTTTTAAAAGGTCCTCGTTGAGTTTTTCGCGGGTGAATTCGTCAAGCGCTGAAAAAGGTTCGTCCATAAGCAGTATTTCGGGTTGTATTGCAAGTGCGCGCGCTATGCCTACCCTTTGCTGCATACCGCCGCTAAGTTGGTTTGGGTAATGGTTTTGGAATTTTTCAAGCCCTATCATTTCAAGCAAGGCGTCGACACGGTTGTTTTGTTCGGCCTTGTCAATTTTCATAAGTTCAAGCGGCAGGCATATGTTTTTTCTTACTGTTCTCCAATCGTACAGCACCGGACTTTGAAAAACTATGCCATATTTTTTTTCAAGCCTTACTTCGCGTGGGGTTTTTCCGCAAACTTCAACAGAGCCGGAAGTCGGCTGCAAAAGATCGGCTATAATTCTTAAAAGTGTTGTTTTTCCACATCCGGAAGGGCCAAGCAGGGAAATAAATTCGCCCTTTTGTATTTCAAGGCTTACATTTGAAAGGGCTGTCACATCCCTTCCTTTGTCGTTGTAAACCATGCTTACGTTTTTTATTGTAATTTCTGCTGAGCTGTTCATGGCGGCATCCTCCTAAATAAAGAAAAGGCGCAGATGAAAAATTCAACTGCGCCTTTGCAATTTGTTTTGTATGGCAAGGATATTGCAACCTGAGGGGATTTGCAAAACCTTGGTTGTATTATAGCATTTAATTTTGCAAGTTTCAATAGGCTAAAATTCAAAAAATATTTTTTTATGCCAAAAAGCCTGCTTTTGTGATTAGCATTGTGCCACAGCACATTAAAATATTAGGAAATGGAATGAAAATAAAATTTTGAAGCAATATTTTAGTGCATGTTTTACTAATGAAAAAAGTCCGTATTTATGAGATTTTAAAAGCAAAATCATAATAAATCAAGCTTTGGCAAAAGTGATTGTGGGCAAAAAATTGGTTAAAATAACGATTTTTAATAGCGGTTTTTAAACGGTTGACAAGGCCCATAAACTATGCTATAGTACAAAAAACGAAAGAAATTCTCTTTTAAGGTCTTGCAAAGGCGCAGATGTGTAAAATCATCTGCGCCTTTTGATTTTTCTTCGGAAAACAGGGGATTCTCAAAGGCGAGTTTCTCTTTGATTTAAAGAAGACAAGATTGAAGGAGATTTGTTTAAAGCAAAAATATATGAAAGGCAGTTTACAAGAACTTGCAAATTGGCGTCATATAAAATATTGAAAGGAAGGTTGCATCATGAAAATGGAAAGAAGTCTGGTAGAGAAAATTAATATCGCGGCGGAGGAGCTTTATCCGGAAATGGTAAAGTTTGCCCAAAAACTTGTGCGTACCCCAAGCATTAGCGGAACTGAAAAAAATCTTGCCGACCTTGATATTGAAGAAATGAAAAAACTTGGCTACGACGAGGTTTTCCGCGATGAACAGGGAAATGTGGTTGGAATTGTAAAAGGCACGCTTTCTGGCCCGACCATAATGTACAATTCCCATATGGACCATGTGAGCCCCGGAGATAGTGCAAACTGGCAGGGATACGATCCTTACGGCGGTGAAATTGACGTATGTGAGGCTGACAATCAGGAAAAAACGGTAAAGGAGCTTGTGGAATGTATTCACGGCAGGGCGGCGTCCGATGTTAAATGCGGCGAGGCGGTTCAGATTTATGCCGGAGGCCTTATAGCCAAATTAAAGGCACAGGGTATTCCAATAAAGGGAACATTTATGTTTACCGGCGTTGTCCAAGAAGAACCTGCCGAAATGGTTGGTATGAAGTACCTGATAGACAAAACTTTTGCCGAAAAGGGGCTTTCTTATGATGCAATGGTTTCGTCTGAGGCGACTTCGCTTAAAATTTATTGCGGGCATAGGGGAAGGGTTGAACTGCTTGTTACGGTTTACGGCAGAACATCTCATGGTAGTGCGCCTTGGCTTGGCATTAACGCAATATACAAAGCAATTCCGCTTATAGAGAAATTGAAAGATGAGCTTTATCCCTCACTTCCGGTTGACCCGCAGCTTGGAAAAGCATCTGTTTCGCTCAACATAATAGAATGTTCGCCTGGGGCGCTTTCAATTGTTCCAGACAAGTGCATGCTTTCCATTGACAGAAGAACTGTGCCCGGAGAAACTGTTGAAAGCGTGATTGCCGAGGTTCAGGCAATAATCGATGAGCTTGCCGCAAAGGATCCTGAGTTCCGTGCGGATGTAAAGGTGAAAACAGCAACCGAAGTTTCATATACAGGGGTTTCATGCGAGGCTGTAAAATATATGAATCCTTGGAAGATAAGCACAGAGCACCCCTTTGTAAAGGCGGCGTCAGATGCGCTTTCAGCAGTAGGACAGCCGGTTAAGTACGGATATTGGGATTTTGGAACGGACGGCAGCAAGACCTGCGGAATAGACCGCAAGCCGACAATAGGATATTCGCCTATGCAGGAGCAATATGCCCATACACCATATGATAAATGCCGGACAGACTTTATGAAAAAAGCGCTTGTCGGAAATGCGGCAATCTTTCTCAGTGTGTCAGAACAAGGGCCGGAGGCTTTTGAAAAGGTTGAATGGTAAGGGGGAAAGCTTATGGATTTGATTATAAAAAACGGGAAAATCGTTTCGCCGGTTGAGGTTTACGAGGCTGATATAGCCGTAAAGGATGGCGTAATTGCCGCAATAGGCAAAGGATTTGACGAAAGCGGGGCGCAGGTTGTTGACGCATCAGGCAAATATGTTCTTCCCGGAGCAATAGATGTTCATACTCACCTTGCAATGCCTTTTGGAGGGACCGTTTCCGCCGACGGATATTTTTCCGGCACAAGGGCGGCGGCGTGTGGGGGAGTTACGACGGTTTTTGATTATGCAATCCAGAGAAAGGGCAAGGGAATTGTGGAAACCGTTGAAGAAAGGAACAAAATGGCTGAGAATGAAGCCTGTGTAGATTATGCCTTTCACTGCGCGATAACCGATTTAAACGGCGGCGCTCTGCTTGACGAATTTTGCGCCGCCGCCGAATATGGTGTGCCAAGCTTTAAGTGCTTTATGGTTTACAAAAAAGAAAACATGATGGTGGATGACGGAACATTGGCAAAAATTCTTGAAAAGTCAAAAGAAGCTGGAACGCTTACGAATGTCCATGCTGAAAATCCTGACCTTATAGACGCAAGGATTGCAAAGTATCTTTCAGAAGGGAAAACCTCGGCATGGTACCATTATATGAGCAGGCCGGAATTTGTCGAGGCCGAGGCGGATATAAGGGCCATACACTGGGCAAAGTCCTTAAATGCTCCGCTTTACATAGTCCATCTTGCAAACAAGGAGGGCGCTGAGGCTGTTTCAAGGGCAAGGAGTGAGGGATATGAAATTTATGCAGAAACCTGTCCTCAATACCTTTATTTTACAAACGAGGTTTATAAGCGTGAAGACGGCAGGAATTTTGTATGCTCACCGCCCATGAAGGGCGAGGAAAGCCGCAAAGCGCTTTGGAAGGCTCTTAAAAGAGGCGATATTTCAGTTGTTGCTACGGACCATTGCCCTTTTATGAGCTATGAAAAAGATTGGGGCAAAGATGATTTTACCAAGATTCCAAACGGCTGCGCCGGTGTGGAAAACCTTTATCCTTTTATGCTTGATGCCGCAAACAGGGGAGAAATTTCCTTTTCAAAGGCGGTTGAAGTATGTTCTTTCAATCCGGCAAAAATTTTTGGTTGTGCTCAAAAAGGGAACCTGATTCCGGGATATGATGCTGACATTGTTATTTACGACTCTAAGAAAGAATTTACGGTTTCATGCTCAAATATGCATTCCGATTATGACCATACAATTTGGGAAGGCGTGAAATTTTCAGGTTATCCGGAAAAAACCTTTTCAAGAGGAAAGCTTGTTTACGACAACGGGGAATTTGTCGGAAAGGCCGGATGGGGAAAATTTGTAAAAAGAGTTCCGAGAAAATAAATTTTTAAAATTTTAACGCAGGGGCGTGGTTTGATGAAAAATTTTCTTTCAAAATTTTCAAATAAAATATTAAATGAGGAAGCCTCGCGCTGCCTCTTGTGCCAGGATGCTCCTTGCAGCGCGGCGTGTCCGCATGGAGAAGACCCCGCAAGATTTATAAGGGCGGTAAGGTTTGATAATGCAAAAGGCGCGTCCAAGCTTATGTCGTCCTGCGAAGGATGTCTTTCAGCGGCTTGCGAAAAAGCCTGCCTTAACACTAATCTGCCCATAAGAATAAAAAAGATGGTTGATTATGTGAAATCAAACATAACGCCCCCGCCGTATGGAAAAGCGGATTTGTCAGTGGATTTTTGCGGCATAAGGTGTGAAAACCCGTTTTTTCTTTCATCGTCAGTTGTCGCAAGCAATTATGATATGTGCGCAAGGGCCCTTGAAATGGGCTGGGCGGGAGTTGTTTTCAAAACAATAGGGGTTTTGCGTCCAAAGGAGGTTTCTCCGCGTTTTGACACCATAGGGAAAGACGGCACGCCTTTTGTGGGGTTTAGGAATTTGGAGCAGATTGCCGAGCATCCGCTTGAAGAAAACTTAAAGTTCATGGAAAGGCTTAAAAAGGACTTCCCAAACAAAGTTATAGTTTCTTCAATAATGGGACAAAACGACGATGAATGGACTTATCTTGCAAAAGCGTCAGAGGAAATCGGCGCTGATATAATAGAATGCAATTTTTCATGCCCGCATATGAGCGGAGACGGGCTTGGTTCGGACGTCGGGCAAAATCCCGAACTTGTAAGGCGTTATACTGAAATGGCAAGGAAAGGAACTAAAAGACCTGTTCTTGCCAAAATGACTCCGAATACGGGAAATATGGAGCCTGCGGCTATTGCCGCCGTTGAGGGCGGTGCGGACGGCCTTGCGGCAATAAATACCATAAAAAGCATAACGGCGCTTGATTTGCCGCAGCTTTGCCCGACTCCTTCGGTCGGGGGAAAATCATCGGTGTCAGGATATTCCGGAAAGGCGGTAAAACCGATAGCGTTGAGGTTTATAAATGATATGGCGCAAAGCAAAAGGCTTTCAGGTGTTCCGATAAGCGGGATGGGCGGAATTGAAACATGGCGTGACGCGCTTGAATTCATACTCCTTGGCTGTTCAAACATACAGGTGACGACTGCAGTAATGCAGTATGGATACCGGATAATTGACGACCTAATTGACGGCCTTTCGATTTATATGACGGAAAACGGTATTGGGTCTGTTTCTGAAATGGTAGGGAAGGCTCTTTCAAACATAGTTCCGGCAGATAAGCTTGACAGGGACAGCATTGTGTATCCTGTTTTTGACAGAGAAAAATGTGTCGGATGCGGAAGATGTTATATTTCCTGCATGGATGGAGGGCATCAGGCTATAAAATGGGATAAGGCTGAAAGAAAAGTTTCGCTTTTGGGCAAAGAATGTGTAGGATGCCATCTTTGCGTGCATGTATGCCCAACGGGGGCAATTTCTGCCGGCAGGAGGATTCCAAAACGCTGAAATTAAAAAGGTGGATGCCTAATGGCTATTACTATGAAAAGGGTCTGCGCAAATGTCGAAAGACTTTATGGGATGAAGCTTGTCGCAGGAGCCGCAGGCATGGAGAAGTTTGTACGCTGGGTACATATAATAGAGGACCACGAGGTGCCAAGATTTTTGCATGGCAACGAGCTTGTGTTTACAACCGGAATCGCTCATTCCGGAACAGATTGGCTGCTTGAATTCATAATGAAGCTGCAGGAAAAAAACGCAAGCGGGCTTGTGCTGAATGTAGGACCTTACATTTCTTCAGTTCCGCAAAATGCCATAAACTATTGCGAGGAAACGTCATTTCCGCTTTTTACTGTTCCATGGCCTGTGCATTTGATTGACATAACTTACGAGCTTTGCCATAGGATAGTGGCAAACGAGGAAATAGAAGTGGGCCTTGCCGCCGCCTTTAAAAACCTTATATATGCTCCTGATGAGGTAAAAGCCTATAAACCCACACTTGAAAGGAGGGGGTTTTACTCTGAAAGCCAATATTCAATTGTTGTGGCAAAGCCGGAATTTTCAGAAAAAACAGATGAAGATGAGGTTCTAAACAACTTAAAATTTATTGCAAACAGGATTCTTAACGGCAGTGGCAAGCTGTTTTGCCTTTTCTTTAATGAGGATATGCTGGTTGCCGTCTTAAATGATTTTGATGCAAAGATGACGGGAGATTTTATAAAATCGCTTCACGCCGAATGTGAAAAATCTAAAAGCCTGTACAGTCTTTTTGCCGGCGCAAGTCCGTTGGGGAAAGGGTATCTGTTTGTTCCGTCCGCATACAACAAAGCCGTTTGCGCTTTAAAGCTTGCAAAAATGCAAAATGAACCTGTTTTATTTTATCAAAACCTTGGCATATACAAGCTGCTTGTTTCTGTTGAGGAAAGGGAAGTTTTGCAGGAATATTACCATGAAACCTTGGGCAGGCTGGAAGCTGCGGATAAAAAATACGGAACCGATTATCTTAAAACTCTGCGCTGCTACTTGGAAAACAATTCGAGCGTGCAGGCAGTGGCGCAAAAGACGTATGTTCATAGGAACACAATAAATTATAAAATAAAACAAATAAGGAAAATACTTAAAACCGATTTCAGCGAAAAGGAAAAGCTTAAATATCTGATAGCCTTTTATGTTTCGGATTTGCTTTGATAAAAAGTTGAAATTAAGAAAAAATTAAGCTATAATAAGGGAGATAATGAAATGCTGACACAGGAAATTAAAGAAACCGCAGTTAAATATACTTTGCAGTCTTGGTCAAAGCAAAGAGGACTTAACCCAATTCCGGTAAAGGGCGGAGAGGGAATATATTTTTGGGATTTTGAGGGAAACAAGTATTCCGATATGTCATCCCAGCTTGTAAATTTGAATTTGGGACATGGCAATAAGGCAATAGTTGAAGCCATAAAGGAACAGGCGGAAAAATATTGCTTCGTATCTCCGGCGTATGCATCGGAACCAAGGGCAAAGCTTGCGAAAATGCTTATAGAACTTATGCCGGACAATATGGGAAAGGTGTTTTTTACAAACGGAGGAGCTGATGCAAACGAAAATGCCGTAAAAATGGCAAGGATGTTTACAGGCAGGAACAAGGTGTTTTCACGCTACCGCAGCTATCATGGCTCCACTTTCGGGGCTGGCAACCTTACCGGAGAGCCGAGAAGATATCCTCTTGAGCCGGGAATACCGGGTTTTGTAAAATTTTTTGACCCGTATCTTTATCGTGAAAAAATAAAATTTTCATCCGAAAGGGAAGCTGCCGAATATTATGTCGATAAGTTAAGGGAGCAGGTGTGCTATGAGGGGCCGCAAAACGTTGCCGCAATAGTGCTTGAAACAGTTACAGGCTCCAACGGGGTAATTATACCTCCGGAAGGTTATTTGCAAGGTGTAAGAAAAATCTGCGACGATTATGGGATAATCATGATTTGCGACGAGGTAATGGCTGGTTTTGGAAGAACCGGAAAGATGTTTGCTTTTGAGCATTTTGGCGTAAAGCCTGATATGGTTACTTTTGCAAAAGGGGTTACCTGCGGGTATATACAGCTTGGCGGGGTAGTTGTCAGCAAAGAGATTGCCGCCTATTTTGACGATAATTTCCTTTCATGCGGACTTACTTACAGCGGGCATCCGCTGGCTTGCGCCGCAGGGGTTGCGTGCATAAATTATTACAAGGAAAACAATGTGCTTGAAAACGTGGAAAAATCGGGAAAGGTGCTCGGAGAGTTGCTTGAAGGGCTTAAAGAAAAGCATAAATGTGTTGGCGACGTCAGATATATAGGCTTGTTTTCGGCAATTGAGCTGGTTAAGGATAAATTATCAAAAGAACCTTTGGTTCCTTATGGAGGGGATTCAAAAGGGGTGATGAAGTCAATTGTCGGCAGGCTTGCAAAACAAGGATTTATGACATACAGCCATGAAAATATGATTCTTGTAGCGCCGCCGCTGATAATAACTCCTGAGCAGCTTAGGGAAGAAATGGCTAAAATGGACAGAGTGCTTGGCGAAGTTGACGCTGAAATTTAATTTTTGGGGATAGTGGAATGAATATTCAGTTTTTTATGCCGACAAAAGTAATGATGGGAAAGGATTGCATAGCCGCAAATGCCGGAGAACTTGCCGCCTTGGGCAAAAAGGCGCTGATTGTAACAGGCAGGGCTTCCGCAAAAGCCAACGGTTCTTTGGCTGATGTGATTGCGGCGCTTTCGGCGAACGGGCAGGAATTTGAAATTTATGATAAGGTTATGAGCAATCCCACAATAGATTGCGTTTACGATGGTGCAAATGCGGCAAGAGAAGCGGGGGCCGATTTTATTGTTGCCATAGGCGGAGGGTCGCCAATGGATGCCGCAAAGGGCATAGCTTTGCTTGCAAGACAGGATATTCCGAGGGAGGAACTTTTCTCTGGGAATTACCATAAAGACGTGCTTCCAATGGCGTTTGTGCCTACGACTGCCGGAACGGGGTCTGAGGTTACGCCGTATTCAATTCTGACAAATGACAAGCTGCAAACCAAGACAAGCATAGCAAGCCCGCTGCTTTTCCCAAAGCTTGCGTTTCTTGACGCAAAATACACCGAAGGACTTTCAAAGGCAACTGCCGTAAATACCGCAATTGACGCGCTTTCACACTCGGTTGAGGGAATGCTTTCCATAAGGGCAAACAAGCTTTCAGACTGCCTTGCCGCCGAAAGCATAAGAGGTATTTTTTCCTGCATGGATTCTTTAAAAGCAGGGACGCTTTCGTTTGAGGAAAGGGAAGTGCTTTTGTATTCATCCATGCTTGGCGGAGTGGTTATTTCCCATACGGGAACTACCGCAGTACATTCGATGGGATATTCTTTGACATATTTCAGAGGAATAGACCACGGCAGGGCAAACGGACTTTTGCTTGGAGAGTTTTTAAAGCTGGTTGAAAAAACTTTTCCGGAAAAGGTGTCCGAAATAGTTTCGCTTGGAGGGCTTCCGTCGGCAAATGAATTCAAAGCAAAGCTTTTTGAGCTTTTGGGCGAAATGGAAAGCTTTGAAGCTGATGAACTTGAAAAATATTCGGACATTGCAGTAAATGCAAAAAATGTAAAAAACGGAATAGTTGTCCCGACAAAAGAGGAGATTTTAAATATTTATAAAAACAGCCTTATGAGATGATTTTGAAA